>NZ_CP023407.1:617500-926250 GCF_003665435.1 Streptomyces fungicidicus
GCTGCGGGACGGCGAGGTGACGGCGCTCAACGCGACGGTGAACTATCCGGAGGGCACGGTCAGCGGGCTCATCGAGTCCAATGTGTGCGCGGAGCCCGGGGACAGCGGCGGTCCGATGTTCTCCGAGGGCGTCGCGCTCGGTGTCACCTCCGGCGGCAGCGGTGACTGCCGGACGGGCGGGACGACGTACTTCCAGCCGGTGACGAAGGCGCTGGCGCGGCTCGGTGTGCGGCTCATCGTGGCGCCCGAGGCGGACGGCGGTGCGGCGGCCCCCTCCCCCGCCCCGTCCCGGACCGAGGGCGCCGCGGCTCCGGACGCGGCCTCGCCGGGGTCGTCGACCGCGGTGCGGGGCATCCTCCCGGAGCCGTCGACTCTGCTGTCCCGGCTGGCCGACCCCCGGAGCGTCGGGCCCGGCCTGCTGGTGATCGGCGGCAGCCTGGCCGCCCTGGTGGCGTCGCGCTGGATACGGGCGGAGCAGGACCGCAAGGCCTACCGCCGTCAGTACTCGGCGACGTGGGGGTGAGCGTACGGCGGGCGGCGCCGCCGGCGGGACGGATGCGGGCGGACCGGTGTCCCGCGGAACGCCGTGTCCCGCGGGAGCCGGGGCCGGTACGAGAAGGGCACCCGTGCGGTCGCGGGTGCCACGGGGACGGGACGGCGAGGCGGCCGGGGGCCGCTCAGGCGGCCTGCGGGAGGGCCGAGGCCCACTCCTGGACCAGGCGCCGGTACTCCTCGCGCTGTTCGACGCTCAGTGTCCCGCCCGACCGGAGCCACAGGGCCCGGATCTCCTCGTTGACCTCGGCAGCCGATCGCTCGGAGGAGGGTTCAACAGTGGTGGACATGTCGTGAAGCATACGGGGCCCGACGTGAAGACGCTGTGAGTAATCGCACGCTCATGGGACATTTCCGACAGTGTCCCTGCTCACGTCCATCTGCCAAGTCACGTGGGCGAGTTCACACCTCGGCCGGCCCCGTCCCACCGCGGCGGGACGGGGCCCCGGGGCCGGTCAGGTGCCCGGCTTGCGGCCGTACACGTAGACGTCGTCGCCGGTCTTCAGCAGCGACCAGTACTTCTTGGCGGCGGTCTTGGTCATGTTGACGCAGCCGTGCGAGCCGGGCGGGTTCCACATGCTGACGCCCACCGAGTGGAACGCCTGGCCGCCGTCGAAGAACTGGCTGTAGGGCATCGGCACGTCGTAGATCGTCGAGACGTGGTCGATGTTGCGCCAGTAGACCTTCTTGAGGCCGGTGCGGGTCTCGTACCCGTTGCGACCGGTGCGGACCGGGACGGGCCCGTAGACCAGCTTCTTCCCGTCCTGGATCCAGCTGAGCTGGAGCGTGAGGTTCACGCAGGCGATACGACCCTTGTTCGTCGGGCATTTGCCCGACTTGTTCGGGTTCTTCCCCACGGCCTTCTGCTTGTTCATCAGGTCCATCACACCCCAGGTGACGGGGCCGGCGTACCCGATGTTCGGCGTGATGCCGTGCTTGGTCTGGAAGGCGCGGATCGCCTTGCAGTCGGCGGAGGACTGCTTTCCGTCGACCGGACGGCCGAGGAACTTCTCCACCTTCTTCTGGTACGGCCCCGTCGAGGATGTGCAGCTCGCCGCCTGCGCCGGGGTCGCCCCGAGCGCGAGTGCGAGCGGAGCCACCAGCGAGGTGACCCCCAGGACGACGGCACTCCGTCTACGTATGTCCCCCATAGTCTGTTTTGCCCTTCCGCAGAGGTGAGCGCATGGCGTGCGCACTCTGCCAGGTAGACGACCCAACGGGAAAATCGGTTGTAGGGGGCGACAGGACTGTTACGCGGACGGCTCGCACGACCCCTCCGCGCGCAGCGCCTGCCGGAACCCGGTGTTGACCGCGGTGATGCCGCCGTCGACGACGAGGGTGGTGCCGGTGATCCAGGAGGCGTCGCGGGAGGCGAGGAAGGCGATCCCGGCCGCGATGTCCTCGGGCTCGCCCACCCGGCCCAGGGGGTAGAGGCGCCCGGCCGCTTCGAGGTCGTCGTCCCTCCCCGCCCAGGCGCGTGTGCGGACGGTCCCCGGCGCCACCAGGTTGACCCGGACCCCGCGCGGCGCCGCGTGCCCGGCGAGGGTGCGGGTGAGGGAGCCCAGACCGGCCTTGGCGGCGCTGTAGGCGTGGTTGCCGAAGTCCTGGAGGCCGTTGACCGAGCCGACGCACACGACGGCGCCCCGGCCGGAGGCGGCGAGGTGCGGGAGTGCGGCGCGGCAGCAGCGGTACGCGCCGGTGAGGGTGACGTCCAGGTCGGCGGCCCACTCGTCGTCCGGCTCGTCCTCGAAGCGGGGCGCGTCCGCGGTGCAGTGCGCCGCGTTGTTCACCAGGACGTCGAGCGAACCGAAGGCGTCCACGGCGTGCGCCACGGCCGCCTCGACCGAGGCCCGGTCGGTCACGTCGCAGGCGAAGGCCTCGGCGCCGGGCCCCCGCCCCCGCAGCGCCGACGCCGTCCGCTCCGCCTCGTCCAGGTCCACGTCGGCCACCAGGACCCGCGCCCCCTCCCGCGCGAAGCGCAGGGCGGTGGCCGCGCCGATGCCGCGTGCCGCCCCGGTGATGAGAACCCCGTACCCCTCGAAGCGCCGTGTGTCCGTCGTCATGGGGTGAAGGTAGCCGCCCGGTGATCACGGCGGCAGGGGGCGGACGGGGATCAGCGGTAGCCGGTCACGTCGGCCGGCCTGCCCGCGTCCTGGACCTCGACGAGATAGCGCCAGGCGTCGGGGCGGCTGCCGTCGAGGTCGGTGAAGCCGTACTCCCGGGCCAGGCCGCCGCTGGAGAGGGAGGTGCCGTTGAAGCGGGCCGCGTCGGGGTCGGCGGCGAGCGCCGCGACGGCCCGTCCGACATAGCGCGGGGTCTCCGAGATGGCGAAGTGGGGGACCTTCTCGAGGGCGTCGCGCCAGTTGTCCTCGCGTACGCCGAAGTGGTCGAGCATGATCTCCGAGCGCATCCAGCCCGGGGTGAGGGCGACGGCCGTGGCGCCGCGCGGGCCGAGTTCGTGGCCGAGGGCGAACGCCATGCGCAGCACGGAGGACTTGGCGAGGTCGTAGAAGAAGGAGACGCGGTAGTTGTCGCGGTTGTAGTCGGCGGTGCCGTCGGTGACCTCGACGACGAGTCCGCCGGGGTTGCGCAGCAGCAGGGGAAGGGCGTGGTGGCTGGTGATCGCGTGCGTCTCGACCGCGAGGCGGAGCAGACGCAGTCCCTTGTCCAGGTCGTGCTCCCAGACGGGCGCCTCCCAGTCGAAGAGGGTCTCGCCGCCCCAGATGTCGTTGACGAGGACGTCCAGGCGGCCCTGTTCGTCGGCGATCCGGCCGACCAGCGCCTTCACCTGCCCCGGATCGAGGTGGTCGGCCGGCACCGCGATTCCCCGGCCGCCCGCCTCGGTGACCAGGTCGGCGGTGTCCTCGATGGTCTCGGGGCGGTCGTACTCGGAGCGGCGTGCGCGGGTGCTGCGGCCCGTGACGTACACGGTCGCACCCGCCGCTCCGAGTTCCACGGCGATGCCGCGCCCGGCTCCCCGGGTCGCCCCGGCCACCAGCGCGACCCTTTCCTTCAACTGCTCCGACATGTACGGCCTCCCGTCACCGGCTCTCTGCTGTCGCTTCGAGGGTGGCGGGTAAGCCGGACATCTTCTGTCACCTTTTCGCGCCGGTCACCCGGGCGGGTCCGCTCAGTGGCCCCGGGCGATCCATTCCTCCAGGTGCGGGGCCTCCGCGCCGATGGTGGTGGGGTCCCCGTGACCGGTGAGGACCTTGGTCTCGGGCGGGAGGGCCAGCAGCCGGTCCCGGATCGAGTCGATGATCGTCGGGAAGTGGGAGAAGGAGCGGCCGGTGGCGCCCGGACCGCCCTGGAAGAGGGTGTCGCCGGTGAACACGGTCGCCAGCCCCGGGTCGTACAGGCAGACCGCGCCCGGCGCGTGCCCGGGGGTGTGCAGCACCGTGAGGTCGGCGCCGGCGGTCTCGATCACCTGGCCGTCGACCAGCCAGGAGTCGGGGTCGCGGTCCGGGTGGGTCTGCTTCCACAGCGGCAGGTCGTCGGGGTGCAGCCAGATGGTGGCGCCGGTGCGCTCGGCGAGGGCGGGGGCGGCGTCGATGTGGTCGTTGTGGGCGTGGGTGCACACGATCGCCGTAAGGCGCCGGTCCCCCACCGCCTCGGCGATGGCGTCGGCGTCATGGGCGGCGTCGATGACGATCGCCTCGTGGTCGTCGCCGACGATCCACACGTTGTTGTCGACGTCCCAGGTGCCGCCGTCGAGGCTGAACTGCCCGGAGGTGACGAGTCGTTCGATGCGGGCGGTCATCACAGCACCACCACCGAACGCAGCACGTCGCCGCGGTGCATCCGCTCGAAGGCCTTCTCCACCTCGTCGAGCTGGATGGTCTCGGTGACGAACGCGCCGAGGTCCAGGCGGCCCTGGAGGTGCAGGTCGATCAGCATCGGGAAGTCCCGGGAGGGCAGGCAGTCGCCGTACCAGGAGGACTTCAGGGAGCCGCCGCGGCCGAAGACGTCCAGCAGCGGCAGTTCGAGCTTCATCTCCGGGGTGGGCACGCCGACCAGGACGACCGTGCCGGCCAGGTCACGGGCGTAGAAGGCCTGCCGGTACGTCTCGGGGCGGCCCACGGCGTCGATGACGACGTCGGCGCCGAAGCCCCCGGTGAGTTCGCGGATGGCCTCGACCGGGTCGGTCCCGCGGGAGTTGACGGTGTGGGTGGCGCCCATGGAGCGCGCGGTCTCGAGCTTGCGGTCGTCGATGTCGACGGCGATGATCCTCGCCGCGCCGGCCAGCCGGGCTCCGGCGATCGCGGCGTCCCCGACGCCGCCGCAGCCGATGACGGCGACCGAGTCGCCCCGGCCGACCTCGCCGGTGTTGATCGCGGCGCCGATGCCCGCCATCACCCCGCAGCCGAGCAGTCCGGCGACCTGCGGGGAGACCGCGGGGTCGACCTTGGTGCACTGACCGGCCGCGACCAGGGTCTTCTCGGCGAACGCGCCGATGCCCAGGGCCGGGGACAGCTCGGTGCCGTCCTTGAGGGTCATCCTCTGCTTCGCGTTGTGGGTGTCGAAGCAGTACCAGGGGCGTCCGCGCAGACATGCCCGGCACTTCCCGCACACCGCACGCCAGTTGAGGATCACGAAGTCACCGGGCGCCACGTCGGTGACGCCGTCGCCGACCGCCTCGACGACGCCCGCGGCCTCGTGGCCGAGCAGGAAGGGGAAGTCGTCGCTGATGCCGCCCTGCTTGTAGTGCAGATCGGTGTGGCACACCCCGCAGGCCTGGACGCGGACGACCGCCTCGCCGGGCCCGGGATCGGGCACGACGATCGTCTCGATCCGCACCGGCTGGTCCTTGCCGGGGGCGATCACGCCGCGTACTTCCTGCGCCATGCTGCTGACTCCTTCTTCGGCCAGTGGTTCCCTACGACCCTACGCGCGAATGATCGCGGGTGCCGACCGCCGTGCGGCAGGCCCGCCCCGGCGACGTAGCCTGAACGCTCCGTCCGACGCCGAGGGGGGCGACGTGAGCATCACGACCGAGGAAACCGGACCACCCGCGTGGCGGCTGCTTCTGGGGTACGTCCGGCCGCACCGGTGGGCCCTGCTGGGCGGCGCCCTGCTGTCGCTGATGACCGGGGCGACGGGGCTGATGCTGCCGCTGGTGGCGCGGGACCTGATCGACGACCTCGCGGACGACCGGGCGATCACCGGCGCGCTGCTGCTGATGTCGGCGCTCGTCGTCGCCAACGCCGTCCTCGGGGCGCTGGGTTCGTACGTGCTGAGGCGCACCGCCGAGTCGGTGGTGCTCGGGGCGCGGCGCTCGCTGTCGTCGTACCTGCTGCGGCTGCGGATCACCGCCGTGGACCGCAGTGAGCCGGGTGACCTGATGGCCCGCATCACCTCCGACACCACCCTGCTGCGCGAGGTGACCACGGACTCGCTGGTGGGTCTCGGCACGGGCGGTCTGACGCTCCTGGCGACCGTGACGCTGATGGGCTTCGTGGACCCGGTGCTGCTGGGGGTCACGCTGGGCGTGATCGCGCTCGCGGGCACGGTGCTCGGCGTGATCGTGCCGCACATCAACCGGGCCTCCCGGCAGGCGCAGGACGCGGTGGGACTGATGGGCGCCTCGCTGGAGCGGGTGCTCGGCGCGCTGCGCACGGTGAAGGCGTCCGGCGCCGAGCCGCGGGAGGAGCGGGCGCTGCACGACGCCGCGCAGGAGTCCTGGCGGCAGAGCGTGCGGGCCGCCAAGTGGTCGGCCGCGGCGGGCAACACGGCCGGGCTGGCGATGCAGATCGCGTTCATCACCGTGCTCGCGGTGGGGGGCGCGCGGGTGGCGACGGACGCCATCGACGTCGGGACGCTGGTGGCGTTCCTGCTGTTCGTCTTCTATCTGATGTCGCCGATCCAGCAGGTCGTCGGCGCGCTCACGCAGTACCAGACGGGCAGCGCCGCGCTCGCGCGTATCCAGGAGGCGCTGCGGCTGCCCGCCGAGCCCGCGGACGGGCCCGCCGCGCTGCCCACGCCCGGCGCGGCGCCCGCCGCGCTGGCCTTCGAGGACGTCCGCTTCCGGTACGCCGACGACCTGCCGTACGTCCACCACGGAGTGACGTTCACCGTGCCCGCCCAGGGCATGACGGCGTTCGTCGGCCCGTCCGGCGCGGGCAAGACCACCGTGTTCTCGCTGATCGAGCGGTTCTACGACCCCGGCTCCGGCGTGATCACGCTCGACGGGCGCGATCTGGCCGACTGGGAGCTGTCGCGGCTGCGGGCGTCGATCGGGTACGTGGAGCAGGACGCGCCGGTGCTGTCGGGCTCGCTGCGGGACAACCTGCTGCTGGGCAACCCCGAGGCGGACGACGGCACCCTGACGCGGGTGCTGAAGACGACCCGGCTCGACGGGGTGGTGGCACGGCTGCCGGACGGGCTCGACACCCTGGTCGGGCATCGCGGCACCAAGCTGTCCGGCGGTGAGCGGCAGCGGGTCGCGATAGCCCGCGCCCTGCTGCGCCGGCCGCGGCTGCTGCTGCTCGACGAGGCCACCTCGCAGCTGGACGCGGTCAACGAGGCGGCGCTGCGCGACACGGTCGCCGACGTGGCCCGTACGACGACGGTCCTGGTGGTCGCGCACCGGCTGTCCACGGTGACGGCGGCCGACCGGATCGTGGTGATGGACGCGGGCCGGGTCCGGGCCGTGGGCACGCACCGGGAGCTGGTGACCGCCGATCCGCTGTACGCGGAGCTGGCGGCCACCCAGTTCCTGGCGACCGCCGAGTGAGCGGCGCGGGCGGGCCCGGCGGCCGGGCTTGCCTTGCCCGCCGGGCCGGAGGACGCTCGTAGGGAGAGGCCGTTGCGGCCCGCCGGAGTTCCGGGCCACGGCCTCGGAGGAGGTGGGTCATCATGACAGCCGCTGCACGCCCCGTCTTCGGCACCGACACACTGCGCCGGGGCATCGAGGCGGACACATCGGCGAATCTGGTGTCGCTGTACGCGGACGACGCGGAAGTGCGCCTCGTGGACCGCAACGCCCAGCCCAGCCATCCCAAGGTCCTGCACGGCCGGGACGAGATCGCCGCCGTGCTGGACGACGTGTACAGCCGAGACATGACGCACAAGCTGGAGGCGTGCGTGGTCCAGGGCGACCACGCCGCCTACTGCGAGAGCTGCCAGTACCCGGACGGGGTGCGGGTGCTCTCGGAGTCGATGCTCACCCTGCGGGACGGGAAGATCACCGGTCAGGTGATGATCCAGGCCTGGGACGAGTAGGCACGACGGCGGTGAGGTGATCAGCGGATCCAGGCCCGGTACTGCATCACCTCGCCTGCCCGCACACCGTACTCGGGCTGATCGGCGGTGAAGGTCTCCTCCAGGCCGAGGACGGCGCCGTCGGACGGGTCGAGGATCAGCATGTGGCGGATTCCCGGGGCGCCGTCGTACACGTAGGCCTGGCCGGGCCGGCCCAGCCGGTCCGTGACCCGGCCCGTGGGGCGCAGTCCGTCGGCGTCCGCCAGGAGCCGGGTGAGCGCGGCCGACTCGCGTGCGCCGAGCGTCCAGTTGTCCAGCAGCTGAGCGGCGGCGTCCAGCAGTTCGGGGGTCGTCCGCAGCGGGTCGTACGCCGTTTCGGCGAGGTAGGCGCGCAGCCGGGTGGGGTCGTGGGGCGGGTGTGCGGCGGGCGGGGCGTCGCTCCAGCTCGGCGGGAAGGTCCGCCGGCCGATCACCCGCCCGTCGCCGACGAGTCGCTGCTCACCGCCTTCGTCGGTGAGGACGGGGCGGGCCTGATGACGGGGGTCGGTGGCCACGACGAGTTCGGTGTGCCGGCCGTCGGGGGTCCAGCGCACGATCCGCTCCTGGGGCAGGGTGACCGGCGGCTCGCTGTCGCTCATGCCCAGGCTCCACGACCGCACGTGCGTCCCCCTGCGCGCCGCGGGGGCGTCCTCGGCCCCGGCGGCGGTGGCGGCCCGCTCGGCGAGCCGCTCCAGGGGGACGGGCGTGGAATCTTGCCGCGGATCCGCAGCGAGTCCCCGGCGTTCGACCTGCACCAGGCCCCGGAGCCGGCACGGGAGTTGAGCGTCCGGTGAGCGGCCACCCGGCGGATGTGGAAGCGCTGCTCAACGAGATCGAGGGGCACCTCCTCGTCGACGCCGCCCGCACCGAGGCGCGTACGGCGGCGGCGGAGCTCACCGCCGGCATCGACTGGCTGACGGAACACCAGCGGGAGGAGGTTGCCCGGCGGTTCGCCGAACGGTATCTGGCCCTCAGCCGGACGTCGTGGCAGCGCACGGTGGAGCGGGGCGAGGAACTGCGGGCGCAGTACGAGACGCGGTACCGGCACCTGCGGCAGCGGCTGCTGGGCTGTGCGCTGTTCGGGTGCGCCCTCGCACTCGCGGCCGCGTTCGTCGTCCTGTCACCCGGTTAGCCCGGCGGCACCCGGTGGGGCCGGCGCCCCTGATTTTGTCGTGTACGCGGTCTTGTCGCGGACGGCTCTCTTCCTTACTTTTCAGTAAGTTGACTTCCCGAGCACCTGCTTCGAGATCCCGGAAGAGAGCCGTCATGCCGGTCCGCAGAACCAGGCACCTGTGCGCCATAGCCGCCGCGCTCGTCCTCACCGTCACGGCGCCCGCCGTCGCCGGCGCCGCCGAGGACGCACCGTCCCCGCGCCCTGCCTCCGCCCTGCGGGAGGTGCTTTTCGTGGGCAACAACTGGGACGGCACCGCCGATGTCATCGAGTCCGGCGGTGACCTGGCGAGGATCGGCCGGATCGACGTCATCCCCGACAGGGACGAGCGGATGGCCGAGATCAACGCCGACCCGATCCGCTGGATCTACTTCATGGCCATCCGCAGCGGCGTCGGCGAGGGCCACGACCAGTTCGTCGACGACATGTACTCCACCCCGGACGGCGCCTCGGTGGTCGTCTCCCGGCCCAGCTTCGCCGACGTGGTCTCCCTCGACCTCGCCACCGGACGGGTCAACTGGCGTTTCCCCGTCTCCGGTTACCGCTCCGACCACATGGCCGTCTCCCCCGACGGCAAGCGGGTCGCCGTGTCGGCCTCGACCTCCAACACGGTGCACGTCCTGGACATCGTCACCGGTGAGGAACTGGGCTCGTTCAAGACCGGCGACAAGCCGCACGAGAACGTCTTCAGCCGCGACGGCAAGCACATCTGGAACATGGCCATCGGCGACGTGAACACCGCGCTCGACGCGCCCTGGCTGGACTGGACGAAGGGCGACCGCCGCATCACGGTGGTCGACGCGACCACGTTCAAGCAGGTCAAGGTGATCGACATGCGGGACCGGCTCGACGCCATCGGTCTGAAGGACCACTCGGACGCGGTGCGCCCGGCCGCGTTCTCCCCGGACGAGACGAAGCTGTACTTCCAGGTGTCGTTCTTCAACGGCTTCTTCGAGTACGACGTCGCCACCGACCGGATCACCCGCACCAAGACCCTGCCGAAGAACGCGGCCACCAGCGACGACCGCACCACCTGGGTCAACGACTCCCGCCACCACGGCATCACCATGAAGCCCGACGGCACCAAGCTGTGCGTGGCGGGCACCATGGACGACTATGCGACCGTCGTCGACCGGGCGACCCTGCAGCAGGGCCCGCTCGTCGCCGTGTCCAAGCCGTACTGGGCGACCGTCAGCGGCGACGGGAAGTCCTGCGTGGTCTCCGAGAGCGGCGCCGACCGGGTCACCGCCATCGACTTCGCCACCGGCGAGAAGACCGTGTCCGTACCGGTCGGGGACCACCCGCAGCGGGTCCGCCTCGGCCAGGTGGAGGCCGGCTGGTCGGGCACGTCCGGGAACTGACCGGCACGACGGGCGCCCCGGGAGGTGTCAGACGATCTCGAGGTTGGCCATCATGCCCATGTCCTCGTGCTCGGCGTTGTGGCAGTGGAAGAGGTAGCGGCCCCGGCGCCCGTCGAAGCAGGTGATGACCTCGACCGTCTCCCCCGGCCGCAGCGACACGGTGTCCTTGAGGCCGGCGTCGTGCGGCAGCGGCGCGCGTCCGCCCCGGGTGAGCACCCGGAACCGCGTCTGGTGGAGGTGGACCGGATGGTGGACGTCGGCGGTGAAGCGCCACACCTCGACGGCGCCGAGCCGGACCCGGACGTCGGTGCGCGCCGGGTCGAACGGCCGCCCGTTGACGAACCAGCCGCGCCCCTGCGCCGTGTGTCCCGCGCGGAAGGCGAACTCGCGGACCGCGGTCGCCTGGGAGCGCCGCCAGACGGGCAGGTCGTCACAGAGCTCCTCGGGGATCCGGCTGTGGTCGTACGCCCTGCGGGCGACGCGGAAGGCCATGACGTCGCGGGTGCGTCCGGCGCCGAGCCGGTTGCGCAGACGCACCCGGCTGCCGGGCGGCAGGCCCGCGAAGTCGACGACGACGTCGTACCGCTCCGAGGGCGCGAGGGGCAGGGCGGTGTGGGTGACGGGGGCGGCGAGCAGCCCCTGGTCGGCGCCGACCTGGACCAGGTCGAGCCGTCGTCCGTCGTCCGTGACGGCCTCGAGCCGGTAGTGCCGGGCGTTGGACGCGTTGAGCAGCCGCAGCCGGTGGCGTACGGCGTCGACCTCGTGGGCGGGCCACGGCGCCCCGTTGACCACGATCACGTCGCCCAGCACGCCGGCCGCGTAGGCGGCGGTCACCCCGGGCCGTTCGCGCAGTTCCGGGTCGAGGGACGGATAGGCCAGGGATCCGTCGGCGGCGAACGCCCGGTCGGCGATCGTCAGGGCCAGCTCCCGTTCGCCGCGGGGCAGGTCCAGGGCGTCCTCGGCCGCGTCGCGGACGAGGTGCATGCCGGTCAGGCCCCGCCAGATCGCCGGGGCGGTGAAGTCCATCCGGTGATCGTGGTACCAGAGCAGCGCGGCGCGCTGGTCGAGCGGGTACGTGTACTCCCGTGTCACCCGGCTCGTCACGGCGCGCGGGTCGCTCGGCATGTGCGCGCCGTCGTGGACGGCCCATCCGTCCGGGAGGACGAGGTCGGTGGGGTAGCCGTCGGACCCGGCCGGGGTTCGTCCGCCGTGCAGGTGCACCACCGTCGGCACGGGCAGTTCGTTGCGGTGCAGCACGGTGACCGGCCGGCCGCGGCGGGACTCGACGGTGGGGCCGGGGTAGGTGCCGTTGTAGGTCCACAGCTCAGTGGGCACCCCCGGCAGGATCTCCGCGGTCACCCGGCGCTGGGTGATCTCGTAGCGGTCGGCGCCCCGCGAGGTGCCGGACGGGGCCAGGACGGGCGGGACCGGCAGGGGCACGGTGTACGGCTCGGGCAGCGGCACGGCGCTGCGCAGCTGTCTGCCGGTGCCGGACGGGCGGTGCGTGAGCGCGGCGGCGGCGTGGGCGCCGCCCGTCGCGACCAGTCCGAGCGCGGCGCCGAGTCCGAGGAGCCGGCGGCGCGTCGGCGCCGTGCCCGGGCGGGCGGTCCGGGGGGACCCGGTGCGGTACGGGTCGGTGGTCGGCCCGTGCGGGGCCGGCTGGTCAGACATCGGTATGCACTCCCGGCGCGATGTGCTCGCGCGTGCGTGGTGGTCAGTCGCGGCGCGCGGGGCGCCGAGGGCGATGTGCGGCAGGCGTACTGCCGGACAACCCGCCATATAATGCCCCTACTCGGACACCGCGACCAGCACCGACACCACCCGCCGGGCGGCACGGGCGCGCTGCGGGGAGCGGTCCGTCCTGCCCCTCCCGCCCCCTGACTCCCCCGGTCCCCACCCGCCCCGCGGCGCCGGAAACCCGGAGCGGATAAGGGTGTGTGAGTCCGGCAGGGGTGGGGTACGCGAGCCGTTGTCACCTCCTATCGCGGGAAGGAGGTCCGTGAGAGAGAAGCATCTACTCGCAGCGCCCGGGCCGCTTCCACCGACACGAAGCGGCCCGGACCGTCAGCGCCGGGGAAGCCGGTGGAGTTCCACCTCCGTGAGCCGGCCTCCGGTGACCACGGCGGTCATATAGGTGCAGTGGGGCTGCCTGCGGCGGTCCGTCGGCGAGCCCGGATTGAGCAGGCGAAGTCCCGTGGGAGCGGTGGTGTCCCACGGGATGTGGCTGTGTCCGAACACCAGCACGTCAAGCCCGGGGAAGCGGGCGGCGCACCGGATGTCGCGGCCCCGCGCCGGGCCCGTCTCGTGGATCACGCCGAAACGCAGCCCGCCGAGATCGGCGTACGCGATCTCCGGCAGCCGGGCGCGCAGGTCGGGTCCGTCGTTGTTGCCGTACACGCCGACCAGTCTGCGGCTGCGGCTCTCCAGCAGGTCGAGGGTGGCGGTGTCGACCCAGTCACCCGCGTGCAACACCACGTCGGAGCAGGGAAGTTCGTCCAGCAGCGGTGCCGGCAGCCGCTTCGCGCGCCGGGGCAGGTGGGTGTCGGACATCAGCAGGAGTCGCACGGGCGCAGCGTAGGCGGTACCGCGTCCGGGGCGGAGCGCCACGCCTCAAACGGCCCCGCGGGCAAGCCGGTCGGCGGGCGGCCGGCGACCGTCACGGGGCGGTGCCGGCGGCGAGGCGACGGGCAGGACGCCGACGACCGGCGCTACGATCGGGCCACGCAAGCCAAGCCCGTACGTGCGAACGGCGAGAGACCCGAAGGGCCCGAAAATCCAGATGCCGGTCAAGGTCAGCGTCATCGTCCCCGTGTACAACCCGGGTGTCTACATCGAGGACTGCATCGCCTCGCTGCAACGGCAGTCGCTGCCTCCCGACGAGTACGAGGCGGTCTTCGTCGACGACGGCTCCACGGACGGGACTCCGTCCCGGCTCGACCGGCTCGCCGCCGAGGACCCCCGGATGCGGGTGATCCACCAGGAGAACTCCGGCTGGTCGGGCAAGCCCCGCAACGTGGGGATCGCCGCCGCGCGGGGCGAGTTCGTGATGTTCGTCGACAACGACGACTACCTGGGCGACGAGGCCCTCCAGCGGATGTACGAGTACGGCGTGGCCAACGGCGCCGACGTCGTGGTGGGCAAGATGGCCGGCAAGAACCGCGGGGTGCCGGTGGAGTTGTTCCGGCGCAGCCATCCGCGGGCGACGGTCGCGAACGCGCCGCTGATCGACAGCCTCACCCCGCACAAGATGTTCCGCAAGGAGTTCCTCGACCGTATCGGGCTGCGGTTCCCGGAGGGACGGCGGCGCCTGGAGGACCACGTCTTCGTCACCGAGGCGTTCCTGCGCGCGGACAACGTGTCCGTGCTCAGCGACTACGTCTGCTACTACCACATCCGGCGCGACGACGCCTCCAACGCCGGCTTCCAGCGCTTCGACCCGGTCGGGTACTTCAAGAACCTGCGGGAGGCGCTCGACGTCGTCGAGCGGTACACCGAGCCGGGGGCCGTGCGCGACCGGCTGTTCCGCCGCTGGCTGAGGGTGGAGATGGTGGAACGGCTGCGGGCACGACGGCTGCTGGGGCTGCCGGACGACTACCGCAGGGAGCTCTTCGCGGAGATCCACAAGGTGGTCGTCGAGCGGTTCGGCCCGGGCGTGGCGGCCGGGCTGCAGCCGACGCAGCAGGTCGTCGCCGCGTTCGCCGAGGCCGACCGGTACGACGACGTGGTGGCCTTCGCCGAGTGGGAGGCCGGTGTCGCCCCCGCGGCGGATCCGACGCGTGTGGAGTGGCGGGACGGCACGCTGCACATCGAGTTCACCGCCGAGTACGCCTCCGCGGGCGAGCCGATGTCCTTCCCCGCGGACGCCGCCCGCACCCCGCTGGCCGACACGCCGAAGGACGTCGAGGAGGCGGTGGCGTGGGTGGGCGCGGAGACCGCGGCCCGCTTCGACCAGGCCACGGCCGACCTCCTGCTGCGTGAACGGTCGAGCTCCGCACAGTACTTCCAGCCCGTGGAGTTCACCCGGGAGGCGGTTCCGGCCGACGGCGGCGAGCGGGTGCGGCTGGTGCTGCGGGCCACCGCGACCGTCGATCCCGCCGCGCTGCCCGGTGACGGGGTCTGGGACGCGGTCGTCCGGGTCAAGCTCGGCGGCTGGACCAAGGAGTGCCGTCTGGGACCCGCCCCGCGCGCCACTCGTCCGGAGCCGTACGCGGGTGTCGCGGACGGCCGCGCGGTCCTGCCGTACTGGACCGAACCGCACGGGAACCTCTCGCTGGACACGAAGGTCAAGGGCAAGCGGCTCGGTCTGGACGGTGTGCGGCGGCAGGACGTGACCGCCTCCGGGACCCGGCTGAGCATCCGTCTTCCGCTGCACGCGTCCGGCGGTGCGCGGGTGGGGCTCAGGTTCAGCGCCCCGGGCAGGACGCTGCACGCTTCCGGCACGCTGACCGGTGCACCGGACGGGTCCGGGTCCTCGCTCGAGGCGACGCTGCCCGCCCGGCTGCCCCGGGGGGTCTGGCGAGTCGCCGTGAGCCTGGATCCCGACACCGCGGGACAGCGGGGCACGGTGGGGCTGCCGTTCGCGCTGCGCGCCGCCGGCGGCAGGGTACTGGTCGTGCCCGTCCCGCGTCCCGGCACGGTGCGGAAGCTGGCGCGCTCCGCGCGCCGGGCACTCGGCGCCGTCCGCGCCAGGGTGACTCCGCTGCTCGCCGGAAGGCGGTGACGGCGCGGGCCGGGGCGGAGCGCTCCGGCCCGCCGCCCTCGGGCGGTGCCTGCCGCGCAGGCTCCGAGGGGCCGCGCGGCAGGGGGCTCAGCGGCTGACGCCCACCTGTTCCAGAGCGCGGCGCAGGGGCTCCCAGCCCACGCGCCGCGGCAGGCCGCGGTTGCGGGCGGGGGCGAGCGCCCGCCAGAAACCGGCCTCCAGCAGTGCCTCCGGCGGCACCGCCCCGGCGCGCTCCAGGATCGCCTCGGGCACCTTCTGCGGGTCGGGCACCTTGTACTCGGTCATGATCTCGTCGTACTTGTCGTGCAGCACCGTGTTGTCGGGGTCGGCGCCGAAGATGACGAGCTGGCCGGTGGGCTGGGTGTCGACCAGGACGGTCACCAGGTCGGGGCGGTAGCGCGCCAGCACCTCGGTGATCTTGTACACGTCGCCGGTCCAGGCGGTGGTGTGCCGGTCCCGGGCCGCCTCGTCCACGCTGCGCGGCAGCATGTCGTCGAGGACGATCACGCTCGACCAGTCGGAGTGCTTCTCGACGTTCATGAAGTCGCGCAGGGCGTACTCGAAGAGGTGCATGCCGTCGATGAACGACAGGTCGAGCGTGGTGCGGCGCCAGTGGCCGATCGGGCTGCGGCCGCGGCGCAGGTTGCGCAGCGGGTGCCGGCCGCCCTTCAGGTGGGCCAGTGGGTTGTCACGGGCGAAGAAGTCGTCACTGGTGGCCTTGACCAGGTGGACGTCGCACTTCAGTTCCGAGACCACCTTGAAGGCGGGGTCGACCGCGATGCTGGGGACGCGCGACAGACGCAGGCTGCGGCCGTCGTTGACGCCGATCTCCAGGTAGTTGCGGTTGGCGCTGACCTTGTGCAGTTCCCGGAGGAACTCATGGCGTTTCACGAAGGGGACTCTCCTAGCGGATGCTGTGCGGTGCTTCGTGCGGTGCTGCGGTGGGGCCGCGGGCTCCGGGACCGGTCGTCGTGCGCACGAAGTTAGTGGCGCGGACCCCGTGGAGCCAAGCACCGCATACGTTCGTGCCCGCGCCGGGCGGTCCCGGAGGGTTCATGAATGGATCTGCACCTTGCTGTGGTCGCCGAGGACGAGCCGGTGGGCGCTGGGCACGCTGGGCGCGGGCGTCACCTCGACGTGACGGCCGATCAGCGAGGCCTCGATGCGGCCGACGCCGTCGATGGAGGAGTCCCGCAGCACGATGGAGAACTCCAGCTCGCTGTCGGTGATCCGGCAGTTCTCCGCGACGGAGGTGAAGGGGCCGACGTAGGAATCGCTGACGACCGTGCCCGCGCCGATGACGGCGGGGCCGACGATGCGGGAGTTGACGATCCGCGCGCCCTCCTCCACGACCACCCGGCCGATGGTCTCCGAGCGGTCGTCGACCCGGCCGTCGATGCGGCGCTCGACGCCTTCGAGGACGGAGCGGTTGACCTCCAGCATGTCGACGACGTTGCCGGTGTCCTTCCAGTACCCCTGGATGACGGTGCAGCGCACGTCGGCGCGGGAGTCGATCAGGTGCTGGAGGGCGTCGGTGATCTCGAGTTCGCCGCGCCAGGAGGGTTTCACGGCGCGCACCGCCTCGTGGACGGCCGGGGTGAAGAGGTAGACGCCGACCAGGGCGAGGTCGCTCTTGGGGGCGTCCGGTTTCTCCTCCAGGCCGATCACCCTCCCGGCCGGGTCGAGTTCGGCGACTCCGAAGGAGCGGGGGTCGGCGACGTGGGTGAGCAGGATCTGCGCGTCGGGCCGATTCCGGCGGAACTCCTCGACGAGGCCGGTGATTCCGCCGACGATGAAGTTGTCCCCGAGATACATGACGAAGTCGTCGTCGCCCAGCCAGTCCCGGGCGATCAGGACGGCGTGGGCGAGTCCGAGGGGCTGTTCCTGGGCGATGTAGGTGACCTGCAGACCGAAACCGGATCCGTCGCCGACGGCGTCCTCGATCTCCGCGGCCGTGTCACCCACGATGATTCCGACCTCGGTGACGCCCGCGTCAGCCAGGGATTCCAACCCGTAGAAGAGCACGGGTTTGTTGGCGACGGGCACGAGTTGTTTCGCCGAGGTGTGGGTGATCGGCCTCAGCCGGGTTCCGGCGCCGCCGGACAGCACGAGAGCCTTCATCTGACTCACCATAGTCGTGTTCCGGCGCGGGGAACGTCACTTGCTTTACTCGTTCATTACGAAAATCCGATGAGAGGACCGATGAGTCGCCCGGATACTCGCTAATCCTCACCTCGCACGATGTTTCCCTCAAAACCGGTGTGCGGGGAGGTGGCGGTGGCACCGCGGTACACGGCCGGCAGGCAGGTGCGCAGCTGCTCCCTGCCGCGCAGTCGCCGGGCTCGCGCCCAGCCGGTCTCCGGCCGGCGGAGCCGGGGTTTGTCAGTGGTCTCCGTGGTCACGACACATCATCTTCCTTCTGGTCCGCTGCCCTCCGGGTCCCCGGCGCCGTACCCCACAAACACCCTTTTCGCCGTCATGGGCGCGTCCGGACTCGACTCCCCCGTCCGGCACAGGAGTTGCCGTACGAATTCGGCGTGCTCGCCCAGCACACCCGCACCACGCGGCCCTCTCAGTCCCGCAGGACGAACTCGGCCCACACCTGCTTTCCCCCGCTGACCGGGAGGGTCCCCCAGGCCGCCGACACCGCCTCGACGAGCAGGATGCCCCGGCCCCCGGTGGCCCCCCAGCCGATACTGGTCGGCTTCGCGGGGGTGCGGGGCGAGGCGTCGGCGACCGCGAGCCTCAGCCGGTCGTTGACCAGGGTGATGTCGAGACGGACCTGTCCCTCGGTGTGCACCAGGGCGTTGGTGACCAGTTCGGAGACGACGAGCAGGGCGGCGTCCATGTCGGCGGTCACGCCCCAGGAGCGCAGGGTGCGCCGGGTGAAGCGGCGGGCGTGCCCGACCGCCTGGGGCACCCGCCACACCGTCCAGCTCTCCCGCAGCGGGCGCGAGGCCATGCCGTCGTAGCGCATCAGCAGCAGGGCCACGTCGTCGCTGCGCGGCGCCTTGCCCAGGAGGGCGTCCGCGACGGGCCCGAGCGGGGTGGGGTCGGCGGCGGACAGCTGCCCCGCGAAACGCTCCAGGCCCTCGTCGATGTCGGACTCCGGAGACTCGACCAGGCCGTCCGTGGTGAGCGCGACCAGCGTGCCGCGCCGCAGCCCGAGCGGGCTCATCGGGAAGTCGCTCTGCCGCACCACGCCGAGCGGCGGGCCGCCCTCGGCCTCGGCGATCTCGGTGCTCCCGTCCGGGTGGCGCAGCACCGGCGGCAGATGACCTGCGCGGACGCACCAGGCGGAGCCCTGCTCCAGGTCGACGTCGACGTAGCAGCAGGTGGCGAAGAGATCGGTCTCCATGTCCATGAGGAGCCGGTTGGCGTGGGAGACCACGACGTCCGGAGGATGCCCCTCGACGGCGTAGGCCCGCAGCGCGGTGCGCAGCTGGCCCATGAGAGTGGCGGCGCCGGCGCTGTGGCCCTGGACGTCGCCGATGACGAGGGCGACGTGGTTGTCCGGCAGCGGGATCACGTCGTACCAGTCGCCGCCGAGCTCCAGACCGGCGGTACTGGGCAGATAGCGGGCCACGGCGATCGCGCCGGGCAGCCTCGGCAGTCGCCGGGGCAGCAGCTGGCGCTGGAGCATCCCCACCAGTTCGTGCTCGGCGTCGAAGGCGCGGGCCCGCATCAGGGCCTGTCCGGCGAGACCGGCGGCGGCGGTGAGCAGGGCGCGCTCGTCGGGCCCGAAGTCGTGCGGGGTGTCCCAGCCGATCAGACAGGCGCCGACCATGCGGTTCCCGGCAGGCAGCGGCAGCACGGCAAGGCCGCCGGGGCCCACCTCGGCGAGGGCGGTCTCCAGCGGGGAGCCGGCCGGCCAGATGGCGGCGCGTCCCTCGCGCAGGGCGGCGGCGAGGGTGGGCATGGTGCGCACCGGCGCGTCGGGCCACTCGGTGCGCCACTCCGCGCGCCACAGCTCCGGCCAGTCCTCCGGCTCGGGCGGGTCGAGGACGGTGACGACGAGCCGTTCGCCCTCCAGCTCGGCGAGCGCGATCCGGTCGGCCCGCAGCGGCCTGCGCAGCGCGGCGACCACCGCCTTTCCCACGTCGCGGACGGTGACCGCGGTGGCGAGCGCGGCGGCGAGGCGCTGCACACGGGCCACGTCCGTGATGTCGGAGCGCAGGGTGGAGGCGTCGACGACGGAGCCGACGAGCCGGGCGGGGCGGCCCTCGCCGCCGGGCACCAGCCGGCCGCGCAGCCGGAGCCACCTGGGCGGGCCGGCGGGACGCAGCACCCGGAACTCCAGTTCGCGGTCGCCGATCGTCATGTGGTCCGCTTCGACGACGGACATCAGCGAGGGCAGGTCCTCCGGCACCGTCAGGCTCAGCAGGCTCTCCACCCGTCCGTCGAAGTCGTCGGGGCCGAGGCCGAAGAGTTCCAGGAGGCCGTCGCCGACCCGGACCCGGCCGGTGTCCATGGCGAGGCTGAAACCGCCGGGCGGCGGCTCGCCGCCGTCGGCGGCCGCGGGCGGCGCGGGAACGGCGAGGGCGTCGGCGACCAGGCCGAGACAGGCGCGGTCCTCGGGGTCGAACCCGAGGGGGCTCTCACTGATCGCGAGCAGACAGCCGCCGCCGTCGCCCCGAACGGGCAGGGCCGCGAGGAAGAAGTCGCTGCTGGGCACGCGCCGGGACTGGGGCTGTGCGGCGAGGTCCTGCGGGCCGAGCCACACCGGCCGGCCGCGGTGGGCCTCGGCCACCGGGGCGCGCCCGGCGACGGGATAGCTGTCCCGCACCCCGCACAGGGTCCTCGGCAGGCCGGCGGACTCCGCCAGATACAGCAGCTCGCCGTCCGCACCGGGCCGGTACAGGGCGGCGAACGCGGCGCCGGCGAAGACGAGGGCCTGCTCGAGGACCCGGCGGACCCGTTCGGGTGAGTCCTGGTCGGCCGCGATGGTCCTCAGGGCGCCTTCCGCACGCGGCGTTCTCGTGCTGCGTCCCGCAGCGCCCTCACTGACCACGTTGGCCATTACAGCGCTTATGGGATATCCGCGCAGCCCCTGTGCGCGTTCGGCTGCTACCGGCGTGCGCGGGGGCGCGGGAAGTGTCCGGGTCCCGGAGGCCGGGGCGCGGCCGTGCGGGGAGGTGGTCGGCGCGCCCGAGCCGCTCGCGTCCGCGCTGGTGGAGGGTGGCCGGTGCCGGAGGCGCGAGGCAGCGGGCGGGTCCCGCCCGCTCGGTGCGCGAGCGGCGGCCGGCCCGGGTGAGCGACGAGGACGAGACGTCCCGCCGCTCTCCACGGATCACCGTGGCCCTGCCTCCGACGACGGGTCCCGAAGCGCGCGGCACACCCTTCATGACCCGGCCGGGGGTGCCCGCCGTAGCCGTCCGACCGGGAGGACGCTCATCCGACCGCCGGTGGCCACCGCGGCCGACTGCACGACACCGCCGAGCGGCCGGTCCGCCACCGGACGACCGACACGCCCCACCCAACGCGGCAGCCCGCCGAACGGAAGCCCGGCCCCGCCAGATGTGGGGTGGCGGGGCCGGGCCGGGGGTTCGCCCGGGCCGGCGGGGGTCAGTGGCTCCTGCGGGAGTGGTTCTGGGCGCCCTGGCCCGACGCGTCGCCGGCACCCGCGCCGGCCTCCTCACCCGCGCCGGCGTCCTGGCCCGCACCGGCCTCCTCGCCGCCCGCCTGGTCGCCGGCACCGGCATCGCCCGCGCCGCCCGCCTGGTCGCCGGCGCCGGCGCCGTCCGCGCCGAGGGTCGCGCCGACCGCTTCCAGGGCCGTGGTGACCGGCTGGAAGAACGTCTCGCCGCCCGAGGTGCAGTCGCCGCTGCCGCCCGAGGTCAGGCCGATGGCGAGGCCGTCCCGGGTGAACATGGAGCCGCCGCTGTCGCCGGGCTCGGCGCAGACGTTCGTCTGGATGAGGCCGGTGACCGTGCCCTCCGGGTAGTTCACCGTGGCGTCCAGGCCGAGCACCTGCCCGTCGGCGAGCCCGGTGGTGCTGCCCATCCGGAACACCTCCTGACCGACGGTCGCCTCCGCGGCCCCGGAGATCGGGAGGGTCTGGTCACCGAGGTTCACCTCACTCGGCGCCTGGGTCGCGGGGTCGTCGTACGTGACGAGCGCGAAGTCGCCCGCGCCGGGGAAGACCGCCTGGTCGACCGTGGCGATCGGCTGCCCGCCCTGCGCGTCGGACCACTGGTCGGCCGCGACACCGCAGTGACCGGCCGTCAGGAACGCCGGGGAGCCGTCGCCCGCGGTGACGTTGAAGCCGAGCGAGCAGCGCGCTCCGCCGGAGAAGATGGCGTCGCCGCCGGACGCGAACGTCCGGAAGGTGCCCGCGGACTTCTTGACGGTCGCCATGCCCGGGCCGAGGCTCCGCACGGTGGACTCCAGCCTGTTCCACCTGTCGCCGGTGACCGTGCTGTCCGCGGTGACGAGGATCCTGTTGGTGCGCGGGTCGACGGCCCACGAGGTGCCCGGGATGGTCGCCTCCGACTTCAGCGTCCGCGCCCCCGCCGCCAGCTCCGTCAGGCTGTTGTCGACCTCGCGGACGGCCGCGCCCGCCTTCTCGGCCTGCACGATCACGTTGTTGTCGTCGCCCGGTACGACGTTGACGACGAGCTGCTTGTTCTCACCGTCGTAGTAGGAGCCGGCGAACGCGTCGCCGAGGAGCCCGGCGAGTCGCGAGGCGAGATCCGAGGCGTCGGCCGCCTTGAGGGTCCTCGGCGCCGCCGCGGCGTCGTCCGGCGCGCCGTCCTGGGAGGCGTTGGCGTTGGGGAGCAGGATCGCGGCGGCGCCGAGCGCCACCACGCCGCCCACCGCTATCGCGGCCTTGCGCTTCGGAATTCGCTTGTGACTCAACCTTCTCGACCTCCTGGGGGTGACCGGAGCCGGGCCGCCGTGCGGCGGCGGTGGGGGGCGCCTGGACGGCTGTTGGTACGCACGTGCCGCGGGGGGCGTTCAATCCCCCGTCACACCTCACCCGGTGCGACCGGACGTGAGCAATCGGTCACGTCCAAAGAGCGGAATCCTGGCTTCAGCGAATCTGCACAGCCCGTGCCCAACCCGGTCACCGCGGCCGGCGTCCGTCCACAAGCCCCGGGGCGGGAGTACGTGTTTGGAACCGGTGTGCCGGATTCCGGCCGGCGGGGCGCAAGTGGTCCGACGAGCCGATGCGGTGGGGCATGTGAAGAAGTCGCCGCCGAGCCGTGCCCGCGTCTGCACGCTTGGACCCCCACGGGTCACAAGTTGCCTGGTGAGACGTTTGATTGATTGGAAGCCCGGACCCGGCGCGTGCTTTGATCCATCGCACCGCAGGGCCGTTCCGGGTTCCCGGCGACGGGTGTTCGGCGCCCGCGGTCGCGGCCTTGTCTGTCCCCAGAGGGGGCCGCTCCCCCTTGTGAGATATCCATACGAAGGGAAGTTCCATCATGAACTCCACCCCCCAGGTTGAGACCGTCGAGATCGCCGACGCCGACCTCGACAACGTCTCCGGCGGCCTGTCCGTGAACGCCGTGAACACCCTCACGGGTGCGGTGGACGGTATCGCCCCGGTCTCCGGCCTGGTCGACACGGTCGTCGGCACCGTCGAGGGCGCCACCGGCCTGAACACCGCGCCGGTCACCAACCTGGTCGCCGGTCTCTGATCGCGCCCCTGTGCCGCTGAGTCCCGGAGCCGCCCCCCGGCTCCGGGACTCAGCGGTGCGTCCACGCCCCCGCATCACGTCCGTCACGTCGCCCGGTTCACGCAGGTGAGGGAAGAGTCGTGCAGTTCCGCCAACAGGCCCTCGCCAAGCTCCAGTCACCGGAGGAGCTCGACCTGCCGGTGCGCTTCGCGCGTCCGCAGGGCTGGCTGGTGCTCTCCGTGACGGTGGTCGCGATGGCGGCCGCCTCGGTATGGGCACTGACCGGCTCGGTGTCCTCCACGGTCGGCGCGCCCGCCGTCCTCACGCACGGGCAGGGCAGTTACGTCCTGCAGAGCCCCGTCGCCGGCCAGGTCACCGCCGTCGTCGCGAAGGAGGGCGAGCGGCTTCCGGCCGGCTCCCCCGTCCTGAAGGTGCGCACCGAGCGGGGAGACACGGTCGTACGCTCCCTCGACGCGGGCCGGATCACCGCGCTCGCCGCCACCGTCGGCCAGATCATCTCCACCGGCGCGGACGTCGCCGCCGTGGAGAAGGTCTCCCGCGAGAAGGCCCCGCTGTACGCGACGGTGTACGTCCCGGCGGGGGACGCCGCCGGCATCCCCGCGCACGCCCCCGTCGACCTGACCGTGCAGTCCGTGCCGAGTCAGGAGTACGGCGTGCTGCGCGGCGAGGTGAAGTCGGTGGACCGCTCGGCGCAGTCGGCCCAGCAGATCGCCGCGTTCCTCGGGGACAGCAGGCTCGCCGAGCAGTTCACCGGGAAGGGCAGGCCGGTGGCGGTCACGGTCGAGCTGAAGAAGTCGTCCGGCACCGAGAGCGGATACGCGTGGTCGTCCGCGGACGGCCCGCCGTTCGCACTGACCTCGATGACCCTGGCCACGGGTTCGATCCGGCTGGCCGACCGGCGTCCCGTCGACTGGCTGCTGCCGTGACCACCGCTCAGGAGACCCGCGGCCGGCGCCGTGCCGCCCCGCCCGGGCGCGCCGTTCCCAAGGCCCGTGCGAAGACCGTCCGTACGCCCACCGTGCTCCAGATGGAGGCCGTGGAGTGCGGCGCCGCCTCCCTGGCGATGGTGCTCGGCCACTACGGCCGGCATGTCCCGCTGGAGGAGCTGCGCATCGCCTGCGGCGTCTCGCGGGACGGCTCACGCGCCAGCAACCTGCTGAAGGCGGCCCGGAGTTACGGGCTGACCGCCAAGGGCATGCAGATGGATCTGGCCGCCCTCGCCGAAGTGACGGCGCCGGCCATCCTGTTCTGGGAGTTCAACCACTACGTCGTCTACGACGGCATGGGCCGCCGCTTCGGCCGCCGCGGGGTGTACATCAACGACCCCGGCAAGGGTCGGCGGTTCGTCCCGCTGGAGGAGTTCGACGGCAGCTTCACCGGTGTGGTGCTGGTGATGGAGCCCGGCGAGGACTTCACACGGGGCGGCCGCAGGCCGGGCGTGCTCGGCACGATGCCGGCCCGGCTGCGCGGCACGGCGGGCACCATGCCCGCGGTGGTGCTGTCGAGCCTGCTCCTGGTGGCGGTGGGCGCGGCGGTGCCGGGGCTCAGCCGCACCTTCATCGACGAGTTCCTGATCGGCGGCCACACCTCCATGCTGGGGGTGCTGTTCACGTCGATGGGCGCCTGTGTGCTGCTCACCCTGGTGCTGACCTGGCTCCAGCAGGGCAACTTGCTGCGCGGCCGGCTGATCTCCTCCACGCTGTCCAGCGCCCGTTTCCTGCGCCATCTGCTGCGGCTGCCGGTGACGTTCTTCGCCCAGCGCAGCCCGGCCGACCTGGTGCAGCGGCTGCAGTCCAACGACGCGGTGGCCGAGACCCTGGCCCGCGATCTGTCGGCGGCGGGCGTGGACGCGGTGGTGGTCGTGCTGTACGCGGTGCTGCTGTACACGTACGACCCGCAGCTCACCTTCGTGGGCATCGGTGTGGCGCTGCTGAACATCGTGGCGATGCGGATCGTCATCCGGCTGCGCGCGACCCGCACCGCGAAGCTGCGCGCGGACAACGCCCGGCTCACCAACACCGCCTACACCGGACTGCAGTTGATCGAGACGCTGAAGGCGACCGGCGGGGAGGACGGCTACTTCCGCAAGTGGGCGGGGCAGCACGCGACCACGCTGGAGGAGCAGCAGCGGCTCGGTGTGCCGAGCGCCTGGCTGGGCATCGTCGCGCCGACGCTCGCCACCCTCAACAGCGCGCTGATCCTGTGGATCGGCGGCCTGCGGGCGGTCGAGGGGCACATCTCGGTCGGACTGCTGGTCGCCTTCCAGGCGCTGGTCGCCCGCTTCACCGCCCCGCTGACCCGGCTCAACGGCGTCGCGGGCCGGATCCAGGACTTCGCCGCGGACGTGGCCCGGCTGAAGGACGTGGAGAACTTCCGGGCCGACCCGCTCTACGGCCGTCCCGGCGGCGTGGAGTCGACGCGCCGGCTGCACGGCCATGTCGAGCTGCAGAACATCGGCTTCGGCTACAGCCCGCTGGACAAGCCGCTGCTGACCGGCTTCGACCTGACGGTGGGCCCCGGACAGCAGGTGGCGCTGGTCGGCGGCTCGGGCAGCGGCAAGTCCACGGTGTCGCGGCTGATCTCGGGCCTGTACGCGCCGTGGGAGGGCGTCATCCGGATCGACGGCCGGCGCATCGAGGACATTCCGCGAGGCGCGCTGGCGGCGTCCGTCTCCTTCGTCGACCAGGAGGTGTTCCTGTTCGAGGGCACCGTCCGGGACAACGTGGCGCTGTGGGATCCCTCGGTCCCGGACGAGGCCGTGGTGGAGGCGCTCAAGGACGCGGCGCTGTACGACGTGATCCTGCGCCGTCCGGGTGGCATCCACAGCCCGGTGGAGCAGGACGGCCGGAACTTCTCCGGCGGCCAGCGCCAGCGTCTGGAGATCGCGCGGGCACTGGTGCGCCGGCCGAGCATCCTGGTGCTGGACGAGGTGACCAGCGCGCTCGACGCGGAGACCGAGCTGCTGGTGATGGACAGCCTGCGCCGGCGCGGGTGCGCCTGTGTGGTGATCGCGCACCGGCTGAGCACGGTGCGCGACAGCGACGAGATCGTCGTCCTGGACCACGGCACGGTCGTGGAGCGCGGGCGGCACGAGGAACTGGTGGCGCGCGGCGGCGCGTACGCGGCGCTGGTCAGGGAGCGATGAGATGACGACCGTGCACGAGGGGCAGGGCGGCGACCTCGTCCTGGGCGCGCTCGGCTCGCTGGGCACGCCCATCGACTGCTCCGGGTTCGGCCGGCTGGACCTCGAGGGGCCGCAGGTGCTGTGGCTGATCGCGTCCGGCGCCGTGGACCTGTTCGCGGTGGACGCCGGACAGCAGGGGCACTGGCACCATCTGGGCCGGCTGGAGGCCGGCTCGCTGGTGCTGGGCCCGGTGGCCGGTCCGGCGCACACGCTGGTGGCGCGTCCGCTGCGGGACTGCGTGGTGCACCGCATCGGGCTGCGCGAGCTGTACCAGCCGGCGAGCACCCAGACCTGGTCGTACGACGAGTACGGCAACGCGCAGTACGTGCCGCCCACGACGAGCCCGCTGGAGTACGCCCTGGCGCTCGGCGTGGGCCGCGGTCTCGCGGTGCTGTTCCAGGCGCCGATGGCCACGGAGCGGGCCGTCGCGCCCAGCGACGACGACGTGTTCTGGATGCAGGTGCCGCCGGGCAGCGCCCAGTACGGCTCGCTGTACGGCGCGGAGGCGGCGGCCGACCTGCTGATGGATCCGGCGCTGTGGCAGAGCATGGTCGACCAGCAGTACCGGCTGATGACGACGCTGGACCGGTGGATCGAACAGCTGGAGCACACCCACGAGACACGCACCGCGGAGGGCATCGCGGCCGGTGAGGCGGTGCGGGCGCAGGCCGACCGGACGCTGCTCGCCGCCATCGGCAAGCGGTCGGGACAGCGCACCACGGCGGCGGACGCGGACGCCACCTACGCGGCCTGCCGGCTGGTCGCGCGGGCGGCCGGGATCACGCTGGCCGCGCCCGCCCGGTCCGGCACCGGCGGGGACCGCCTCGATCCGGTCGAGCAGATCGCGCTGGCCTCCCGCGTCCGCACCCGCGTGGTACGGCTGGACGGCCGCTGGTGGCGGGACGACGTGGGTCCGCTGGTGGGTCACCGCGCCCTGTCGGGGGCGCCCGTGGCGCTGCTGTGGCGGCGCGGCGGCTATGTGTCGGTGCATCCGGCGACCGGCCGTGAGACACCGGTCGAGAAGGCGAACGCCGGGGAGTTCGAGCCCCGCGCGATGATGTTCTACCGTCCGCTGCCCGAGCGGCGGCTGGGCCCGCTCGGGCTGATGCGGTTCTGCATGTCGGGGACGCGCGGCGATCTGACCGGTCTGCTGCTGAGCGGTCTGGTGACGGTGGTGATCGGGGCCCTGGTGCCCCTCGCCACCGGAAAGGTGCTCGGCGAGTTCGTGCCGAAGGCGCAGACCGGGCTGATCGTGCAGGTGTGTCTCGCGGTGATCCTGAGCAGCGTGGTGGCCGCCGCCTTCATGCTGCTGCAGAACCTCACCCTGCTGCGTCTGGAGGGCCGGGTGGAGGCCACGCTCCAGCCGGCGGTGTGGGACAGACTGCTGCGGCTGCCGACCAGGTTCTTCACCGAGCGTTCCACGGGCGAGCTGGCCAGTGCGGCCATGGGCATCAGCGCGATCCGCCGCATGCTGGCCGGCGTGGGTCCCACGGTGGCGCAGTCGGTCACCGTGGGCGCGATGAACCTGGGACTGCTGCTGTGGTTCAGCGTGCCGATGGCGCTGGCCGCGGTCGGGATGCTGGTCGTCATCGCGGGGGTGTTCCTGGGGCTCGGACTGTGGCAGGTGCGCTGGCAGCGGCGCCTGGTGGTGCTCACCAACAAGCTGAACAACCAGGCGTTCCAGACGCTGCGCGGGCTGCCGAAGCTGCGGGTGGCGGCGGCGGAGAACTACGCGTACGCCGCGTGGGCGTCGGAGTTCGCCCGCAGCCGTGAGCTCCAGCAGCGGGCCGGCCGGATCAAGAACCTGACGGCGGTTCTGGGGGCGGTCTACCTGCCGCTGTGCACCCTGGCGATGTTCATGCTGCTGGCCGGGCCGGCGCGGGGCTCGATGACGGCGGCGGAGTTCCTCACCTTCAACACGTCCGTGACGATGGTGCTGACCTCCGTCACCCAGCTGACCGGCGCGTTCGTCTCGGGCGTGGCCGCGCTGCCGCTGTTCGAGCAGATCAGGCCGGTGCTGGACGCCACGCCCGAGGTACGCACGGCGAGCACCCGGCCGGGCCCGCTGACCGGGGCGGTCGAGGCGCGGCGGCTGACCTTCCGCTACTCCGACGACGGCCCGCTGGTCCTGGACGACGTGTCCTTCGAGGCGCGGCCGGGCGAGTTCGTGGCGGTGGTCGGCCCGAGCGGCTGCGGCAAGTCCACGCTGCTGCGGCTGCTCATCGGCTTCGACCGGCCGGTCTCCGGCAGCGTGCTGTACGACGGCCAGGACCTGGCCGCGCTGGACCAGTCGGCCGTGCGCCGCCAGTGCGGTGTGGTGCTCCAGCACGCGCAGCCCTTCACCGGGTCGCTCCTGGACGTCATCTGCGGGAGCGAGCCGTACACGCCGGAGGAGGCGATGGCGGCGGCGGAGATGGCGGGACTGGCCGAGGACATCCGGCGGATGCCGATGGGGCTGCACACCCTGGTGTCCGGCAGCGGCGCGGTCTCCGGAGGGCAGCGGCAGCGGCTGATGATCGCCCAGGCGCTGATCCGGCGGCCGCGGATCCTCTTCTTCGACGAGGCGACCAGCGCCCTGGACAACGAGACGCAGCGCACGGTCATGGAGAGCACCAAGGCCCTGGAGGCGACCCGGATCGTCATCGCGCACCGGTTGTCGACGGTGCTGGACGCGGACCGGGTCGTGGTGATGGAGAGCGGCAAGGTGGTCCAGCAGGGCCCGCCGGCGCAGCTCCTCGCCGACACCGGCGGGCGGCTGCACGAGCTGGTGCGGCGGCAGATGGCGTGAGCGGTCAGGCGTCCGTGCCCGGAACCGGCGCGCCGGAGGGCACACCGGACGCGACGTAGGCCGCGTACAGCTCCCGCCACTGCGCCCGCGCGCCCGGGCGCGGTCCCCCGGACCGCTCGCCGCGTGCCCGGGCGTCCAGCGCGGCGAGGCACACGTCCCAGCCGGCGGCGCTGCGGGCGGCGGTGTCCTCGGCGCCGAGGACGTGGGTGAGGGTGAGGCGGGTGCGCTCGTTCGCCGCTTCCCCGAGGTCGAAGCGGAGTTCGTCGTCGCCCCAGGTGAAGGCGAGACGGCGGGGCGCGTCGACGGCGAGGACCCGGCCGGTGGAGTCCTCCAGGGCGGGGTCGCCGCTGAAGGCGACGGTGCCGCCGGGGCGCGGGTCGATCTCGGCGCGTGAGGGGAACCAGCCGGCCAGCTCGTCCGGATCGGTGACGAACCGCCAGACGCGGTCGGCGGGGTGGTCGTACGCACGGGTGAAGCGGACGGCCGGGCGTCCGTCGTCGAGGGTGAGGAAGGTGCCGGTGGGCTCGGCTGCCATGGGTTCGGTCCTTCCGTGCGGGGCCCGGCGGTGATCGGCGGTTCGTCCGGACGACGGGCAGGAAAATGGTCAACGGATGGTAACCGTCCGGTCACACCTGGGGCATGTCTGCGCCATACCCGGCTGCGTGTCCATTGCCGCGCGCGGTAACGGGGTACCCACGGGCCATGCGAACCAGCGTGATGGATGTCGGATCGAAGACCGTGAGACTCGTGGTGGCGGACACGGAGGGCGGGGCGCCGCTGCCGGTGCACACGGCGAAGTGGCCGCTCAGGCTGTCCGAACACGTCACGCCCGGGGGGCCGGTGCCGGAGCGGGCCGTGGACCGTCTGGCGGAGGCGGTCGCCGCGGCGGACCGGACGGCGGCGCGATGGAGCGCCCCCGGCCCGCTGGCGTTCGCCACCGCCGTGGTGCGGAGCGCTCCGAACCGGCAGGAGGTGCTGCGCACGGTCCGGGACCGGACCGGCGTCGACCTGTGCACGCTGCCCGGTGAGGTGGAGGCCGAGCTCACGTTCCTGGGAGCACGGCGCTGGATGGGCTGGCGCTCCGGACCGCTGGCCCTGCTGGACATCGGCGGGGGCTCGCTGGACGTCGCCTTCGGACGCGGGCGGCTGCCCGACTTCGTGGCCTCGCTGCCGCTGGGGGCGGGCCGGCTGACCCACGAGTTCTTCGCGGACGCGGACCCGCCCTCCCCCGAGCAGGTACGGGCGCTGCGCCGCCGGGTGCGCCACCAGCTGCGGGACGTGGCGGCCCGGATCCGCTGGGAGGGGCCCCGGACGGCGGTCGCCACCTCCCGCACCTTCCAGCAGCTGGGACGGCTGTGCGGGGCCGCGCCGGGACGGCACGGGCCGTTCGTGGAGCGGGTGCTGACCTGCTCCGACCTGCGCGGGGCGATCGACCGGCTGGCCGCCCTGCCCGCGGCCGAACGCGCCCGGCTGCCCGGCATCTCCGCCCCGCGCTCCGCCCAGAGCCTGGCGGGCGCGGTGGTGGGGCACACGGCGATGAAGCTGACCGGTCTGAGATCGGTGACGGTCTGCCCCTGGGCGCTGCGCGAGGGAGTGCTGCTGCGCCACCTCGAGGACGGCCCCTCCTGGTGGGTGGAGATCGCCCGCCTCAGCGAGAAGGAGACGTCCGGCGCGGACCCCGTCCCCCTGCGCGTCGCCACCGCGCGCGGCTGACCGGAGTCACTGCGGCGGCGGGCCGAGCGGCCGGGCCTCCAGGGCCCGGGCCACACCCAGCAGGTTGGCGGCCATGGCGCGGGCCGTCCTGCGGGACCAGTCGTGGCCGCTGCCGCCCTCGAGGAAGCTGGGTCCGGGGCCGGGACCCTGGTTCCAGTAGGTCCACGCCTGGCCGGGGACGGTGTAGCCGATGTCCTGCAGACCGCCGGTGATCTCGCTGATCACATGGTGCGCGCCGTCCTCGTTGCCGGTGACGACGACGCCGGCGACCCGGTTGTAGGCGGCCGGGACGCCGTCGTCGTCCGTCTCGGACATCATGCCGCTCATCCGCTCCATCACCCGTTTGGCCACCGAGGACGGCTGGCCGAGCCAGGTCGGCGTGGCGATGACGAGGATTTCGGACGCGAGGATCCTCCCGTGCACGCCCGGCCACGCGTCACCGTCGTGCACGGCCTCGCTGACCACCCCCGGAGCGATGTCCAGGTCCACCGCACGGACGACGTCGGTCTCCACCCCGTCCTTCTCCAGCTGCCCGGTGACGGTCCGGAACAGCGCCTCCGTGTTCGAGGTCTCCGGTGACTTCTTGAGCGTGCAATTGATCACGAGTGCCTTCATGTCGACACGAAGTACCCCGGTGGCGCCCCGGTGCCACACGGACGTGGGTGTCCGTGGGCCGTCCGGGTGGTACCCGGGGCGCATGACGAACGACCGTGAGGAACCCCTTCTGCCGGCCGCGCGCGGCCCGCTGAGCAGCGCCGTCGTGGACTGTCTGCGGGGCGCGGGCCCGCCGCCTCCGTACGACGGGATCGCCGCGGCCCCCGTCTACGGGGACGACCTCCAGCTCGCCCTGTACCTCTGCTACGAGCTGCACTACCGCGGTTTCTCGGGGGTGCCGGCGGACCTCGAATGGGACCCGGAGCTGCTGCGCGCCCGGGCCGCCCTGGAGCGGCGCTTCCTCACCGCGCTGCGCGCCGACGCCCACCGGCACGACGAGGTCGACGAGGCGTTCGCCGGAATCCTCGTGGAGCCGGTGGACGGCACCGGCGTCAGCCACTTCCTGCGCGACAGCGGCGAGCTGTGGCACGTGCGGGAGTACGCCGCCCAACGGTCCCTGTACCACCTGAAGGAGGCCGACCCGCACGCATGGGTGCTGCCCCGGCTGTGGGGGCGGGCCAAGGCGGCGATGGCGGCCGTGGAGTTCGACGAGTACGGCGGCGGCCGCGCCGACCGGGTGCACGCCCGGCTGTTCGCGGACCTGATGGCCGACCTGGGCCTGGACACCGCGTACGGCCGCTATCTGGACGCGGCCTGCGCCGAACAGCTGGTGACGGTGAACCTGATGTCGCTCTTCGGACTGCACCGCTCGCTCAGGGGCGCGCTGGTGGGCCATTTCGCGACGGTCGAGATCACCTCCTCGCCGGGCTCCCGGCGGCTCGCCGAGGCGATGCGCCGGACGGGCGCGGGGCCGGCCGCCGAGCACTTCTACGACGAGCACGTGGAGGCGGACGCGGTGCACGAGCAGGTGGTGCGCCACGAGGTCGTCGCCGGGCTGCTGGAGGCGGAGCCGCACCTCGCGGCGGACGTCGCCTTCGGCGTCGACGCCACCGTGTTCGCCGAGGACCGCCTCGCCGGCCGGCTGCTCGGTGACTGGAGCGCGGGCCGTTCCTCACTGCGTACTCCCCTGTCCCGGGAGTTCACCCATGTCTCCTGACGGTGTGGGTACCCGGCGGTCCGTGAGTCCTATGGCACCCCCGGGCGTGTACGCCCCTCAGGAGGACACCGAGCTGCTGGCCGGTGCCCTGTCCGACGAGCCGGTCCCGCCGGACGCGGCCGTCCTCGACGTGGGAACGGGATCCGGCGCGCTGGCGGTGGCAGCCGCCCGGCGCGGCTGCCGGGTGACCGCGGTCGACGTCTCGTGGCGGGCGGTGGGCACGGCGCGGCTGAACGCGCTGCGGGCCGGCGTCCCGGTGCGGGTGCGGCGCGGCGACCTGTTCGGTCCCGTGCGCGGCGAGTCTTTCGATCTGGTCCTCGCCAATCCCCCGTACGTACCCGCGCCCGGCGGTCCCTCGCTGCCCCGGGGCGCGGCCCGGGCCTGGGACGCGGGCGCCGACGGGCGGCTCGTCCTTGACCGGATCTGCCGGGAGGCGCCGGCGCTGCTGCGGCCCGGGGGCGTACTGCTGCTGGTGCAGTCGGCGCTCAGCGGTCCCGAGCTGACCGTCGGGCATCTGCGCGCCGCCGGGACGAAGGCCGCGGTGATCCGGCGCCGGCACATCTCCTTCGGCCCGGTGCTGCGGGCGAGGGAGCGCTGGCTGCGGGCGCGGGGACTGCTGGCCGCGGCCGACGACAAGGAGGAGCTGGTGGTGATCCGTGCCGAACTCCCCGTCTGACACCCCGCGACGCGTCACCGTGCGGCGCAAGGGCCCGCTGCTGGTGGAGGGACCGGTGGAGGTGGAGCTGGAGGACGGCACGGTCGTCGCCTCCGACCGCTTCCGGGTGGCCCTGTGCACCTGCCGCCGCAGCAAGCGGTATCCGTGGTGCGACACCAGTCACCGCGACCGGGCGTGAGGAGGCTTGTTGCGACGGCCCGCGGGCCGTGCTTGGCTCGCCCGATGAACTTTCTGCTGACGGCGAGCGGCCTGCGCAACGACACCCTGCGGGACGCGCTGCGGGACATGCTGGGCAAGCCGTTCGGATCGGCGAACGTCGTGTACGTTCCGACGGCATCGGTCGCCGAGCCCGGGGACCACGGGTGGTTCGTCGCGAACATGAACCGGGTGCACGGCCTCGGCTGGCGGGAGTTCGACGTCCTGGAGCTCAACGGCCTGCCCCGGCGGATGGTGCTCGACCGGCTGCTGCGCGCCGACGTCATCCATGTCGAGGGCGGCAACCACTACCACCTCGCACGCAGCATCACCGGCAACGGTCTGGCCGACGGCTTCCTGGAGGCGCTGGAGAGCCGGGTCTACGTGGGGGTCAGCGCCGGGTCGATGATCTTCAGCCGTCATCTCACCGGGCACTCCGCCGACGTCATCGGGGACACCGCCGACCTCCACGTGCTCGACGCGACGACCGTGGAGCCGCCGTTCGGGCTCTTCGACTGGTATCTCAAGCCCCATCTGTACTCGCCGGACTTCCCCGAGCGGGACGACGCCTGGGCCGACCGCATCACCGCGCGGGCCGACTTCCCGGTCTACTTCGTCGACGACGAGACGGCCGTTCGCGTCAGGGACGGCAAGACGGACGTGGTCTCCGAGGGCCGGTGGCGGTTCCATCCGTGACTCCGGGAGTTCCCCGAGGACCCGGAGACCGGCGGGCGGCCCCACTCCGCCCGCCGGTCTCCTTGCGGGGATCGCACGTTCCGCGGGAGGGCCGGCACTCCCCAAATCGAGCCGGCCGCCGCGCGGTCACGGGAAAACGCGCGATCCCGGTCTCAGAACGCGAAGACGCTCGAACCGTGAGCGTTCATCACGCACTCGTTGGAGAAGGTCCGCTCGTAGGAGACGCGCCGTCCCTGCCACACCCCGTCGACGGTGACGAGGACCGGGTCGTACTGCAGGGTGCAGTGGACGCCCTCACTCACCGTCAGGGCGTCGAGGTCGCCGCCGGCGCGGTTCATCTCCGCGCAGGCCGCCCCGGCGGCCGGGTGGGTGCCCGAGGCCCCGGGGGCACAGGTCAGGGTGACCGCGCGTTCCGGTGTGGCGGTCGCCGCGCTGTCGCCGTGGCCCATGGTGAGCACCAGGGCCGAGGGGGCGTAGAGCGCGGACGGGGCGTTCCCCGGAGCTGCCAGCGCGGCCCCGGACAGGGGTGCGCAGACGGCGGCGGCCGTGAGGCCGAGGGTGGTGGCCCAGCGCGCGGTGTTCCGCATTGTGTGCATCCTTCCGCTCGTGTCGACGAGTCGCCGGCCCGTGCTCGGTCGGTGCCGAACCGGCGTGCGGGAGTCTGCCGAGTCCGCGGCGGAACTTCACATCGGACATGCGCGTTTCGGTAACCTTGCGTGTTGAATCAGTGGCGTGAAGTCACGGAACGCAGGACCGCCGCCCTAGTAACCGCACGGACACGGGGAACGCGAAGTGGCCGGATGGCCGGAACGGCGCCGCCCGGCAATCGGCCTGAAACATTCCGGTTCCGCTCTCGGCGGACCGTTCCGCGACGCCTTGTGTTCATTCGGGGGGCGAGTAATCGTTGTTACATGATTACGGCAGAGCAGCGAGAGCAAGTGCGGGGCTGGTTCACCGGCCGGCTCCCCGACGATCTCTTCGAGGAGCTGGCCGAGGTCACGGTCGACCGCGAGGAGATCACGGTCATCGGCCGCATTCCCGGCCCCCGGCCGGTGGCGGACGCCTCACCGGCAGAGCGTGAGGCGGCGGTCGAGGGCCGTGTCCAGGAGTTCCGGGAACGCACCCGGGACGACCGGATCGCGGTCGCCCGGGACGCCGAGCACCGCTTCGGGCGCAAGGTCTCCTGGGGCGTGGAGTGCGACGGCCGCCGCGCCCTGTTCACCCACGTGGCAGCGCCCGTCATGACCCGGCTGCGCCAGCCGGAGCGCCAGGTCCTCGACACCCTCATCGCGGGCGGGGTGGCCCGCAGCCGCAGTGAGGCGCTGGCCTGGTGCGTGCGTCTGGTCCAGCGGCACACCGACGACTGGCTCACCGAGCTGCGCGAGTCGCTGCAACACGTCCAGCGGGTGCGGGCGCAGGGTCCGGACGGCGAACCGCCGGAGGACCCCGCGGCCGCCGAGGGCTGAGCGGCGTCGCGGCCCGCCGGGGCCCCGCGCTGGACGCCGCGCGCGCATACCGGCCAGTATGCGTCGGGACGGCACGGCTCGAGGAGACAGGGCGGGACGCATGGCGAAGCACTGGGCCGATTTCCAGTACGAGATCTACCTGAACGGGATGACGGGCGCCGTGCCCCGGCTGCCGACCGATCTGACCCGGCTGGAGGAGCTGACCGAGCAGCGGCTCGGCCCCGGTCCGGTCGGGTACGTCGCCGGCAGCGCGGGCGACGGCAGCACGGCCCGCGCCAACCGGGCCGCTCTCGACCGCCGCCGGATCGTGCCGCGCATGCTGCGGGACGTGCACGAGCGCGATCTGTCGGTGGAGGTGCTGGGCCGCGCGCTGCCGGCGCCGCTGGCTCTGGCGCCGGTCGGGGTGCTGTCGCTCATGCACCCGGACGCGGAGTCCGCCGCCGCTCGGGCGGCCGCCGCGCAGGGGGTGCCGTTCGTGCTGTCGTCCGCGTCCAGCACGCCGATGGAGCAGGTCGCGGAGGCGATGGGCGAGGCGGAGCGCTGGTTCCAGCTCTACTGGCCGAAGGACGTGGAGGTGGCCCGGAGCTTCCTGGAGCGGGCGAGGGCCGCGGGGTTCACGGCACTCGTCGTCACCCTGGACACTCCCCTGCTGTCCTGGCGCCCCCGCGACCTGGACCAGGCGTACCTGCCCTTCCTGCACGGCGTCGGCACCGCCAACTACTTCTCGGACCCGGCGTTCCGGGCGGGCCTGGCCAAGCCGGTGCACGAGGACCCGAACGCGGCGGTGATGCACTTCGTCGGCATGTTCGCCGATCCCGCCAAGTCCTGGCCGGACCTGGCTTTCCTGCGGGAGAACTGGGACGGGCCGATCGTGCTCAAGGGGGTACTGCATCCCGACGACGCACGGCTCGCCGCCGACGCCGGGATGGACGGGGTGGTGGTCTCCAACCACGGCGGCCGTCAGGTGGCCGGGGCGATCGCGGCGGCGGACGCCCTGCCCGGCGTGGTGGAGGCCGTCGGCGACCGGCTCACCGTGCTGTTCGACAGCGGGGTGCGCACCGGCGACGACGTCTTCAAGGCCCTCGCCCTCGGGGCGCGGGCGGTGCTGCTGGGGCGTCCGTACGTCTACGGGCTCGGCCTCGAAGGGCAGGAGGGCGTGGAACACGTGATCCGCTGTCTGCTCGCCGAACTCGACCTCACCCTGGCCCTGTCGGGGCACGCCTCCCCCGCCACGGTCGGCCCGGCCGACCTGACGGAGGCCACGGGCTGACCCGCGCCACCGCACGACGAGACCGGGGCGGGCGGCCGGGAGGCCTCCCGCCCCGGCCGCGCCGTCACGTCACCGGCACTGTCAGCTCCGCGTGCCGGGCGACCGGTGCCTCGCTGCCGCTGATGGACAGGGAGCCCGTCGCCGTCCGTACCGGTTCGGCCGTCCACCGCTGGTTCACGGTCCGGTCGCGCACCTTGACGACGATGTCGGCGTTCGCGTCAGGGGTCGCCGGAGTGAGGGCCAGTTGGACGTCCCAGCGGGGCACCAGCTCGCCCTGCACGGTGAGGTCGTACCGCACGTCGTCGCCCCGCTGGTCGCCGGTGTCGGCGCAGGTTCCGAGGACGACCACACCGGCGTCCTTGTGCGAGTCCAGGCACAGGCCGGGGTCGGCCACGCTGCGCAGCAGTCCGTCGTCCTCGTAGGTCCACTGCTGGGTCCACGCCGAGGAGCACCCCGCCAGGCGGGTCCCCGAGCCGTCCCGGGGCTCGCCCCTGGTGTCGAGGCAGAGGCCGGAGGCGATGTTGCGCAGCCGGGTCCGTCCCGGAGCGGTGGGCAGTCCGGCCGCGCCGGGCGGGGAGGCGGACGGCACGGCCGCGCGGCCGCCCGCCGCGGTGGAGCCCGTCGGGTCGGCCGCACCGCCGTCCGGGGAGGAGGACCCGGCGATGAGCACGCTGACCAGCACCCCCGCCGAGACCGCGCCGATGCCGGTGAGCAGGGTCCTCGTCGAGCGCACCGGATCCGGGAACGCGATCCCCGTCAGGCGTGCGGGAACGGGGATCCGGGAGAGCACGCGGTGCCGCCCGCCACCGGACTGCCCTCCCCCGCCCCGGCGCCGGCGCCGGGCGGTGCGCCCGGCTCGGGGACCGGCCGTCGCGCGGCCGGGGCGCGAGTCGAGGTAGCGGCGGGCCCCCCAGCCGAGCACGGCCTCGGCGATCAGCGTGCCCAGACCGCCCTCGAAGTGGCTCAGCTGCTCGGCGGCGTTCCGGCAGAAGCGGCACTCCGCCAGGTGCTGCCGGACGTCCGGCAGCAGGGCCCCTCCCCGGCGGATCGGGACGTCGAGGAGACGGTTGTAGAAGCGGCAGTCCTTCGTCGGCGCCAGTTCCTGATGGGCGTGGACACAACCTTGACGGAATTTGTCCCGCGCCTGTTCGAGTGCGCCCGACGCGATGTCGGGGTCCATGCCGAGCAGACCGGCCGGCACGGAAATCGGCTCGGCCTCGACCTCCGCGTGCCACAGCAAACAGCGCGCGCGTGCGGGCAGCGAGCGGAATGCCCGTTGAGCGAGTGATCGGTTTTCCGGAGTCATGGTGTTCGCCGCGCGCATGCCGCGCCCGCCCGCCGGTTTCTGCAACTCCGGCATAACTCCGGCTATTCGATCGTCCGCGGCCCACTCCCGGACCGTGTCGCGCACGGCCACCAGCAGCAGCGGCCGGAACGCGACGGCGGATTCTCCGACGGCGACCCGGTCCAGTACCCGGTGCAGCGCGGCCGCGGTGACCATGGCGGCGAGCTGGCCCGACGAGGCCAGGCAGACGGCCGCGTAGTCGTGCGCCGACTGCCAGTGCCGCGCCGTCAGCAGCGCGACGGAATGAGCGGCCTCGCCCTCCGGACGGTCCCGCAGCCGGGCGGCGAGGAACTCGTCGGTTTCCCCCGGATCCCCGCCGGGCGGAGGATACGGAGGTCGAGGGGGGTGGGGGGTGTGCACTGAGATGGTTCCTTCCCACAGCGCATGTGACATTCAGGGGTTTCCGACGCCGGAAAGGAAGACCGATTGGTGTATACCTCTTTGGCGCCGGCACGCGCGGGGGGTGCGAATTCACCGACGGCGAATCGGACCCGGTTCATCAACTCGCGTGCGACCCCGGCCTTTACCCCCCCCGCACAAGTGGCTCACTCTCGCACAACCCGCGCTCGGCCAACAAGGCGCGTGAGCGACATCCGCGCGTTGACAGAAAGTCAGAAAGGGAAGGCGCGCCGCGCCCCCTCCTCCCGGCTTTCGGCCAGGGTTTTCACGCCGTTCACATCCGGGGCGGCGCGCCGCGCGCGCTCCCGGCGCGCGCCGGGAGCGCGGTCCACTGGTCACGGCGGCCGCGGACGGTCTCAGATCTGCCAGGAACGCAGCCGGTCCGCCGCGGCGTACACGTCGGCCTCGCCGGAGATCAGTTCGCGCGCCAGGTCGACCAGGGCGCCGTAGGGCGGATCGATGCCGGCCCCGCTGGCGAACATGTAGGCCACGGCGGTGGCGCAGGCGAAGCGGGCGTTGGCCGAGGGCAGCGGCCGGAGCACGGCGAGGGTGTGCAGCAGGGCGGCGGCCCGCCAGGCCGGGTCGGAGTCGACGCCCAGCCGGGGCGGGTCGACGCGATGGCGGGCGACCGCGGCGACCAGGGCGGAGAAGTCGTTGACGGTGGGCTGGTCCCGGAGGACCTCCTCGTGCCGCTGGAGCAGCCAGGGCACGTCGATGTGGAGCACGGGTGCCATCGGTCAGGCGGCCCGCCCCTGGCTGCCGGCGGGCCGTTCGTCGTCCGGGAAGGCGGCGGCGAACTCGTCGGCGTGGGAGGCGAAGAAGCGGCGGAACGCCTCCGCGCCCTCCTGCAGGGCGCGGTGGCGGGCTATGTCGGCCGCGGCCGCCTCGCGCACGAGCGACTTCATGGACGTACCGCGTTCCTTGGCGATCTGCCGCAGGTCCTCGAGTTCGCGGTCGCTGAACTCCACGTTGAGAGCTGGCATGCCCTCACGGTACCGCTCGGGTACTGAATCGTAAATATGCCCAGTTCAGACTGCATATGGAGGGGTACCGTCGGGGCCGGCGGCCGGGTGGCCGGCGGCCCCGCGGTGAGGGCGGTCAGCCCTGATCGGCCACAAAGGAGGCCATGCGGGTCAGGGCGGCGTTCCAGTTGATGGTGTGCTCGTTGGTGGACCAGGACTGGATGTCGTCGATGTAGCAGAACTGCCCGACGCAGCCCTGGAGTTTCGACTGGGCGTAGGGGTCCTGGATGCTGGAGTTGGGCCCGCCGGAGAGCGTCCCGGCCGGCGGATTCGGCAGGTTCGCGTCGAGCTGGCGGGCGTACCAGCGGCTGTGCTGGTTGTGCGCGTTGACCTCGCCGTAGCCGGTGACGTACGAGATGTTCAGGGCGTTGCGGCCCAGGACGTAGTCCATGCTCTGCAGCGCGCCGTCCCGGTACTTGGCGGCGCCGGTGAGGTCGTAGGCGGTGGCGAGGACGACCGCGTTGTTGAGGACCTGGTGGCTCGAGCCCCAGTCGTAGACGTTGCCCGCGGGCGCATACGGCATGCCGTACGGGTGGGCCTCGAGCGTGGCCAGATAGCGGTCGGCGCCCTCGATCACGGAGCGGCGCACCTTGTCGCCGCCGGGCAGCCGGTTCGGCACGGTCGCGAGGTCGAGCCGGCCGGCCGCGGCGGTACGCGACCAGTCGAAGCCGAGGGGGCCGAAGATGTCGGCGGTGTGCACCGGGGAGTCGCGCAGGTACTCCTCGAACCGCCGCTCGCCGGTGGTGAGGTAGAGCTCGGCGGCCGCCCAGTAGAACTCGTCGGACACGGTGTCGTCGGGGTAGGCGCCGCCGCCGGTCCCGTCGTCCGGGTCGGCGAGCAGGTCCGGGTGGGCGAGGGCCGCCGTCCAGGCCTTGCGCGCGGCCGCCAGCGTCGTGGCCGCGAACTTCTTGTCGTAGGGCCGGTACAGCCGTGCCGCCTGGGCGGCCGTGGCGGCGAGGTTGAGGGTGGCGGCGGTGGTAGGCGGGTGCAGTTCTCGCTTCTGCGGGTCGGCGCCGGGCAGCAGCGGCAGCCCGGTCCACTGCTCGTCGTGGATCTTGTGGTGGGCCGTGCCGGCCAGCGGCTCGCCGTCGGGGACCTGCATCTTCAGCAGGAACTCCAGTTCCCAGCGGGCCTCGTCGAGGATGTCCGGGACCTTGTTGCCGCTCTCGGGGATGTCCAGCGTGCCGTCGCCGAGCCTGCCGGGCTCGCCGGTGCGGGCGTGCCGGGCGCGTTCGTAGGTGCTGAGCACCTCCCAGGTGCTGATGCCGCCGTTGACGACGTACTTGCCGTGGTCGCCGGCGTCGTACCAGCCGCCGGAGACGTCGAGGGTGTAGTCGCACACGCCCGGCTGACAGGGCACCTCGGTGTCGCCCCGGTTGGGCGCCACGCCGATGTGCCCGGCCGCCCGTCCGTAGCCGGGTCGCAGGTCGTCGCGGATCTCCGTGCCGCTGCGCTGGGTGTAGTAGTACTTCGCCGAGTCCAGCCGCAGCCGTTCGTACGCGCTCGCGTCGATGTCGAAGGGCCTGCTGGTCTCGCCGTCCACGGTCAGGGTGTACCCGCTCCCCCGCCCGCGGTGGGCGCCGAAGTCGATGGAGTGGACGTTCTCCCCCGAGGAGCCGTCGACACCGCGCGGCACGGTCCAGCCCCGCCGGACCACACGGCCGGCGTGGTCCTTCAGCTGCCAGGGCAGCCGCTCGGCGGCCTCGGTGACCAGGGTGGCGTTCTTCGGCCCGGAGGGCAGGTAGGCGACCTGGTTGACGCGGACCCGGGGCCCGGTGTCGGGCTCGTACGGCTCGGGGGCGACCCCGCCCAGCAGGGACACGTCGTCCACGCAGAACCGCCAGGGGTCCGCGCTGCCGCCGAGCTGGAGGCCGACCTGGCCCTGCGCGGTGTCGACGGGCGAGGTGAAGGTGTACGTGTAGGTGTCGCCGGAGACGCCGAGCTGGGGCGACACCTCGTAGTAGGTGTCGTAGGGCGCCGTCTGCAGACCGACGATCGCCCGTACGGTGTGGCCCGCGGGTGTGCCGGCCGCGCTGAAGGAGAAGCGGTACGACTCGCCCTTCACCAGGGTGATGTCGTTCTGGCCGACGGCCGCGTCCCACCGGTTCGCGGTGCCGCCGGGGACGTCGGCGCACAGGCGTCCCCCGGACGGGCCCGCGGTGACGTTCGCGGAGGCCCACCAGGACTCGGTGCCGGTGTCGAAGGTGCCGTTGCGGACCTGCTCGGCCGGGTCCGCCCCGGCCGGGGCGGCGGGCAGCGCGGTGAGCGCCGCGGCCAGCAGTCCGGTCAGGGACAGCAGAGCGGTTCTGCGTCTGTTCACGTTGGCTCCTCTGAGGGCGAGGTGCGGGAATTGGGAGCGCTCCCATCTCTGTGCGCCGACCATGGTTGTGGCAGGGGTGACACTCCGTCAACGGGTGCGACGGGAGAGATGACGGCGGCCCTGAGCGGAGGTTCACAGTCCGCGCCGCGCCGGGAGCCACTAGTCTGGGACTCAGGCGATACACCGGATCACGGTGAGTGTGCGCGATGGAGTGGCGACGATGAGGCCGGACGACCCGTTCGACGATGCCGTGACGGCCCGGGCCGTCATCGCCGCCGACGGCACGCTCACGCGGTGGAGCGAGGGCGCGTGCCTGCTGCTGGGATACACGGCCGGCGAGGTCGTGGGTCGCCCGGCCGCCCGTCTGCTGGCCGGGGGCGCGGGCGCGCCGCCGACGGCGGCCGTCCGCTGGAGCGGCACCCTCGCGCTGCGGCACCGCGACGGCGGCACCGTCACGGTGTGGGTGCTCGCCCACCGTCGGCAGCCGGCGGACGGGGGCGCGGGCGACTGGCTCGCCGTCTCCCCGCTGGAGGCCTCCGACCACGAGCTGCCCGAGGACCCCCTGGTCAGGGCGGCCGTGTTCCAGTCCCCGTGCGCCACGATGGTCTTCGACCAGGAGCTGCGGCTGCGCGGGGTCAACGACGCCATGGCCCTCCTCCTCGGCCTGCCCGCCCCGCAGCTGCGGGGGCTCAGGCCCACCGACGTCGGCGGCCGGCCGCAGCACTCCGAACTCGAACGGCAGCTGCGCCACGTGCTGCGCAGTGGACGGCCGCACGACATGCAGACGTACATGAAGGCCACCGGCGAGAGCAGCGCGCACGCCTGGCTGGCCCGCCTGGCCCCGCTCACCGACCGGTCCGGGCGGGTGCGGGGCGTGTGCGTGACGGCCCACGACTTCACCGACCAGTACCGGGCGCGGGAGCGGCTCCAGCTGGTCAACGAGGCCAGCATGCGCATCGGCACCACGCTGGACGTCACCCGGACGGCGCAGGAGCTGGCGGAGGTGTGCGTGCCCGCGCTCGCCGACTTCGTCAGCGTGGATCTGCTGGAGTCCGAGGAGCCGGGAGGCGAGCCCACCGGCCCGTTGGCCGCGCCGGTCTCGCTGCGCCGGGTCGCCCACCGGTCCCTCGTGCCGGGCAGTCCGGAGTCGGCCGTCCGGTCGGGCGAGGTGGTCGTCTACCCGGCCGCCGCGCCCCACGCCGACTCGCTGATCGCGGGCCACAGCATCGTGGCCTCGGTGCCGTCGGGCGACCTCGACCCGTGGCTCGACGCGGACGAGACACGCGCCCGGCAGGTCCGGGAGAGCGGCGTCCACTCCATGCTGTCCGTCCCGCTCCAGGCGCGCGGCACGACCCTCGGCGTCGCCGCGTTCACCCGCTTCAGCCGTCCCGAGGCGTTCACCCACGACGACGTGCTGCTGGCCGAGGAGGTCACGGCGCGCGCCGCCGTCTGCATCGACAACGCCCGCCGCTACTCCCGTGAGCGCGAGACCACCCTGACGCTCCAGCGGAGTCTGCTGCCCCGCACGCTGCCCCGCACGGCCGCGGTGGAGGCCGCCACGCGCTATCTGCCGGCCGCGCGCTCCGGGGTGGGCGGCGACTGGTTCGACGTGATCCCGCTGTCCGGGATGCGGGTGGCGATGGTGGTCGGGGACGTCGTCGGGCACGGCATCCAGGCGTCCGCGACCATGGGGCGGCTGCGCACCGCGGTCCGCACCCTCGCCGACATCGACCTGGCGCCCGAGGAGCTCCTCACCCACCTCGACGACCTGGTGCTGCACCTGTCGCACGAGGCGGGCGGCGACGGCGGTCCCGGCGAGGTCGGCGCGACCTGTCTCTACGCCGTGTACGACCCGGTGTCCCGGCGCTGCACCCTGTCCCGGGCGGGGCATCCCGCACCGGTCCTCATCCCGCCGGGCGGCCCGGCCCGGCACCTCGACCTGCCCTCCGGGCCTCCGCTGGGCGTCGGCGGGCTGCCGTTCGAGTCGGCCGAGCTGGAGCTGCCCGACGACTCGGTGCTGGCGTTCTACACCGACGGGCTGGTCGAGTCCCGCGGCCGGGACACCGAGGCGGGGCACGCCCTGCTGCGCGAGGCGCTGTCCAACGCCGCGGGCCCGCTCGACGAGACCTGCGACCGGGTGCTGCACACCGTGCTCTCACCGGGCGGCACGACCGACGACGTGGCCCTGCTGCTGGCCCGTACCCACGGGCTGCCGTCCGCGCAGGTCGCCACCTGGGAGATCCCGGCCGACCCGGCGCTGGTCGCCCCCATCCGCAAGCAGGTCCTCGACCAGCTGGACACCTGGTCGCTGGCCGAGGCGTCGTTCACCGCGGAGCTGGTGGTCAGCGAGCTGGTCACCAACGCCATCCGGTACGGCGCCCCGCCCATCCGGCTGCGGCTGATCCACCACGCCTCGACGCTGATCTGCGAGGTGTCCGACACCAGCCACACCGCCCCGCACCTGCGGCGGGTCAAGACCTGGGACGAGGGCGGCCGGGGCCTGCTGCTGGTCGCCCAGCTCACCCAGCGGTGGGGCAGCAGGCACACCGCCGACGGCAAGACCATCTGGGCGGAACTGGCCCTGGTGGACGAGATGTGACGAGGGGGGAGCCATGCCGAACGGGTCACGCCGCGCGGGTGCGGCGACGGCGGGAGCAGTGGTCCTGCTCGGCGCGCTGGCCGCCTGCGGCGCCGGGGGCACCACCCAGACACCGCCGTCCCCGGCGTCCGCCCCCGCATCGCGGAGCGCCGCGCCGGGCGACACCACCGCCTCGGCGGGCGACCGTACGCCGACGGCCTCCGGGCGCACGGAGCGCCCGGCGTCGCGGTGCCGCACCTCCGAACTGAGCGCCTCCGTCGGCCGGGTGGACCCGGGCGCGGGACAGCGCAACTTCCCCGTCGTGCTGACCAACGTCTCCTCCCGCGGCTGCACCCTGTACGGCTATCCGGGCGCCGCCTTCGTGGACGCGGCGGGCGAGCAGCTGGGCCGGGACCCGCGGCGCGCCCCCGGCGATTCGGCGACCGTCACCCTGGCGCCCGGCGACAGCGCCTGGGCCGGGCTGCGCTACGCGAGCCCCGGCGTCAGCGGCGCGGACACGGCGGTGCCGGCCGCGCTGCTCGTCACCCCGCCGGACGAACGGGAGCCCCTCAAGGTGCCCTGGAAGGCGGGGGCGGTCCCGGTGTCCGGCAACGCGTCGTCGGTTTTCCTCACCGTCCTGGAGCCGGGCACCGGGCCCTGACCGTGCGTCACGCGCTCAGTGTCCGGCGACGGGGTGCGGGGTGTACGGCCGCTGGAGCTCCTCGATCTCCTTGTCGCCCAGCCGCAGTTCGACGGCGGCCACCGCGTCCTCGAGGTGGGAGGACCTGGCCGCGCCGATGACGGGAGCGGTGACCGTGTCCTGGTGGAGCAACCAGGCGAGGGCGACCCGGGCGCGGGGCACGCCGCGTCCTTCGGCGACGCGGGTGACCGCCTCGACGACGGCACGGTCGCCCTCCTGGTACAGGGTGCTGCCGAACGCGTCGGTGGCGCTGCGGCCGGTGGCGGCGTCCCAGTCCCGGGTGAGCCGGCCCCGGGCCAGCGGGCTCCAGGGCAGGACGCCCACGCCCTGGTCGGCGCAGAGCGGCAGCATCTCGCGCTCCTCCTCGCGGTAGAGGAGGTTGTAGTGGTTCTGCATGGACACGAACTTGGTCCAGCCGTGCCGTTCCGCCGTGTACTGCGCCTTGGAGAACTGCCAGGCGTACATGGAACTGGCCCCGATGTAGCGCACCTTGCCGGCCTTGACGACGTCGTGCAGCGCCTCCATGGTCTCCTCGACCGGGGTGTGCGGGTCCCAGCGGTGGATCTGGTAGAGGTCGACGTAGTCGGTGCCGAGGCGGGTGAGACTGTGGTCCAGTTCGGTCATGATCGCCTTGCGGGACAGGCCGCCGCCGTTGGGCCCGGGCCGCATCCGGCCGTGCACCTTGGTGGCGAGCACGATGTCGTCCCGGCGGGCGAAGTCGCGCAGCGCCCGGCCGACGATCTCCTCGCTGGTGCCGTCCGAGTAGACGTTCGCGGTGTCGAAGAAGGTGATGCCGGCTTCCAGCGCCTGCCGGATCAGCGGGCGGGACGCCTCCTCGTCGAGGGTCCACTCGTGGTTGCCGCGGTCGGGCACGCCGTAGGTCATGCATCCCAGACAGATCCGCGACACGTCCAGACCCGTCGAACCGAGCTTCACGTACTGCATCGTTGCTGCTCCTGCCTTCGGGATGGGTTGCTGCAAGGGGGAGGGTACGTCCTGGTGCGCACGCGAAGGGCGGGCCGGACCGGCTACAGGAGGTCCAAGGCGCGCTCCCAGCGGAACTCCGGCCGCCCGCCGTCCTCGTCCGCCTCCCCCGCGTACGGGTCGCCGAAGCGCACGCCCATGCCGCGCAGCCGGGCGAGGCTGTCCCGGTAGGCGGGGTGGGCGGCCAGCGCGTCCGCCACGCACGGCAGGACGGCGACCGGCACGCCGAGCCCGGCGGCCTCGCACAGGGTGCCGAGGGCGAGGGTGTCGGCGATGCCGGCCGCCCACTTGTTGACGGTGTTGAAGGTGGCCGGCGCCACCACCACGGCGTCGGGGGCGGGGAAGGGACGCGGGTCGCCCGGTGCGCGCCATTCGGACCGGATCGGCCGTCCGGTCTGCGCCTCGACGGCGGCGGGGTCGAAGAAGCCGTTCGTCGCGAGCGGCGTCGCGATGACGCCGACCTCCCAGTTCCGCTCCTGGGCGGCGGTGATCAGCTTGCTGACGTCCCCGGCGACGCCGGCGGCGCACACCACGACGTAGAGGAAGGGCTTGCGGGGTGTCTCGTGCTCGGCCTGTCGGGTCACCCGAAAACCCTAGTCACCCCCCCCGGCGGGGCCGGTCGCGCGGCCGGTGCGGTGACGGCGGCCCTCCCCGGCGCGGAGGAATCCGGCGTGCGGCGGTGTCGTGCGTGTGATCGGGTCGACCGCAGGACGTGACGACGAGGGACGGATGCCATGCCTCTTCAGGGCGAGTACGAACCCAGCCCGACCGAGTGGGTGCGCGACCAGGTGGAGCTGTACGAGAGTTCCGGCGGCACCGAGGGGACGACGCTGCCGGGTACGAGCAGGCCGGTCGTGCTGCTGACCAGCCGGGGCGCGAAGTCCGGCAAGCTGCGCAAGACCCCGGTGATGCGGGTCGAGCACGACGGGCGGTACGCGGTGGTGGCCTCGCTGGGCGGGGCGCCGAAGCACCCGGTCTGGTACCACAACCTCAAGGCGGACCCGCGGGTCGAGCTCCAGGACGGTCCGGGGAAGTGGGACATGACGGCCCGTGAGGTGACGGGCGCGGAGAAGGCAGAGTGGTGGAAGCGCGCCGTGGCGGCCTTTCCGCAGTACGCCGACTACCAGGAGAAGACGGACCGGGAGATCCCGGTCTTCGTGCTGGAGGCGGACGGGCACGGGGCCTGAGCCCGGCGGAACTTTCCGCGTCCCGGTGCGCATGAAGCGCGGGGCACCGGGCACGCGTCGTTCAGGCCCCGCCGCGTTCCCCCGTCGCGGCGGGGCTTTCCCATGCCTCACGCGCCTCCGGGGAGCCCCGTTCGGTAACGTCGAGGAAGATCTGGTCCGCCTCGGGCACCTGACGGGCGATGGACCGCTTGATGCGTACGGCGACCTCCTCCAGACGCTCGCTCTCGATACCGGGCACCAGGTCGACGCGGGCGGCCACGAGCGCGGTGTCCAGGCCCGTCTTCATCGTGAGGAGCGCCTCCACGCTGTCGATCTCGGGCTGCGTCCGGAGCAGCTCCCGGATCCGGTCGCTGGCCTCCGGGTCGGCGGCCTCGCCGATCAGCTGGTCGCGGGCCTCCCGGCCGAGCCGGTAGGCGACGTACACCAGCAGCGCGCCGATGGCGAGCGAGGCGGACGCCTCCCACACCACCTGCCCGGTGATCATGTGCAGCGCCATGCCCACGATGGCGAGGGTGACGCCCAGCACCGCGGTGCCGTCCTCGGCGACCACCGTGCGCAGCGCCGGATCGCGCATCTCGCTGAGCCGGCCGCCCTGCCGGCGTATCTGGTACAGGGCCCGCAGCAGCGAGCCGCCCTCGGCGAGCAGGGCGACCCCGAGCACGATCAGCCCGGCCACGTAGCCGCTCAGCTTCTCGTCGCCGCCGTTCCTGAGCGCCTCGACTCCCTGGTAGAACGAGAAGCAGCCGCCCATGACGAAGATGCCCACGGCCGCGAGCAGCGACCAGAAGAAGCGCTCCTTGCCGTAGCCGAAGGGGTGGCGCCGGTCGGCCGGGCGACGGCTGCGCCGCAGCGCGGCCAGCAGGAACACCTCGTTCATGCTGTCGGCCACCGAGTGGGCCGCCTCCGACAGCAGCGCGGGGGACGCGGCAAGCAGGCCGCCCACGGCCTTGGCGACCGCGATCACCAGGTTGGCTGCGAGCGCCACCAGCACGGTGACGCGGGTTCTGCGATCCGATCGTGTAGTCACGTCGGCCGATTGCCCCGGTCGGCGCAGGCCACACCGTGCCGTCGGCGGAAAACGGGGAACGCGGTCACAGGGACACACGGAAACGGCGGAAAGGAGACCACCATGGGCGGCCGCGACGACGGGGGCGGCGGCAACAGCGCGTACGGCAGGAAGACGTTCAAGAGGTCGAAGGCCCATTTCGCGGACCGCATCACCGCGGACGGGCGGGACGGCTGGCCGGTGGAGGCCGGGCGCTACCGGCTCGTCGTGAGCCGTGCCTGCCCGTGGGCGAGCCGGGCGCTGGTGTCCCGGCGGCTGCTCGGGCTGGAGGACGCGCTGTCGCTGGCCGTCGCGGATCCCGTCCAGGACGACCGGAGCTGGCGTTTCACCCTGGATCCGGACGGCCGTGACCCGGTCCTCGGCATCCGGTATCTGAGCGAGGCGTACGACCGGCGGGAGAAGGGCTACCCCGGCGGGGTGAGCGTGCCGGCCGTCGTGGACGTGCCCAGCGGGAAGCTGGTCACCAACGACTACCAGCGGATCACCCTGGATCTCGCCACCGAGTGGACGGCCCTGCACCGCGAGGGGGCGCCCGACCTGTACCCGGCGGGGCGGCGCGACGAGATCGACGCGGTGATGGACGACATCTTCCAGGACGTCAACAACGGCGTGTACCGGGCGGGCTTCGCCACCGGCCAGGAGGAGTACGAGACCGCCTGCACGGCGCTGTTCCGCCGGCTGGAGCTGCTGGAGAAGCGGCTGGAGCGGCAGCGGTACCTGGTCGGCGACACCCTCACGGAGGCGGACATCCGGCTGTTCACCACGCTGGTGCGGTTCGACGCGGTGTACCACGGCCACTTCAAGTGCAACCGGTGGAAGCTGGCGGAGAGCCGGGTGCTGTGGGCGTACGTCCGCGACCTGTACCAGACGCCCGGCTTCGGCGACACCGTGGACTTCGACCACATCAAGCGGCACTACTACCAGGTGCACACCGGTATCAACCCGTCCGGGATCGTGCCCCTCGGGCCCGACCTGGCCGGCTGGACGACGCCCCATCACCGTGCGGAGCTGGGCGGCCGGCCGTTCGGGGACGGCACCCCGCCGGGCCCGGTGCGGGCCGCGGAGGAGGTCCCGGCGCGGGGCCGCCCCTGATTGTCCGGGCCGCAGGGCCCCCTCACCGACGAGACGAAGCCGACCTAGGAGATCCACATGGCGAAGAAGAGCAAGAAGGCGAAGAAGAAGCTGCCCCTGGCGTACAAGCCCCTCGGCTTCGTGCTGGGCTGGACGAGCGGCACCGTGGCCGGGATGGCCTTCCAGAAGACCTGGAAGGTGATCCGGCACGAGGACGACGCGCCGGACGCGCTGGACCGGGACCGCCGCTGGGCGGAGATCCTGCTGGCTGCGGCGATCCAGGGCGCCATCTTCGCGGTGGTGCGCAGCGCCGTGGACCGGGCCGGGGCCAAGGCCATCGAGCGTTCCACGGGCGTCTGGCCGGTCCCGGACAAGGGCGGGCGCGACTGAGGCACCGCCCGCCGGGGTGACCCGCGCGCCTCCCGGTGCCCCCGCGGGCCGTCGGGAGGCGCGCGGGCTCACCCCTGCTTGGGCGCCGTCGGCGTGCCCCGGCGCACGACGAAGGAGTGGCCCGCCGGGTCGGCGTAGCCGCGCTCCTCGGTGGGTCCCGACGCGTCGCCCGTCTCCATCGGGCGGCCGCCCAGGCTCACGACCAGGCGTTCCACCGCGTCCAGGTCGTCCACCACGAACTCCAGATGCGCCTGGAGGGAGTTCTCCGGGCGGGGCCAGCTCGGGGCGGTCGCGTTGACGTCGCGGCGCAGCGCCAGGCGGAAGCCGTCGGCGGCCCGGATCTCCACCCGGTTCACATGCGCGCCCACCTCCTCCGCCGCCAGCAGCTCCTTGTAGAACTGGGCGAGTTTCTCGGGTTCGGCACAGTCGAGCACCACAACGCCGGCCGTCACCAGTGACATGTCTCCTCCGCGAGGTCCGCTGCGCGGGGCGTGTCCCGCCCCGTCCTGTAGGTGACACCTATCCCGGCTCACACGATTCAGTCGGGTGGGGTCGCGGCCAACTCGCCCCCGCCACCGACACGTTCGGAAAAACTCGGTCGCAATTCGAAGACATATGTCAATCGAACATGCTCAAATTCACTCGTCCGAGGGTAACTTGCAGGGCGGGGAGCGGTGTGGGGACCGGTCCCTCCCCCGTTGCACGGAGCAAGCTGGAGGCGATGGCGTCGTGCGGTACGAACCTGCGCCGCTGACCCGGCATCTGCGCGTCCGCCACGACCGGGGACACACGGTGCTGGAGTTCCGCGGCGAGATCGACATCGCGGCGGCCGCGGAGATCGTCCCCCATCTGGACATGGCGACCGCCGAACCGGACGCCCGGGTCGTGATCGACCTGACCCACGTCGAGTTCTTCGACCTCTCCGGGCTGCGCCTGCTGTTCCGGGCCCGGCACCGGATCACCGCGGGATCCGGCCGGCTGCACCTGGTGTGCACCCATCCGCTGACCCTGCGCATGCTGCGGATCACCGGACTGTCCCGGCTGCTGCCCCCGCGGCCGACCCTGGACGCGGCCCTGGAGAAGCCCGGCACCGCCTCCGGCCCGGTCTGACCGGCGGGCCGGCGGTCCGGCGCCGCCCGTGCGCCCCGCCGCACTCCCGGTGCGGTCGTCCGTTCCTCAACTTGCCTGTCTGTTCCAGGAACTGAGGGGCATGTGGTGAGGAGGAAGGAGGGCCGTCGCCATGACGACTCCCGTGAAGGAACCGACTCCCGTGCAGCGGCCGGCCGCGCGCGTGCCCGGATGGGTGAAGGCGCTCGGCGCGGTGGTGCTGGTGCTCGTCGTGCTGTTCGCCGGGATCCGGCTGAGCCTGATCCCGGGCCTGAAGGACCTGTTCGGCACGGAGACCCGGGACCGCTCCGGGCCCGCGCTCCTGGAGTCCATCCAGGACATCAGCCGCTACGACGCCGCCTCGGGCAACTTCCAGGTGGTGGTGGACCTGGAGAAGGACGCGAAGTTCCTGCCCGACGCCGTCCGCGGCAGCCGCACGCTGTACGTGGGCGCGGGCACCGTCGACGCCTATGTCGACCTCGGCAGGCTGGACAAGGGCGACGTACGGGTCGACGAGGACCGTACGTCGGCCACGCTGCGGCTGCCCCACGCCCAGCTGGGCACACCGGCGCTGGATCCCGACCGCTCCTACGCCGTCTCCAAGCAGCGGGGTCTGCTGGACCGGCTCGGAGACCTCTTCTCGGACAACCCCAACAGCGAACAGGCCGTGCAGAAACTCGCCGTGAAGCACATCGGCGACGCGGCCGAGGAGAGCGGGCTCACCGCACGGGCCGAGAGCAACACCACGGAGATGCTCGAAGGCCTGCTGCGCTCCCTGGGGTTCGAGAAGGTGCGGGTCGACTACGGCGACTGAGCGCCGATTACGGGGGTAACAGGCGTACCACATAAGGCAGTTGAAGACCTGGAGGATCTCATGGCCCGCGCCGTCCCACGTCCGCGCTCATCGCCGCGACGGCGCTCCGGCCCGTCCGGGTCCCGCACCGGGGAGAGCGGTTCCGCGCGTCCGCTCCCCCTGCTGCCCCGGCTGCTGGCGATGCTGTGCGCCTTCGTCTTCATGGTGGCCTTCGCCGCGGTACTGGCCCGGCTCACCCTGCACCCCTCCCCCGCCTCGGAGGCGCTGATCCACACCAATCTGCGCCCGGGCCGCTCCTTGCAGGCCTACCTGGACCAGCCCGCGCTGCGCGACGCCGTACGCCAGATCGGCGGCAACATCCTGCTCGGCGTGCCCTTCGGCGTGCTCGCGCCGGTGATCGCGCCGCGCACCCGCGGCTTCCTGAAGGTGCTCGTGCTGACGGCGGTCGTGATGCTGCTGGTGGAGTTCGCGCAGGGCGCCCTGGTGACCGGACGCGCCTTCGACATCGACGACGTCATCCTGAACACCTCGGGGGCGCTGATCGGCTACCTGCTCGCGGGACGGCGCCTGAGCCGGGCCGTGCACGCACGACGCCCGAAGGCCTGACCCCCGCGGACGTCACCCCCTACGCCGCTCCCTCTGCTCCTGACGGGCACCCGGGGAGCGGCGCGGGGTCCAGGTGAACTTGTCGCCGCCCACCCAGCGGACCACGTCCGGGTCGTCCAGGTCGTGGACCGTGATCCCGAACACCGCGGCGGTGTGCAGCACGTCGGTGACGGTCCGGACCCGGCCGACCACCTCTCCGTCGATCTCCATGATCCGGAACGGCGGTGTCCCGGGCTGCACCCCGAGCACCACGATCCGCGGATGCGACATGTACGGGCTCGCGCTTTCGGTCATGCCTTCGAGGGTAGAGCGCAAACCGCGCGAACGCGGCGTACAGCACATTCTCCCCCGGGTGCGGACCGGCACCGCCTCCGCCGTGCGGCGGTACGCCCTCTGGGGGAACCCTGGAGCGAGGAGGTGGCGATGGATCCCGTCGAGGCGCTGGAGCGGATCGCCTTCCTGCTGGAGCGGTCCCTCGCGCCGACGTACCGCGTCCGCGCCTTCCGCACCGCCGCCCGCACGCTGTCGGAGCTGGGCGGGGAGCAGGTGCGCGAGCGGGCGGCGGCCGGGACGCTCGAGACGCTGAAGGGGGTCGGCCCGAAGACCGCTCAGGTGGCGCGGGAGGCGCTGGCCGGGGAGGTGCCCGGCTATCTGCGGAAGCTGGAGGACGAGGCCGGCCGGGAGCCCGCGGACCGGGAGGGGCGACGGCTGCGGGCGCTGCTGCGCGGGGACTGTCATCTGCACTCCGACTGGTCCGACGGCGGCAGCCCGATCGGGGAGATGGGCCGCACCGCCGCGGGGCTCGGGCACGAGTGGGCGGTGCTGACGGACCACTCGCCCCGGCTGACCGTGGCACGGGGGCTGTCGGCCGCCCGGCTGCGCGAGCAGCTGGACGTGGTGGCGGAGCTGAACGAGACCTGGGCGCCGTTCCGGCTGCTGACCGGCATCGAGTGCGACATCCTCGAGGACGGCTCCCTCGACCAGGAACCGGAACTCCTGGAACGGCTGGACGTCGTGGTGGTGTCCGTGCACTCCAAGCTGCGGATGGACGCTCGGTCGATGACCCGCCGCATGGTGGCCGCGGTGCGCGACCCGCACTCCGACGTCCTCGGGCACTGCACCGGGCGGCTGGTGACCGGGCGCGGCCGGCCCGAGTCGGAGTTCGACGCCGACGAGGTGTTCGCCGCGTGCGCGGAGAGCGGCACCGCCCTGGAGATCAACAGCCGGCCCGAGCGGCTCGACCCGCCGCGACGGCTGCTGCGGCGCGCGGTGGAGGCGGGTGTGCTGTTCTCCGTCGACACCGACGCGCACGCGCCGGGTCAGCTGGACTGGCAGATCCTCGGGTGCGCCCGCGCCGAGGAGTGCGGGGTCCCGCCGGAGCGGGTGGTCACCACTTGGTCCCTGGACGAGCTGCTGGCCTGGGCCCGGGAGCGGAAGGTGCCGGCCGGAGTGGCGGGCGGCCCCGGTGGTACCCGTACCGCCCCCGAGTGAAGGAGCGCGTATGGAACAGGCGGCCGTGTTCGATGTGGACGGCACGCTGGCGGACACCAACCATCTGCATGTGACGTGCTGGTGGGAGGCCCTGCGGCAGGCGGGCCACCGGGTGTCGATGCACGACGTCCACCGGGCCGTGGGCCTGCCTTCGGCCGACCTGGTCGCCCATCTGCTGGGCGGGGACCGCGACCCGGACCGTGACGCGGAGCTGAGCGCCGCGCACAAGGCGCTGTACGGGCAGTACTTCGACCGGCTCGCCCCGCTGCCGGACGCCGGCCCGCTGCTGAAGCGGCTGCACCGGGACGGCTGGACGGTGGTGCTCGCCACCTCGGCGGGCGGCGCCGAGCTGGGCGCGCTGCGCCGGGCGATCGACGCGGACGAGGCGATCACCGCGACCGCGAGCGCGGACGACGTCGAGCAGGGCAAACCCGCCCCCGAGCCGGTCGAGCACGCCCTGGAGCTGGCCGGGGTGCCGGCCGAGCGCGCCGTGTTCGTCGGCGACACGGTGTGGGACATGCGGGCGGGCAGCAGGGCGGGGGTGCGCTGCGTGGGCTTGCTGTGCGGCGGCATCCCGCGCGCCGACCTGGTGGAGGCCGGCGCGGACGTGGTCTACGACGACCCGTCCCGGCTGCTGGCGTCGCTGTCGGACAGTCCCCTGGCATGAGGTCCGGCATGAGGTCCCGTACGACCGGGACGGCCGCGGGGGCGTGACGCGCGTGGGGCAGGAGATGTGGCGGGGTGATGACGTCGCGGGGCGGGCGGCTCCGACGGCACGGCTGTGGCACGCCGTGCGGTGGGACGTGCGGTCCGTGGGCCGGGCGGCGTGGGCCGCCCTGCGGGGGCCGGGCAGGGAGCGGGACCTGCTGGTCCAGTCGCTGAAGGCCGCCGCCGCGGCGCTGCTGGCCTGGCTGCTGGCGCAGGTCTGGCTCGGCGACCCGATGGCCCTCATGGCGCCCTGGGTGGCGCTGGTCCTGGTGCAGGCCACCGTCTACAGCTCGCTGATGCAGGCGGCGCGGCAGTTCACCGCGATCTGTGTGGGGGCCCTGGTGGCATCGGGGGCGCAGGCGGTCACCGGCGACACCACGGGCGCCCTCGCGCTGTCCGTGCCCGTCCTGGTGCTGCTGTCCAACTGGCGGCGCTTCGGCGACCAGGGCATCTACGCCGCCACCACGGCCGTCTTCACGATCGCCACGGGGACGGTGAGCGGGGCCGCCGTCGGGCACCGGCTGGGGCAGGCGGCGCTGGGCGCGGTGGTCGGTGTCGCCGTCAACGCGCTGGTCCTCCCGCCGGTTCACCTGAGGGACGTGCGGGAGAACCTCGCGGCGCTCGCCCGTGAGGCGGGCGAGGTGCTGCACACCGTGGCCGGGGACCTCCGCGAGGGCGAGTGGGACGCCGGGACCGCCTCCGGGTGGCTGGACTCCTCGGCCCGGCTGCAGAGCCGTGTGGAGGCGCTGCGCTCGGCCCGCGGCTGGAGCAGGGAGAGTCTGTGGCTCACCTCGGGCGTGCTGCGCGCCCTGCACCGGGCGCCGACCGAGGCACTGCCGCCGGAGGAGCAGGACGAGCGGTTCGGCCGGGTCACCGGGCACGTCACCTCGCTGACCCGGACGCTCGCGGTGGCCGCCGACGAGGACCGTACGCCCGCGGCGCCGGACGCGGCGATGCTGAGCCGCTACGCGGAGCTTCTCGAGCTGTTCGGCGACGCGTGCCGCGCGGAGGGCGACCGGCTGCTGAACGGGGGCCCCCGCACGGACGTCCTGCGGGACGAGCGGACCGAGGCGGTGCTGCGGGAGCTGCACGGAAAGCTCCAGGAGGGCATGCGGGACGCCGGCCGGGATGCCGCGCACACGGCCGTCCTGGGCACGCTGATCCTGCAGGCCGAGAACCTCTGGGCCGATCTCGACGGGGGTGCGCGGGTCCGGTGACGCACCTCACGCCTCCCGGCGGCGGATCGCGGAACACCCGGAGGCGGTTCCCCGTTGAACCAGCCGTGGGTGCGGACGGGACAGTGTCCCCGGGCCTCATCATCCGCCCACAGGGACGATCGTTCGGCTGAAGCCCTGTGGAGCCTTTCGCCGAGAGGCGACCGCCGTCCGCACCCGCCATCGAGCCGCCCCGGCCGTGATTCCCCCGTCGCGGTCGGGGCTTCCCCTGTGTTCCCCCGGTGTCGCCGCGGCGTGCACGCCGGCGCCCGAGGGGTACTCGGCCGGTTCCGCGGAACAGGCGGCCGAGAGGAGCGGAAGGTGAGCAGCGCAGCGGGCACGAGGGTCGTCGTCACGGGCGCCACCGGCAATGTCGGGACCAGTGTGGTGCGGGTCCTCTCGGAGGAACCGGAGGTCGTCTCCGTACGGGGTCTGGCCCGGCGGGTCCCCGAGTGGTCGCCGCCGAGGACCGAGTGGTCGGCGGTGGACCTGGCCTCGGAGCGGTCCGATCTCGCCGGGGAGTTCGCCGGCGCGGACGCGGTGATCCATCTGGCCTGGGCGTTCCAGCCGACGCACGATCCGGCGACCACCTGGCGCACGAACGTGCTCGGCAGCATGCGGGTGTTCGACGCGGTGGCCGAGGCGGGGGTGCCGGCGCTGGTGCACGCCTCCTCGGTCGGGGCCTACTCGCCGGGCCCGAAGGACCACGCGGTGGACGAGTCGTGGCCGACGCACGGCTGGCCGGACGCCGCGTACTGCCGGGAGAAGGCGTATCTGGAGCGGGCCCTGGACACGTTCGAGCGCGATCACCCGGGGACGCGGGTGGTGCGGATGCGGCCCGCGTTCCTCTTCAAGCGGGAGTCGGCGAGCGAGCAGCGCCGTATCTTCGGCGGCCGGTATCTGCCGGGTCAGCTGGTCCGGCCGGACCTGCTGCCCGTCCTCCCCGACATCCCCGGACTGCGGGTGCAGGCGCTGCACACCGACGACGCGGCCCACGCCTACCGGCTGGCGGTGCTGTCCGCCGGGGCGCGCGGCGCCTTCAATCTCGCCGCGGAGCCGGCGGTCGACGCCGAACTGCTCGGCCGGATGCTCGGCACCCGGCGGATACGGCTGCCGCGCACCGCTGCCCGCTCGGCGGTCGCCGCCGCCTGGGGACTGCGTCTGCTGCCCGCCTCGCCACATCTGTTCGACGCCGTGCTGAGGCTGCCGCTGATGGACTGCGCACGCGCGCGCGAGGAACTGGGCTGGCGGCCGGAGCACACGGCCACGGAGGTGCTGGAGGAGTTCCTGCGGGGCATGCGGGAGGGCGCGGGGGAACGGACGGAACCGATGCGGGGCCGCAAGGCCGGCTGAGCGCCGGGTTTCGGCGGCCGCCGCGGAGGTACCCGCGAGGGTCGTACGAACGAAGGGAGAGCGCCGTGACCGACCACCGCCTCGAAGGACCCGGCGAGAACGGCGCCGCCGTGCCCCGTGATCTGCCCGATCAGCAGGCGGGCCCCGGTGAGGACCCGTGGGAGGTCGCACCGGCCGCCGCGGAGCGCGAGAGCGAGAAGAAGTCCGGCCGGCCGGAGGAGCCGGAGGAGCCGGAGTCCGACGTGCCCGACACGGACGAGGCCGGTACCGGCCGGCAGGGCGCCCCGCACTCGGCGTCGGTCAACCCCGAGCAACCGGCACCGGACGAGTCCCCCGCGTAGGTCCTGTCCTCGCCGGACAGGGCCGCGGATGACGTGGGCACCGGCGTCCGCCCCTGCGGCCGCTCAGCGGCCGGGTCCACGACTGTGCCGGCCCGGCCGGCCGGGCGGGGTCACCGGGGGGTGCGTTCCCGCAGGGCGGTGTGCCAGGCGGGCGGTGGGGACTCCGGGTCCGGGTCGGGTCGCCGGCCGCCGCGGGCGAAGAAGTCGGCGAGCGGCAGGATCGCGGCGCCGACGGTGACCGCGTCGGGGCCCAGGCTGCCCAGCTCGATCGTCACCTTCCCGGCCGGATGGCGCAGCGCGTACGACAGGGCGTGTCTGCGCACCGCGGGCAGGAAACGGGAACCGAGCTGGAGGCCGGCCCAACCGCCCATCAGGATGCGCTCCGGCTGGAAGAGGTTGATCAGGTCGGACAGGCCGGCGCCCAGGTATTCGGCGGTCTCCTCCAGCACGGCGAGCGCGACGGGGTCCGGGGCGGCGCCGTCGGCGGGATAGGCGGCGGCGAGCATGGCCGTCAGCGCCGTCTCCTCGTCCGTGCCCCCGGGCACCCGGCCGCCCTCCTCGCGCCACCGGGCGAGCAGCGACTCGGCGCCCGCGTACGCCTCCAGGCAGCCGAGCGCGCCGCAGCGGCAGCGGCGGCCCCTGACCCGGACGGTCAGATGCCCCCATTCGACCGCCCTGCCCTGTTCCACCTCGGGTGTGACCAGGCAGGCGCCGACGCCGGAGCCGAAGAGGACCACGAGGGCGTTGCCGGCGCCGCGGCCCGCCCCGAACCACATCTCGGCCTGGCCGAGGGTCCTGGCGCCGTTGTCGATGAAGCAGGGCACGGAGTCCGGCAGCAGGGACTCGGCGCGGAGCAGGGACTCCAGGGGGACCGCGTCCCAGCCGATGGTCTGGCCGTGCACCACGGCGCCCCGGTCGGGGGTGTGCTCGACGATGCCGGGGACGCCGATGCCGACGCCGAGCAGCCGCTCGGGGGCGAGCCGGGCGGCGCCGAGCACCTCGGCGATCCCGGAGCGGATGTGGTCGACGATGACCTCGACCTCGTAGCGCTGCTGCTCCAGGGGGAGTTCCGCGCGGGCGAGCTCGGTGAGGGTCAGGTCGAACAGTTCGACGCGGACCCGGGTCTCGCCCACGTCGACGCCGATCATGTGGCCGCTGGCCGGTGCCACCCGCAGCAGGGTGCGGGGACGGCCGCCGTCGGAGTCGACGCTGCCGGCCTCCTCCACCAGGCCGTCGGCGACCAGGTCGGCGACGACGTTGCTCACGGATCCGGAGCTCAGCCCGGTCGCCGGGCCGAGTTCGAAGCGGCTGAGCGGGCCGTCGAAGTAGAGCCGCTGCAGGACCGCCGTGCGGTTGGCCCGCCTGAGGTCGCGCACCGTGCGCCCGTTCCGCACCGCCATGTGGCTCCTTCCGAAACCCTGCCCGACCTGCAACATACCGCCGGGAACGGGCCGGGCGCGACTTTCTCCCACCCTTATTTCATGTTGTGAACTAACAGTGTCCGGCGACCTCGTCCAGCGCCGCCTCCAGTTCCGGCGCCACCACGTCCCGGACCCAGCGCCGGTGAGCGGCGTCGGCCGCCCGCGGAACCGTCTCGGTGAGCATGATCAGGTACAGGTAGGCGCGGTAGAGGGCGAGGCGGACGCGGGCCGCCCCGCCGAGGGCGGCCTCGCCCCCGGCCTCCGCGTACCCGGCGAGGAACGCCTCGTCCGTCCTGATGTCGCCGAGCAGGGCGAGCGAGACGAAGTCGGCGAGCGGGTCGCCCCAGAACATCCGCTCCCCGTCGATGAGCCCGCCGATGCGGGCCCGGCCCGCCGCGGAGCGGTCCACCAGGATGTTGCCCGGCCACAGGTCGAAGTGGACGAGCACCGGCACGGTGACCTCGTCGAGCGCCCCGGCGGCGGCGTGGAGCACGGCGGCCGTCTCCTCGACGGGGCGGGGCAGCCGGGCGCCGTAATCCCGGGCGTCGGCCAGCACGGCGCCGGTCATCGCGGTGAAGGCGGTCCGCCAGTCGCTCGCGAGCGGCCCGAGGGCGCCGGACGGGTAGCCGAACCCCGGCCCGGTCACCCGGTGCAGCCGGGCCACCTGACGCCCGAGCTCCTCGCGCAGTTCCGCCCGCTCGCCGTCCGCCGGCGCCGCCTGCGGCCAGGGCAGGCCCGGGGAGGCGGTCAGCAGCAGATACGGGGCGCGGGGGTCGCCGCCGAGGAACACGGCGCGCGGGGCGGGCACCCGGGCCTCGGCCGCACCGGCGCAGAACTCCGCCTCGGCGGCCAGGAGGTTCCGCTCGTACCGCAGGCCGGGGGCGGTGGGCGCGGGCGGGATCTTGAGCACGTACCGGCTGCCGTCGGCGAGGAGGAGTTCCTCTACGGTGTTGTAGGTGCCGCCGGTCAGCGGACGCACGCCGGCGAGCGCGCCGGACGGCAGACCCGCCTCCGCGAGCACCCGGCGGGCCCGCTGCCAGGAATCCACCTTCATGCACACCCCTCCCCCACAACGACCGGGGTACAGCGTACGGAACGCGTCCTGGGCGGGAGCCCCGGGGGAAATTCGCTGGCTCCGGCCGGCGCAGGATACCTACCCTGGGCCAGAAACCTAGACCCCCTAGGTTTCGAAACCACGACACAGGAGACAGCCCCGTGAAAGCGCTCACCGAGCACGACATCCGCAGTTCGTTCATCAACTGCTCGAAGGGTGAGGCCAAGCGGCTTGCCGTACCCCGTGACCTGGGCGAACGTCCCTGGAGCGACCTCGACTTCCTGGGCTGGCGCGATCCGGGCGCGCCCGACCGCAGCTATCTCGTCACCGAGCGGGACGACCGTCTCGTCGCGGTGGCCCTGCGCTTCCAGCCCGCTCAGCGCGGTTTCCTCCACCGCAGCATGTGCTCGCTGTGCCTGACGACCCATCCGCGCGGCGGAGTCTCCCTGATGACCGCGCGCAAGGCGGGCCCGGCCGGCCGTGAGGGCAACTCGGTCGGCGCCTACATGTGCACCGACCTCGCCTGTTCCCTCTATCTGCGCGGCCTGAAGGTCCCGGAGAGCGGGTCCCGCTTCGAGGAGAGCCTCACCCTGGAGCAGCAGATCGCCCGCACCAGGGGGAACCTGTTCGGCTTCCTCGACAAGCTGTAGGCCCGCCCGGCTGTTCCGCCGGGGGACTGCCGTCCCTGGTGAACACGTTCGTGGTGTCCGGGGAGGGGGAACCGTCCGAGGATGCAAGTCGTACGTGAGATGACCGCTCCGGCCGTTCGGTACGTCAAGCGGCGCCGGGACCCGGTGACCGTGCAGACGGTGCGATCGGCGTTGGCGGCGACGGTCGCCTACGTCATCGCGGTACAGCTGAATCCGGAGGCCGCCCCGCTCACCGCGCCCCTGACCGCGCTGCTCGTGGTACAGGTCACCCTGTACTCCACGCTCACCACCGGGATCCGCCGGGTGAACTCGGTGGTGACCGGCGTCGTCGTGGCGATCCTGTTCAGTCTCCTGGTCGGTCTGACCTGGTGGAGTCTTGGCCTGCTCATCCTGTCGTCGCTGATCATCGGCCATCTGGTGCGGGTGGACGAGTTCGTCCCCGAGGTGGCGATCAGCGCGATGCTGGTGCTCGGGGTGACCACCCACGGGGACACCGCCTGGGCCCGCATCGTGGAGACGCTGGTCGGGGCCGCCGTCGGAATGGCGTTCAACCTGCTGCTGGCCCCGCCGGTGTGGGTGGAGGAGGCCGGCGAGTCGATCGAGGAGCTGGCGCGGCGGGTGCGGCAGCTGATGCTGCGGATCGGGGAGGAGGCCGCGGGCCGCCCTCCGTCGTCCCGCGCGGCGGCCCGGCTGCACGAGGCCCGCCGGCTGGACCACGACATCTCCGAGGTGGACGCGGACCTCCGGCAGGCGGAGGACAGCCTGCGGCTCAACCCGAGGGTGCGTGAGGGCCTGCTGCACCGGATCGTGCTGCGCACCGGCCTGGACACGCTGGAGATCTGCACGGTGGTGCTGCGGGTGCTGGCCCGCACCGTGACCGACCTGGCCAAGGAGCGCGAGCCCGGCCGGCTGTTCGCGCCGGAGACGGGCGCCGCCTTCGAGCAGTTGCTGTCCGAGATCGCCGACGCCGTGGTCAGCTTCGCGGTGCTGGTCACCACGAGCGTGAGCGCGAACGCCGAGTCGGCGGAGGAGCGGCTCGCCTCGGAGCTGCGGCAGGCGGCCGTCACCCGCGACAGGCTGGCCGAGCTGCTCTTCGAGGAGGCCCGCCGGGACGCGCGCGAGTGGCAGTTGCTGGGCGCCGTGCTGACCGAGGTCAACCGCATCCTGGACGAGATGGACACCGAGCACCGTACGCGCAGGCTGTTCGAGGAGCTGGACCGGCACTCGCGGGAGCAGCGCGAGCGGCTGCCGCGGCTCACCCGGCTGTGGGAGCGGCTGCGCCGCCTCCGGCGCGGCGCCGGCCGTCGTTCCTCGTGACGCGAACGGGGCGGGCGGCGGCCGGGCTTGCGCGCGACGGGTGACGGCCGCCAGGGTGGCGGTGGACCGGGACGGGCGACGACCTGAGGTGCGTGGATGAGCAGGGCCGACTGGAGCAGGCGCCGTTTCGTCGGCGCCGTCACGGGGACGGCCGCCGCGCCGGCGGTCGCGGCGTGCGACGAGGCGCCGCCGGCGGATCCGCCCTCCCCGCCGGCGCCCGATCCGGGTACCGGCGCACGGAGCGGGGGCGGCCGGCCCGCCGGTCCGCGTCCGCTTTTCCTGGGCACCTACACCTCGGCCGACGGCGGCGGCGAGGGCATCGGGCTGGCCGCGTACGACCCGGAGTCGGGGCGGATCACCGGCTCCGGCGCCCTCACCGGTGTGGCGGATCCGTCGTATCTGACGGTGCATCCGGACGGCCGGACGCTGTACGCGGTGAACGAGCGGGACGACGGCGCGGTGACCGCCGTCCGGCTGTCCGACCGGAAGGTGCTGGGCAGCCGGAGCAGCGGCGGCGCGGCTCCCTGCCATCTGTCGGTGCATCCGGACGGCCGGTACCTGCTGAGCGCGAACTACGGCTCCGGGAGCGTCGCGGTGCACCCCATCGACGCCTCGGGGGCGCTCGGGGAGCGCACCGAACTGGTCACGCACTCAGGTCCGCCGCCGGGTCCGGGCCAACGGGGGCCGCACGCCCACCAGTTCCTCACCAGTCCGGACGGGGGCCATGTCCTCGCCGTCGACCTGGGCACGGACACGGTGTACACGTACCGCCTCGACGAGGCGGCCGGCACGCTCACCGAGACGGCGCGGGCGAGCACCCGGCCCGGTGCGGGACCGCGCCATCTCACCTTTCACCCCGGGGGCCGGTACGCCTATCTCGCCAACGAGGTCGACGACACCGTCGCGGTGTGCGCGTACGACCCCGGTTCGGGGCGGCTGCGGATCGGCGCGCCGCAGTCGACGGGCACGGGGGCCGGCACCAGCTACCCGGCGCAGATCCTGGTGACCGGGAACGGGCGGTTCGCGTATCTGGCGAACCGCGGCGACAACAGCCTCACCCGCTACGCCGTCGAGGCGGACGGCGCCCGGCTGCGGCTGCTCGACACCGTGCTGGTGGGCGGTGACTTCCCGCGCCAGATCGCCTTCTCCCCGGACGGCGCGCTGCTGTTCGCGGCCAACCAGAGGTCCGGTGACGTCAGCGTGTTCCACGTCGACGAGGAGAGCGGTGGACTGCGCTCCGCGGGCGAGCCGTTCGGCTCACCGGTCGCCGTCTGCGCGCTGCCGCTGTAGCGGCCTGGGACAGGAGGCGGCGCTCGCCTGGGCGAGCAGCACGTGCAACCGCTCGGTGAGCTGGGAGACGTCGTCGGCGGGCGTGTGGAAGGGCAGGCGTACGTCGCCGCCGGAGCGGACGCGTTCGATGCGCAGGGTCAGCCCGTGCCGGTCGACGGCGAGCGGCCGGACGCGGACCGCGCCGTGCAGGCTGCCGGGGTCGACCAGGCGGGTCAGCCGTTCGACCGCGTCGGCGTGGCAGTCGGCGAGGTGGGTCAGCAGCCGGGCCTCGGCGGCGGCCAGCGGGTCGGGCGCGGCGGCGGCGAACTCGCCGGCGTCGACGACCAGGGCGCCGGACCGCTGCCGGAGCACCACGCGGGTCGGCCGGAAGGCGAGGTGGCCGTCCCGGACGGAGAACCAGCCGGCCAGCCACAGCCGGGCGCGGACCCGGTCGCGCACGGGGACGGGTGCGACGTCGGCGAACTCCAGTACGGCGGACGGCTCGCCGCGGGGCGCGCAGATCGCGGCGGCGAGCAGGACGCTGTCCTCGGGAACCTGCAGCAGCACCCCTCCGTCGTCGGTCACGCCGTGCGCGCCCACGAGCTCCTCCCGGGTGCCCTCCGCGGTCACCGCGCAGGACCAGGCGGCGGCGAGCACCGAGCGGGCCCGCTCCGCCGCGCCGGGCGCGGCCGTCCAGCCGTGCGTGTCGTCAGCCATCCCCGAACCTCCTCTTAGGTAAGCCTTGCCTAACCTATCGGAGAACGGGGAGCGCGCCAACCGGATCGCGCGATCCGCGCGGGTCCGTCAGGGCGTGAGGACGCCCAGCAGGGCGCGGGCGCACAGGTCGCGCACCTGCTCACGGTCCGGGCCGGAACCGCGCAGCCATTCCAGGCAGACGGCGGTGGTGAAGGCCAGCCAGCCGCGCACGGCGAGCCGGGTGTCCGGCCGCGCCTCGAGGGCGGGCCCGTATTCGGGGTCCTGGGCGAGCGCCGCAAGAATCTGCCGCTCCTGCGCCGCCAGGGCCCTGCGGTAGACCCGGCGCACGGCCCGGTCCCCCGCCGCGTCCGCGCGGTGGAAGGCGCGGTAGCCGTGCGCATGGGCCTCGACGTACTCCAGGTACGCGTCGAGACCCGCCGTGAGCTGCTCGCGCACCGGGACGCCGGGCACCGCCGCCGTCATCCGCAGCATCCGCTCGCTCTCGCGCTCCACCACCGCCGCGAAGAAGTCCCGCTTGGTCGGGAAGTAGTGGTACAGCAGCCCCCGGGAGACGCCGGCGATCTCGGCGACCTGCTCGATCCACACCTCGTCGTAGGGACTCTCCGAGAACAGCCGCGCACCGACCGACAGAAGCTGCTCCCGGCGCTCCCCGGTGCTGAGCCTGCGGCGTGTGCGCCCGCCCTGGTTCGCGGCCATGCCCGCACTTTACTTGACGCCGGTTCAGCGACCGGCCCAGACTGAACCACCTTATTGAACTCGCGTACAACACATCGCGCACCACACGCCGCACGCGCGCCGGGTCGAAGGAGATCGCGTCATGGCGGAGACGACGACACGGGCCGGACTGCCGAAGGGGTTCCGCAGCGCGGAACTGGGCTGGCCCGAACTGCATCGCATACCGCGTCCGCCGTACCGCCTGCCGCTGCTCGGCGACGTCCTGGGCGCGAGCCGGAGCGCTCCGGTCCAGGACTCGCTGAAGTACGCCCGCCGGCTGGGGCCGATCTTCCGGCGTAACGCCTTCGGCAAGGAGTTCGTGTTCACCTGGGGCGCCGGGCTGGTGGCCGATCTGGCCGACGAGTCGCGGTTCGCCAAGCACGTCGGGCTGGGCGTCGCCAACCTGCGGCCGGTCGCCGGCGACGGGCTGTTCACGGCCTACAACCACGAGCCCAACTGGCAGTTGGCGCACGATGTGCTGGCTCCCGGGTTCAGCCGTGAGGCCATGGCCGGCTACCACCCGATGATGCTGGCCGTGGCGGAACGGCTGACGGAACACTGGGACCGTGCGGCGGCCGGGGGCAGTGCGGTGGACGTGCCCGGGGACATGACCAAGCTGACGCTGGAGACCATCGCGCGCACCGGGTTCGGGCACGACTTCGGGTCGTTCGAACGGCCCCGTCCGCACCCGTTCGTCACCGCGATGGTCGGCACGCTCACCTACGCGCAGCGCCTGAACAGCGTGCCCGCGCCGCTGACTCCCCTGCTGCTGCGGGGCGCGAGCCGCCGCAACGCGGCCGACATCGCGCACCTCAACCGGATCGTGGACGAGGTGGTGCGGGTGCGGCGGGCCGGCGGCGGCAGCGGGGACGGGGATCTGCTGGACCGGATGCTGGAGACCGCGCACCCGGAGACCGGGGAGCGGCTGTCGTCCGAGAACGTCCGCCGTCAGGTGATCACCTTTCTGGTCGCCGGGCACGAGACCACCTCGGGCGCGCTGTCCTTCGCCCTGCACTACCTGTCCCGGCACCCCGATGTCGCGGCGCGCGCCCGCGCGGAGGTGGACCGGGTCTGGGGCGACGGGGAGGCGCCGGGCTACGAGCAGGTCGCCCGGCTGCGCTACGTCCGCCGGGTGCTGGACGAGTCGCTGCGGCTGTGGCCGACGGCGCCGGCGTTCGCCCGGGAGGCACGGGCGGACACGGTGCTGGGCGGGGAGCATCCGATGCGGCGCGGCGCCTGGACGCTGGTGCTGACGCCGATGCTGCACCGGGACCCCGAGGTGTGGGGCGCGGACGCGGAGCGGTTCGATCCGGACCGGTTCGACGCGCGGGCGGCGCGGGGGCGGGCGGCGCACACGTTCAAGCCGTTCGGGACGGGGGCCCGGGCGTGCATCGGGCGGCAGTTCGCCCTGCACGAGGCGACGCTGGTGCTGGGGCTGCTGCTGCGGCGGTACGAACTGCGGGCCGATCCCGCGTATCGGCTGCGGGTGACCGAGCGGCTCACGCTGATGCCGGAGGGGTTGCGGCTGTGGCCGGAACGCAGGGGTGCGACGACGGGGCCCGCGACGGCCTGAGGCGCGTCGCCGGCCGGGGGCGGGGCGGGGTCAGGGGCCCGGGACCTCCAGGTGGTCGAGGCGGTCGGGGTCGGCCAGGATGTACACGGCCGTGATGCGGCCGTTCTCGACCGTGAAGGACATGACCGACCGGATCCGGCCGTCCACCACGCTGAGCAGGCCCGCCCCGTCGTTGACCAGGACGATGCGGGCCGCCGCGGTGTACCGGGCGAACATGAGCGCCGACTCCGCCACCGTCCTCGCGCCCCGGAGGATCTTGGAGGCCGTGATGCCCCGGACCAGCGCGCCGGCGTCCGCCCGCAGCACCACGTCCGGGTGCAGGACGGCGACCAGCGCCTCGAAGTCACCGCCGCGCGCGGCGGCCATGAACGCGTCGAGCGCCTCCTTCTGCCGCCCGAGGTCGGGGTCGGACGGGGGGACCGTGTCCCGCACCCGGCGGCGGGCCCGGCTGGCGAGCTGCCGGGTCGCGGCCGCGTTGCGCTCCACGACGGGGGCGATGTCGTCGAACGGCACGGCGAACATGTCGTGCAGGACGAACGCCAGCCGCTCGTCGGGCTCCAGCTTCTCCAGGACCACCAGCATCGCCACGCCCACCGAGTCGGCGCGCAGCGCCTCCTGTTCCGGGTCCGCCTGGGCGGTGAGGGGTCCGATCACCGGGTCCGGGACGAAGGTCTCGTCCATCGGCTGCTCGCGGCGGGTGGTGCGCGCACGCAGCAGGTCCAGGCAGATCCTGCCGGTCACGGTGGTGAGCCAGCCGCCGAGGTTGTCGATCGCGGCGGTGTCCGCGCGGCCCAGGCGCAGCCAGGTCTCCTGGACCGCGTCCTCCGCCTCGGTCAGCGAGCCGAGCATGCGGTAGGCGACCGCCCCCCAGGTGGCCGCGGTGCTCCTCGAAGCGCCGCGCCAGCGATTCCTTGTCGTCCCCCACGGAGGTCACCGGGCGAACAGCTCGAAGGCGACCGCGGGGCGGTCGCCGAACCGCTTGCCCGTCTCCTCGGCGAATCCGGTCAGCAGCCCGCGGGCGTACGTCTCCGGGTCCTCGTCGGTCAGCGCCTCGATGTAGGTCCGGTGCGCGAGCAGGGAGGCGACCGCCCGCTCCAGTCCCCCGGCAGCGTCCACGGCGTGGGTGGGGTTGCCGGAACCGGCGACCGCCACCCAGCGGACGCCGTCCCAGGGGGCGAGGCCCCGCTCGGTCAGCTCCGGGAAGATCCAGCGGTTCCCGGCGTCACCGGCCGCGTCCAGCACGGCGCGCCCGACGGCGACGTGGTCCGGTGTGTTCCAGTAGGTGCCGCCCCAGGTGTCCCGGTGGTTCAGGGTGATCACCAGTTCGGGCCGGTGACGGCGGATGGCGGCCGCGATGTCCCGGCGCAGGGCGGGGCCGTACTCGACGACGCCGTCCGCGTGGTCGAGGAAGTCGACCTGGTCCACGCCGACCACGGCCGCGCTCGCCCGCTGCTCCCGCTCCCTGAGCGCGGCGCACTTCGCCGGTTCCAGCGTGTCGATGCCCGCCTCGCCGCGGGTCGCGAGGACATAGGCGACCTCGCGGCCCGCGTCGGTCCAGGAGGCGATCGCCGCGGCGCAGCCGTACTCGAGGTCGTCCGGGTGGGCGACCACGGCCAGCGCGCGCCGCCAGTCGTCGGGCATCGGCTGGAGTTGACTGGTCGTCGGCTCGGTCATGCCCGCAGACTAACCCGCGGCACCGACAACGCACCGGCCGCTCGCCCGGGCCGGGGTCACACCTCGTCGCGGGCCAGGGCGATCAGCCGGTCCAGTACGCGGGGGCCGCCGGCCCGGACGCCGTCGTGCTCGAACTCGTCGGTGACCCAGGTGCGCAGTCCCCGGATCGCGCGGGCGGTCTCGAGGGAGTGGGGCGTGTGGACGTACATGTCGTCGTGGTAGACGGCCGCGGCGACCGGGACCTCGTTGGCGGCGAGGCGGGCGGGGTCGTACAGCGGGGTCCAGTCGGTGCGGGCGGCGAGCAGTTCGGCGGTCTCGCGCAGCGGGCGCAGCGCGGGGTCGCAGTCGAACATCCAGGGGTGGATGGTCTCGCCGGTGAAGAGCAGGGGCTCGTCGCCGGCGAGCGTCTTGGCCGCGTCGAACCCCGGGAACTCGTTGCGTACGCGTTCGGCGGACCAGGCGGTGGGGCGTGCGTCCTGGCCGTAGATGGCCTCGTGGACCAGCGCGTACAGGGGGTGGCCGGCGAACGACAGCAGGGCCTGCGCCTGTTCCTGGAAGGCGTCGGAGAGGGCGGGGCCGCCGGGGGTGCGGACGAAGGCGTCCTCCAGGAGGTGGTGCAGCCGGTGGCTGCCGTCGCCGCCGCCGAGCATGAGGCCGAGGGACTGGAACGCCTCGACGGTGAAGCGGTAGCCGTTCGGGAGGACGACCTCGTGGGTGAGGAGGTGGTCGGCGATGCGGCGGGCGCGTTCGACGTCCTGCGGGTAGCGGGCGTAGTGCGCGGCGACCTTGCGCGCGACGCGCGGGTAGGCGGCCCGGTAGACGTCGTCGGCGTGGGCGTCGAGGGAGGGCAGGCCGCCGGTGACGAGGGCGGTGTCCAGGCCCTCGGGGGCCGTCGACAGGTAGGCGACGGCGCAGAAGCCGCCGAAGCTCTGGCCGAGCACCGTCCAGGGTGCGCCGCCGGTCACCTGGGGGCGGATGGCCTCGCAGTCCCGGACGATGGAGTCGGCGCGGAAGTGGCTGAGGTAGTCGGCCTGTTCGGCGGGGCCGCCGCGCAGCGGGAGGGTCTGCCGGTTCGCGGGGGTGGAGTGCCCGGTGCCGCGCTGGTCGAGGAGCAGGACGCGGTACTCCTCCAGGGCCCGGCCCAGCCAGGCCTCCTTGCGGATGAAACGGTTCGCCCCGAAGCCCGGCCCGCCCTGGAGGTAGAGCAGCCAGGGCAGGTCCTGGCCGGCCTTGTCACTCGCGACGGCCTCCCGCGCGTACAGGACGATCGTCTCCCCCGAGGGGGTGTCGTGGTCGAGGGGCACGGTGAACCGGCGGTCGGTGAGGACCACTCCGGGCTGGCGGTAACTGACGGTCAACGGTGCTCCTGGGACGAACGGATTGTCGGGCCATGACCCAGTTCAGCACATGTTCGTCCGGCCAACGAGCCCGGGATCATGAAATCCTCGCCGGCCCGCGGTCAGCGGGCCGCCAGACTGGAGCGCCGGACCACCAGTTCCGGGCGGAGGACGACGCGGCGGTGCTCGTGCGGCCCGGCGGCGCCCTCGCCCTCGGTCTCCTCCAGCAGCAGCTCCGCCGCCAAGGCGCCCATGGTGACGGCGGGCTGCCGTACGGAGGTGAGCGGCACGGCCGCCGCGGCGGCGAACTCGATGTCGTCGTACCCGACGATCGCGAGGTCGTCGGGGACCCCGACGCCGGCCGCGTACATCGCCTGGAGCACACCGAGGGCCAGCAGGTCGTTGGCGCAGAACACGGCGGTCGGCCGGTCGGACAGGCCGAGGAGGCGGGCGCCGGCGTCGCGTCCGGCGGCGACGTCGAGGCGCTCGGTGGGCAGCTCGCGCAGGCGGTCGGGTCCCAGTCCGGCCTCGGCGAGGGCGTTCAGCGCGCCGGTGCGGCGGTCCCGGACCTGGTTCAGTCCGGGCGGGCCGCTGACGTAGGCGAGGGAGCGGTGACCGGCGTCGACGAGGTGCCGCACGGCCAGCGCGCCGCCCGCCACGTCGTCCACGGAGACCGAGCACTCGGTGGTGCCCTCGGCGACCCGGTCGACCAGCACGAAGGGGATGCCGTGCCGGCGGAACGCCTCGATGTTGCGGCCGGTGGCGTCGGCCGGGGTCAGCAGCACGCCGCGCACCCGCTGCTCGGCGAAGAGGGACAGGTACTCGGCCTCCTCGCCCGGGCTCTGGGCGCTGTTGCAGACCATCACGCCCAGCCCGGCCTCGCGGGCGGCGCGTTCGGCGCCGCGCGCGACGTCGACGAAGAACGGGTTGCCCATGTCGAGGACGAGCAGGCCCATGATGCGGCTGCGGCCGGCGCGGAGCTGACGGGCGGACTCGCTGCGGACGTAACCGAGCCGGTCTATGGCGGACAGCACCCGCGCCCGGGTCTCGGCGGCGACCGTGTCCGGGCGGTTGATGACGTTGGAGACCGTGCCGACGGAGACTCCGGCGACGCGGGCGACGTCCTTGATACCCACCGACTGGGCCATCGGGCAGGGACCTCCAGGGAGACGGGGGGCGGCGCGGCGGGCCATCACACTACCGGCACCGGCCGCCCCGCAGCGGTCACGTCAGCCGGGCAGCCGGAAGTCGGCGACGTGCAGGGGTGAGGGTGTGGTGCCGAGGAGTGCTCCGGCCAGGAGAGTGCGTCGTCTCATCGCGGGCTCCGTCGTCAGGCGAGGTGGAAGACCTCGGTCAGCGGTTTCATCGCCTCGTCCGGCCGGGAGCCGTCGAGGGACTCGAAGAAGGGGGACATTTCCTTCTGCCAGCGGGCGTTGACCTCGGTGGCCTCCATGCCGGCCCTGGCGGCCCCGAAGTCCTCGGTCTCCAGGTAGCCGACGAGCAGGCCGTCGTCGCGCAGGAAGAGGGAGTAGTTGTGCCAGCCGGTGGCCGAGAGCGCCTCGCGCATCTCGGGCCACACGGCGGCGTGGCGTTCGCGGTACTCGGCGATCCGGTCCTGGCGGACCTTGAGCAGGAAACAGACGCGTTGCATGAAGTACCGCTCCTCGCGAGGGGGTCGGGGATCAGAAGTCGAACTGGTCGATGTTCCCGGCGTTGAAGACGGTGGGCTTGCCGAGGCTGATCACGCCGTCCTTTCCTATGGTGTACTCGCCCATCGCGCCGGCCTCGAAGGTCTCGCCCTCCTGGCCGGTGATCTGTCCGGAGGCCAGTGCGACGGCGGTGCGGGCGGCGAGTTCGCCGAGCTTGGCGGGGTCCCACAGCTCGAACGCCTCGACGGTGCCGTTCTTGACGTACTTGCGCATGTCGTTGGGGGTGCCGAGGCCGGTCAGCCTGACCTTGCCCTTGTACTTGGAGCCGGACAGGTACTGCGCGGCGGCCTTGATGCCGACGGTGGTCGGGGAGATGATCCCCTTCAGGTTCGGGTGCTCCTGGAGCAGGCCCTGGGTCTGCTGGAAGGACTGCTGGGCGTCGTCGTTGCCGTAGGCGACCTTGACCAGCTTCATGTCCTTGTACTTGGGGTCCTTGAGCTCGTCCTTCATGAACTCGATCCAGGTGTTCTGGTTGGTCGCGGTCTGCGCGGCGGACAGGATCGCGATCTCGCCCTTGTAGCCGATCTGTTCGGCGAGCAGCTGCACCTCGGTGCGGCCCAGGTCCTCGGCGGAGGCCTGCGAGATGAAGGCGTTGCGGCAGCCGGGGGTGGTGTCGGAGTCGTAGGTGACGACCTTGATGCCGTTCTTCATGGCCTGCTTGAGCGCGGTGCACAGGGCGCCGGGGTCCTGCGCGGAGACGGCCATGGCGTCGACCTGCTGCTGGGTGAGGGTGTTGACGTAGGAGACCTGGCCGGCGGTGTCGGTGGCGCTGGAGGGGCCGACCTCCTTGTAGGTGGAGCCCAGTTCCTTCACGGCCTTCTCGCCGCCCTTGTCGGCGGTGGTGAAGTAGGGGTTGTTGACCTGCTTGGGCAGGAAGCCGACGGTCAGGCCCTTCTTGGTCTCGGCGTTCGGGTCGGCCTTGCCCGCCGAGGCCGCCGCGCCGCCCTCGTTCTTGACGTCCTCCTTGGTGGTGCCGCCGCAGGCGGTGGCGGCCAGGGCGAGCGAGGTGACGGCGGCGAGCGCCGCACAGGTACGGCGGACGGTTGCCTTGCGCATGGTGGGTTCCTTAAGGGCGAGGAGGGTTCAGGGAGTCGGGGCGGGCGCCTTGGACGCCGTCGGTGGCTCCACGGCGCGGCGCCGGGCACGGGCGACGGCGAGTTGCCGGGCGACCCGGGGTCCCAGGACGGACAGGACCAGCAGCACGCCGGTGACGACGGTCTGCGACTGCGCGGAGACGTCCTGCAGGCTCATCACGTTCTGCAGCGCGCCGAGCAGGAACACCCCGGCGACCGCGCCGCCGAGCGTCCCCTTGCCGCCGTCGAAGTCGATGCCGCCGAGCAGGACGGCGGCCACGACGGAGAGTTCGAGGCCGGTCGCGTTGTCGTAGCGCGCGCTGGCGTAGTGCAGGGCCCAGAAGACGCCGGTGAGGGAGGCCATCAGGCCGGTCAGGGTGAACAGGACGAGCTTCTGCCGCTTGACGCGGATGCCGGCGAACCGGGCGGCCTCCTCGCTCGCGCCGATCGCGAACAGCGACCGCCCGAACGGGGTGGCGTGCAGGGCGACGACGGCGACGGCGAGCAGCGCCAGGAAGGGCAGGAAGGCGTACGGGACGAACGTGTCGCCGATGCGTCCGGCGGCGAAGTCCAGGTACTGGGCGGGGAAGTCGGTCACCGCGTCGGAGCCGAGCACGATCTGCGCGATGCCCCGGTAGGCGGCCAGCGTGCCGATGGTGACGGCGAGGGACGGCAGTCCGAGGCGGGTCACCAGCAGGCCGTTGACCAGGCCGCAGACGACGCCGATCAGCAGGCAGACCGGGATGATCGTCTCGATGGACATGCCCTGGTTCCACAGGGCGCCCATCACCGCGCCGGACAGTCCCGCGGTGGAGGCGACGGACAGGTCGATCTCGCCGGAGACCACGAGCAGGGTCATGGGCAGGGCGATCAGCGCGATCGGCAGGGTGTTGCCGATGAGGAACGACAGGTTGAGCGCGTTGCCGAAGCCGTCGACGGTGGTGAAGGACAGCAGCAGGACCACGACGAGCAGGGCACCGACCACCGTGTCCCAGCGGACGGCGCGGAGCGCCGGGAATCCGGACTCAGGCATGGCGGGCGTTCCTCTTCTTCAGGGCGGAGGCCACGCGCAGCGCGACGACGCGGTCGACCGCGATGGCGAGGATGAGCAGGATGCCGTTGATGGCGAGCACCCACACGGAGCTGACGCCGAGGGCGGGCAGCACGCTGTTGACGGAGGTCAGCAGCAGCGCGCCGAGAGCCGCCCCGTAGACGCTGCCGGAGCCGCCGGTGAAGACCACGCCACCGACCACGACCGCGCTGACGACGGTGAGTTCGTAGCCGCTGCCGGTGCCGGAGTCGACGTTGCCGAACCGGGCCAGGTACAGGGCGCCGGCGAGCCCGGCGAGGGCTCCGCAGAAGGTGTACGCGGTGAGGATCCGCTTGCGCACGGGGATGCCGGCCAGCCGGGCGGCCTCCGGGTTGGAGCCCAGTGCGTACAGTTCGCGTCCGCTGCCGAAGTGCTTGAGGTAGTACGCCGTCGCCACGAGCACCGCGAGGGCGATGAGCGCCAGGTACGGCACCGCCGAGATCCCCCCGGAGCCGAAGTCGACGAATCCGCCGGGGAGGTCGGCGGCGGTGATCTGGCGGGAGCCGACCCAGATGGAGTCGATGCCGCGGATGATGTACAGCGTGCCGAGGGTGACGACGAGCGCCGGCACCTGGCCGAGGCTGACGAGCAGGCCGTTGAGCAGGCCGAAGCCGGTGCCGAGGAGGACCGCGAGGGCGACGGCGACGACCGGGTTCCCGCCGCCCTGGAGGTGGACGCCCGCGGCGAAGGCGCTGATGCCCAGTGTGGAGCCGACCGACAGGTCGACGTTGCGGGTGATGACCACCAGGGACTGGCCGGTGGCGACCAGGACCAGGATGGTGGCGTTCAGCAGCAGGTCCTTGATGCCCTGTTCGGAAAGGAACTCGCTGTTGCCGGCCTGGGTGACGCCGATCATCACCAGGAAGACCGCCAGGATGGCCAGTTCGCGCATCTTGAAGACGCGGTCGACCAGCCGTGTGGCGCCCGCCTCGGGCACCCCGGCGACGGGGGCTTCTTCGGGAGCGGTGACCGTCATGCGGCGGCCCTCCCCGTGGCTGCGGCCATCACGGTTTCCTCGGTGGCGTCGGTGCGGGGGATCTCGGCGGTGAGCCGGCCCTCGTGCATCACCAGCACGCGGTCGGCCATGCCGAGGATCTCGGGCAGGTCGGAGGAGATCATCAGCACGGCCACGCCGTCGGCGGCCAGCTGGGACAGCAGCCGGTGCACCTCGGCCTTGGTGCCGACGTCGATGCCGCGCGTGGGCTCGTCCACGATCAGCACCTTCGGGCCGGTGGCGAGCCACTTGGCGAGGACGACCTTCTGCTGGTTGCCGCCGGACAGGGTGTTGACCGTGTCGGCGATCCGGGCGTACTTGACCTGCAGCCTGACCGCCCAGTCCAGGGAGCGGCTGCGTTCGGCGCCCCGGTCCATCAGCCCGGCCCGCACGGTCGAACGCAGTCCGGTGAGGCCGATGTTGCGCTCGATGGACATGTCCATCACCAGGCCCTGGGCGCGCCGGTCCTCGGGGACCAGGGCGAGGCCCGCGGCCATGGCGGCGGACGGGGCGCCGTTGGTCAGCCTCCGTCCGTCCACCTCCACCTCCCCGGCGTCCCAGCGGTCGACGCCGAACACCGCGCGGGCCACCTCGGTGCGCCCGGCGCCGACGAGTCCGGCCAGGCCGACGATCTCGCCGCGCCGCACGTCGAAGGAGACATCGGTGAAGACGCCCTCACGGGTCAGCCTGCGCACGCTCAGGACGGTCTCGCCGGGGCTCACCTCCTGCTTGGGGTAGAGCTCCTCGAGGTCACGGCCGACCATGCGGCGGACCAGATCGTCCTCGGTCATGCCGTCCACCGGCTCGCCGGCGATCCAGGCGCCGTCGCGCAGCGTGGTGACCTTCTGGCAGATCTCGAAGATCTCCTCCAGGCGGTGGGAGATGAACAGCACCGCGGCGCCCTGTTCGCGCAGGGTGCGCACCACGCCGAAGAGACGGGCGACCTCGCTGCCGGTGAGGGCGGCGGTCGGCTCGTCCATGATCAGGACGCGGGCGTCGAACGAGAGCGCCTTGGCGATCTCGACGATCTGCTGGTCGGCGATGGACAGACCGCGGGCCGGGCGGTCCGGGTCGAGTGCGACACCGAGCCGCTTCATCAGTGCCGCGGTCGCGTCGTGCGTCGCCCGGTGGTCGATCCGGCCGAACGCCCGCCGGGGCTGCCGTCCCATGAAGATGTTCTCGGCGATCGACAGGTCGGGGAAGAGCGTGGGCTCCTGGTAGATCACGGCGATGCCGGCGTCGCGGGCGTCGCCGGGTCCGTGGAAGACCACGGGCGTCCCGTCGAGCAGCACCTGGCCGGCGTCCGGCCGGTGCACTCCGGCGAGCGTCTTGATGAGGGTCGACTTGCCGGCTCCGTTCTCCCCGGCGAGGGCGTGCACCTCCCCGGGGAACAGCTCCAGGGAGACGTCCCGCAGGGCGCGGACCGCGCCGAAGGACTTGGAGATGCCCTTCAGCGCGAGGACCGGGGCCGGACCCGTGTCGGACGGGTGGGTCATGAGGGCTCCTCGACGACGCCGGTGGGGCTGCCCTCGCGACGTCGTGAAAGGTTTCAACTGGGTTGCCGGGACGTTAGGCGCGCGACGCATGTCACGTCAATGGGTCCCGGTCGAAAAACTTTCGAGAGCTTCAGGTCTCGCACGGGTGACGGAGAGCAGTCTTCGCCGAAGGGGTTGACACCCCTTCGGGAGCCTCATAGCTTCCCGTTCTGAATCGTTTCACTCAGTGGTCGTTACGACCCGATGTCACAGGAGCCCTGACGTGACCGAGCTCGCCGCGGTGAAAGCCGCTCTCAAGACACAGGCCGTGGAGACGCCGTCCTGGGCGTACGGGAACTCGGGGACCCGGTTCAAGGTGTTCGCACAGCAGGGCGTGCCCCGCACCCCGCAGGAGAAGCTGGACGACGCGGCCAGGGTGCACGAGTTCACGGGTGTCGCGCCGACCGTGGCGCTGCACATCCCGTGGGACAGGGTCGAGGACTACGCGGCGCTGGCCAAGCACGCCGAGGACCGCGGTGTGCGGCTCGGCGCGGTCAACTCCAACACCTTCCAGGACGACGACTACCGGCTCGGCAGCATCTGCCACCCGGACGCGGCGGTCCGCAGGAAGGCCGTGGACCATCTGCTGGAGTGCGTCGACATCATGGACGCGACCGGCTCCAGGGACCTGAAGCTGTGGTTCGCCGACGGCACGAACTACCCGGGACAGGACGACATCCGCTCCCGGCAGGACCGGCTGGCCGAGGGCCTGGCCGAGGTGTACGAGCGGCTCGGCGAGGGGCAGCGGATGCTGCTGGAGTACAAGCTCTTCGAGCCGGCGTTCTACACCACGGACGTGCCGGACTGGGGCACGGCGTACGCGCACTGCCTGAAGCTCGGCGACAAGGCGCAGGTCGTGGTCGACACGGGGCACCATGCGCCGGGCACGAACATCGAGTTCATCGTGGCGACGCTGCTGCGGGAGGGGAAGCTCGGCGGGTTCGACTTCAACTCGCGGTTCTACGCCGACGACGACCTGATGGTGGGTGCCGCCGACCCGTTCCAGCTGTTCCGGATCATGTACGAGGTGGTACGCGGGGGCGGGTTCACCTCCGACGTGGCGTTCATGCTCGACCAGTGCCACAACATCGAGGCGAAGATCCCCGCGATCATCCGTTCCGTCATGAACGTCCAGGAGGCCACGGCCAAGGCACTGCTCGTCGACCGGGCGGCGCTGGGTGAGGCGCAGGCCTCGGGGGACGTGCTGGGCGCCAACGCGGTGCTGATGGACGCGTACGACACGGACGTGCGGCCGCTGCTTCGTGAGGTGCGGGAGGAGATGGGGCTGGACCCCGAGCCCCTCGCCGCCTACCGGCGGTCCGGGTGGGCCGAGCGGATCGTGGCCGAGCGGGTCGGCGGGGAGCAGGCAGGGTGGGGGGCGTAGGCGCCGGCCGGTTTCCGTCCATCGCGGACCGCGGGCCGTACCTGGCTGGTCGCGCGGTTCCCCGCGCCCCTTTCGGGGCGCTCCACCTCCCCTCGTTCGAGAAGGACTGACAAGTGATGTCTGCGCATCCCGAAGCCGCCGCTCTGCTCGCTCGATCGCACCGGCTCGGCGCCGATCCCCGGAACACCAACTACGCGGGCGGCAACACCTCCGCCAAGGGCACCGGAACCGACCCCGTCACCGGTGGTGACGTGGAGCTGATGTGGGTCAAGGGGTCCGGGGGCGACCTCGGAACGCTGACCGGAGCGGGGCTCGCCGTGCTGCGGCTGGACCGGCTGCGGGCGCTCACCGAGGTCTACCCGGGCGTCGAACGCGAGGACGAGATGGTCGCCGCGTTCGACTACTGCCTGCACGGCAAGGGCGGTGCGGCGCCCTCGATCGACACCGCGATGCACGGGCTGGTCGACGCCGCCCACGTGGACCATCTGCACCCCGACTCCGGGATCGCGCTCGCCTGCGCGGCCGACGGGGAGAAGCTGACCGCCGAGTGCTTCGGCGACACCGTGGTGTGGGTGCCGTGGCGGCGGCCCGGCTTCCAGCTCGGGCTGGACATCGCCGCCGTGAAGGAGGCCAATCCGCAGGCCGTCGGGTGTGTGCTCGGCGGGCACGGGATCACCGCGTGGGGTGACACCTCCGAGGAGTGCGAGCGGAACTCGCTGCACATCATCCGCACCGCCGAGACGTTCCTCGCCGAGCGCGGCCGGCCGGAGCCGTTCGGTCCGGTGATCGAGGGGTACGAGGCCCTGCCCGCCGGCGAGCGGCGGGAGCGGGCCGCCGCCCTGGCGCCGTACGTGCGGGCCGTCGCCTCCCAGGACAGGGCGCAGGTCGGGCACTTCGACGACTCCGGCGCCGTACTGGACTTCCTGGCCCGCGCCGAGCACCCGCGGCTGGCCGCGCTGGGCACCTCCTGCCCGGACCACTTCCTGCGCACCAAGGTCCGGCCGCTGGTCCTGGACCTGCCGGCGTCCGCTCCGCTCGACGAGGCGGTGGCGCGGCTGAAGGAACTGCACACGGCCTACCGCGAGGAGTACGCCGCCTACTACGCGCGGCACGCGGACGAGGACTCCCCCGCCATGCGCGGCGCCGACCCGGCGATCGTGCTGGTGCCGGGCGTCGGCATGTTCAGCTTCGGCAAGGACAAGCAGACCGCACGGGTGGCCGGCGAGTTCTACCTCAACGCGATCAACGTGATGCGCGGGGCCGAGGCGGTGTCCTCGTACGCGCCGATCGAGGAGTCGGAGAAGTTCCGCATCGAGTACTGGGCGCTGGAGGAGGCCAAGCTCCGGCGGATGCCGGAGCCCAAGCCGCTCGCCACGCGCGTGGCCCTGGTCACGGGGGCCGGCAGCGGCATCGGGAAGGCGATCGCCCGGCGGCTGGTGACGGAGGGCGCGTGCGTCGTCGTCGCCGATTTGAACGGGGAGAACGCCGCGCGGGTCGCCGAGGAACTGGGCGGCTCCGACAAGGCCGTCGCCGTGACCGTGGACGTCACCTCCGAGGAGCAGATCGCCGGCGCCTTCCGGGCCGCCGTGCTCGCCTTCGGCGGTGTCGACCTGGTGGTGAACAACGCCGGCATCTCGATCTCCAAGCCGCTGCTCGAGACGTCCGCGAAGGACTGGGACCTGCAGCACGACATCATGGCCCGCGGTTCCTTCCTCGTGTCGCGCGAGGCGGCCCGGGTGATGACCGCGCAGCAGCTGGGCGGGGACATCGTCTACATCGCGTCGAAGAACGCGGTGTTCGCCGGCCCCAACAACATCGCCTACTCCGCGACCAAGGCGGACCAGGCGCACCAGGTGCGGCTGCTCGCCGCCGAGCTGGGTGAGCACGGCATCCGGGTCAACGGCGTCAACCCGGACGGCGTGGTGCGCGGTTCCGGGATCTTCGCGGGCGGCTGGGGCGCCAGGCGCGCGGCCGTGTACGGGGTGCCGGAGGAGAAGCTGGGCGAGTTCTACGCGCAGCGGACGCTCCTCAAGCGGGAGGTGCTGCCCGAGCACGTGGCGAACGCCGTGTTCGCGCTGACCGGCGGCGATCTCACCCACACCACCGGGCTGCACGTCCCGGTCGACGCCGGCGTCGCCGCCGCGTTCCTGCGATGAGCACCGGCGTGAAGTCGTACGCCGCGGTCGACCTCGGCGCGTCCAGCGGACGCGTCATGGTCGGCCGCGTCGGCCCCGACAGCCTGGACCTGACCGAGGTCCACCGCTTCCCCAACCGGCCGGTACGGGTGCCCGAGGGGCTGCGCTGGGACGTCCTGGGGCTGTACGCGGGGGTCCTGGACGGGCTGAGGGAGGCGGGCCGGGTGGACTCCGTCGGCATCGACAGCTGGGCCGTGGACTACGGGCTGCTGGACGCGGACGGGGCGCTGCTCGGCAACCCGGTGCACTACCGCGACGGCCGCACCGACGGGGTCGCCGAGAAGGTGTGGGCGGCCGTGCCCGCCGGGGAGCTGTACGCGGCGACCGGTCTGCAGTACGCGCCGTTCAACACCCTGTACCAGCTGACGGCGGCACACGGTTCCGCCCAACTCGGGCAGGCCCGGCGGCTGTTGCTCATCCCGGACCTGCTGTCGTACTGGCTGACCGGTGAGCAGGGCACGGAGCTGACCAACGCCTCGACCACCCAGCTGATCGACCCGCGCACCCGCGACTGGGCGCACGGGGTCGCCGAGCGGCTGGGCATCGACCTCGGGCTCTTCGCGCCGCTGCGCCGGCCCGGCGATCCGGCAGGGGTGCTGCGCCCGGAGGTGCTGGAGGAGACCGGGCTGACCGGGCCGGTCCCGGTGACGGCGGTCGGCTCGCACGACACCGCGTCCGCGGTGGCCGCCGTGCCGGCGGACGGCGAACGGTTCGCGTACATCTGCACCGGCACCTGGTCGCTGGCCGGACTGGAGCTGGACGCGCCGGTGCTGACGGAGGAGAGCCGGGCCGCCAACTTCACCAACGAGCTGGGGCTGGACGGCACGGTCCGCTATCTCCGCAACATCATGGGCCTGTGGCTGCTCCAGGAGTGCGTACGCGCCTGGGGCGAGCCGGACCTTGGCGCGCTGCTCCTCGCGGCGGCCCGGGTTCCGGCGCTGCGGTCGGTGGTGGACGCCGGGGACGCGGCGTTCCTCGCCCCGGGGCGGATGCCCGAGCGGATCGCCGAGGCGTGCCGGGACTCGGGCCAGCCGGTGCCGGACTCCCCTGCCGAGGTCACCCGCTGCATCCTCGACTCGCTCGCCCTGGCGCACCGCAAGGCGGTCGAGGACGCGCAGCGGCTCGCCGGACGGTCCGCCGACGTCGTGCACATCGTGGGCGGCGGCACCCGTAACGCCCTGCTGTGCCAGCTGACCGCCGACGCCTGCGGGCTGCCGGTGGTGTCCGGGCCGACGGAGGCGGCGGCGCTGGGCAATGTGCTGGTGCAGGCCCGCGCCCACGGACTGGCCGGCGACCTCGCCGGGATGCGGCGGCTGCTCACCCGTACGCAGCTGCTGACGCGGTACGAACCGCGCGGCGGCACGCAGCGCTGGCAGGCCGCGCAGGCCCGGCTCGCCCGGGGCTGACGGGAGTCTCCCCCGCGCCCTCGCTCCCGCACTACCCTGCACTGACCCGATGATCGATTCCACGAGGAGCCGCGATGCGTGTCGCCCTGTTCCTGACCTGTGTCAACGACACGCTCTATCCGGACACCGGGCGCGCCGTGGTGAGACTCCTGACCAGACTCGGCGTCGAGGTCGACTTCCCGATGGCGCAGACCTGTTGCGGCCAGGCGCACTACAACACGGGCTACCGTCACGAGACGGAGCCGATGGCCCGGCACTTCGCCGAGGTCTTCCGGGACTACGAGGCGATCGTGACGCCGTCCGGCTCGTGCGGCGCGATGGTGCGGGAGCTGTACCCGCGGATGGGTGAGCGGGCCCGGGCGGAGGGGCGCGGGGACTCCCTCGCGGCGACCCTGGCACCGGTGGTGCCGAAGACCTATGAACTCACCGAGTTCCTGGTGGACGTGTTGGGGGTGACGGACGTCGGGGCCTACTACCCGCACAAGGTGACCTACCACCCGACCTGTCACGGGCTGCGCGGACTGGGCCTGGGCGAGCGGCCGCTGCGGCTGCTGCGGGCGGTGAAGGGCCTGGAGCTGGCCGAGTTGCCGGGCGCGGAGGAGTGCTGCGGCTTCGGCGGCACCTTCGCGCTGAAGAACTCCGACGTCTCGGCGGCGATGGGCGCCGACAAGGTGCGGAGCGCCGAGTCGACGGGCGCCGAGGTGCTGTGCGCGGCGGACAACTCCTGCCTGATGCACATCGGCGGAACGATGACGAGGCTGCGCACCGGGATGCGGCCGGTGCACATCGCGGAGATCCTGGCGAGCACGGAGGAGGAACCGGCCGTATGAGCGGAACATTCGTCGGGATGCCGGCGTTCCCGGAGGCGGCGCGGGACGCCGTACGCGACGGCACCCTGCGCGGCAATCTGCGGCACGCCACGCACACCATCCGGGCCAAGCGCGCCAAGGCCGTGGCGGAACTGCCCGACTGGGCGGAGCTGCGGGAGGCCGGCAAGCGGATCAAGGACCACACCCTCCGCCATCTCGACCGCTATCTCGAGCAGTTGGAGGAGTCGGTGACGGCGGCGGGCGGCACGGTCCACTGGGCGGCCGACGCCGACGAGGCGAACCGGATCGTGACGCGGCTCGTCAGGGAGACCGGCGAGTCGGAGGTCGTCAAGGTCAAGTCGATGGCCACGCAGGAGATCGGGCTCAACGAGGCCCTCGAAGCGGAGGGCATCCGTGCCTACGAGACCGATCTGGCCGAGCTGATCGTGCAGTTGGGCAAGGACCGCCCGTCGCACATCCTGGTGCCGGCGATCCACCGCAACCGCGGGGAGATCCGGGAGATCTTCGCCCGGGAGATGAGCGAGTGGGGCCGTCCGGCGCCCGAAGGGCTGACCGACACCCCCGCCGAACTCGCCGAGGCGGCGCGGCTGCATCTGCGGGAGAAGTTCCTGCGCGCCAAGGTCGGCGTCTCCGGGGCCAACTTCATGGTCGCCGAGACCGGCACCCTGGTGGTGGTGGAGTCCGAGGGCAACGGCCGGATGTGCCTGACCCTGCCGGAGACGCTGATCTCGGTCGTCGGCATCGAGAAGGTCGTGCCCGCCTGGCAGGACCTGGAGGTGTTCCTGCAGACCCTCCCCCGCTCCTCGACCGCCGAGCGGATGAACCCGTACACCAGCATGTGGACCGGCACCACCGACGAGGACGGCCCGCGGACCTTCCACCTGGTGCTGTTGGACAACGGCCGTACCGACACGCTCGCCGACGAGGTGGGCCGGCAGGCCCTGCGCTGCATCCGCTGCTCGGCCTGCCTGAACGTGTGCCCGGTGTACGAGCGGGCCGGCGGACACGCCTACGGCTCGGTCTACCCGGGGCCGATCGGCGCGATCCTCAGCCCGCAACTGCGGGGCACCGGCAGTGAGATCGACGCGTCCCTGCCGTACGCGTCGTCGCTGTGCGGGGCCTGTTACGAGGTGTGTCCGGTCGCCATCGACATCCCCGAGGTGCTGGTGCACCTCAGGGAACGGGTGGTGGAGGGCGGTGAGGTGACGCGGGCCGGCAACAAGGTGGTGCTGCAGCCCGCCAAGGGGCACGCCGCCGAGCGGGCGGCGATGCGCGCCGCGCGCTGGGCGTTCACGCGTCCCGGTGCGCTGCGCACCGGACAGCGCCTCGCCTCGCGCACCCGCAGACTCCATCCGCGCACCCTGCCGGGACCCGGCAGGGCGTGGAGCGGGACCCGGGATCTGCCGGCGGTGCCGGCGGAGCCGTTCCGGGACTGGTGGCAGCGTACGCGGGGCGGGAAGGGAGCGGCCGGATGAGCAGCAGGGAAAGGGTCCTGGGCCGGGTGCGGCGCGCCCTGGCCGGCACACCCGAGGACGACACCCCGTACGAGCGGGCCGTCGCCCGGGACTATCTGCGTGAGCACGGCGGGCGCACGGCCGGGGAGACGGTGGACCTCCTCGCGGAGAACCTGGCCGACTACCGGGCGATCGTGCACCGCACCACCGACGGCGAACTGCCCGCTCTGATCGCGCGGTTGCTCGCCGAGCGGGGCGCCAGGCAGGTGATCGTGCCGCCGGGGCTCCCGCCGGCGTGGATGCCGGCCGACGGTCCCGCCCGGGTGGAGGACCGTGCCGTGAGCACGCCGCGCGAGCTGGACGAGGCCGACAGCGTGGTCACCGGCTGCGCGCTGGCCGTCGCCGAGACGGGCACCCTGGTGCTGGACGGCTCGCCCGACCAGGGCAGGCGCCGCATCACCCTCGTGCCCGATCACCACATCTGTGTGGTGCGGGTGCCGGACCAGATCGTCTCCTCCGTCCCCCAGGCCCTCGGGCGCCTCGACCCGACGCGCCCGCTCACCTGGATCTCCGGCCCGTCGGCGACCAGCGACATCGAACTCGACCGGGTGGAGGGCGTGCACGGCCCGCGCACCCTGGAGGTCGTGCTGGTCGGACAGCCCCCCTCCTGAGGTGTCCCTAAGTACACCCGGTGATCCGGGTCCTGCACCCCGTGTGGCGCGCCCCCGCGCTCCGTAGCGTTTCCGGCGGGGCACAGGGCGTGCCGGACGGAGGCAATAACAATGTTTCGCAGCGGGGCACGAAGCGGCCGGGACACGGAGCCCGCTCCCGAGGCGCTGCGGCTGGTGAAGGTCACCAAGTCGTACGGCGCCGCGGACAGTTCCGTGACCGCGCTGGACGGGGTGACGCTCGGGCTGGCGCGGGGGACGTTCACCGCGGTGATGGGGCCCTCGGGCTCGGGCAAGTCCACGCTGCTGCAGTGCGCGGCCGGGCTGGACCGTCCGGACAGCGGGATCGTGCGGGTCGACGGGACCGAGCTGACGGGCGGCAGCGAGGCGGAGCTGACGAGGTTCCGGCGCGGGCGCATCGGGTTCGTGTTCCAGCAGTACAACCTCCTGGAGACACTGACCGTCGCGCAGAACACGGTGCTGCCGCTGAAGCTCGCCGGCAGGCGCGTGGACCGGAGGCGGGCCCGGGAGATCCTGGTCTCCGTCGGTCTGGGCGACCGGCTGGGCCACCGGCCCGACCAGCTGTCCGGCGGTCAGCGGCAGCGGGTGGCGATCGCGCGGGCGCTGGTGACCGAACCACGGGTGATCTTCGCCGACGAGCCCACCGGCGCCCTGGACACGCGCAGCGCGCGGGAGGTGCTGGCGCTGCTCCGGCAGGCGGTGCTGGTGCACGGGCGGACCGTGGTGATGGTGACGCACGACCCGATCGCCGCGTCCCACGCCGACAGCGTGCTGTTCCTCGCGGACGGCAGGCTGGCCGGCCGGCTGGACGCGCCGACGGCGGAGGCGGTGGCCGAGCGGCTGGCGCATCTGGGCGACACCGCGAAGGCGGGGGTGTGAGCCGTGTTCGCACTGGCCATGCGGTCGGTCCGGCGTAGGCCCGGACGGTTCCTCGCGACGCTGCTGTCCGCCTTCCTGGGCGCGGCGATCGTCATGACGTTCCAGTCGCTGCACGACACGGCCGGACAGCCGGGCGTGGACCCGGCGAGCTCGGAGATCCTCCGGATCTCGGCCGACGTGGTCGGCGGGTACGGCACCCTGCTGGTGTTCTTCGCCGTCGCCTCGACGCTGACCGTGAACGTGCGGCAGCGGGCGGCCGAGCTGGAGGTGCTGCGCTGCTCGGGCGCGACCCCGGCGCAGCTGAAGCGAATGGTCGTGGGTGAGGCGGTGGTCGTGGCCCTGGCGGGCACGGCACTCGGAGTGCCCGCGGCGATGGCGGGCGGGCGGCTGCTGCTCGACATGTTCCGCGAAAGCGGGCAGGTCGCCCGGTCCGTGGACCACTCCTTCGGGATCGTCGCCCTGGTGTCCGGCGTCGGCGTCACGCTGCTCGCGTCGGCGGGCGCGGCGCTCCTCGCGGTGCGCCGGGTGACACGCAAGCGGCAACGTCCCGGCAGGGTAAGGGTGTTCCTGGCCTACGGAGCACTGGCGGCCGGGGCGGCGGCGGTGTGCTCCACGTTCGCCCTCTCGGCGACGGACGAGATGCTGATGGTGCCGCCCGTGTACGGGGCGATCCTGCTGTCGGTGGGTCTGGCGCTGGCGGCGCCCCGGCTGCTGAAAGGCGTGCTGGGCCGGTGGGCGCCGCGGGGGGCGAGCGGGTGGCTGGCGGTGCGCAACCTGCGGCAGCGGACCGGGGAGCTCGCCGGGATCCTGACGGCGCTGGTCCTGTTCACGGCGGTGTCCACGGCGACGCTGACCATGCAGGCGGTGGAGAGCGACGCGGTGGCGGCCTCGGGGCTGGTGAAGTCGGCCGACGCCAAGAACCTGGAGACGCTGAACTTCACGGTCGTCGGCATCATCGCGGTGTTCGTGTGCGTGATGCTGGTCAACTCGCTGTACGCGGCGACGACCTACCGCGCCGGGGAGTTCGGCCGACAGCGCCTCGCCGGGGCGACGCCCGGGCAGGTGCTGGGCATGGTGGGGACCGAGGGACTGGTCGTCACGGTCGTCGGGCTGCTGTTCGGCACGGTGGCGGCGCTGGCCGGGATCGTGCCGTTCGCCGTGGTCCGTGGTGACGTGGTGGTGCCGGAGCAGATGGCCGGTGTGTGGGCCGCGGTCGTGGCGACCGGCGTGGCGGTGACGCTGGGGACGAGTCTGGTCACGGCCCGGCGGGCGCTGCGCACCCCGGCCGTGCGGGCGGTCGCCCCCGCCGCGTGACAAGTGCGGTGAGCAAGCGCTTGGATAGGTCCGGGCACCCGCCGGGTGTCCGGGCCCCGTCGTTCCCGCGCACAGCCGGAGGATCCTGGTGTTCACTTCCGTCGACGACGTCTCCGCGCGCCTCGCCGAGACCGGCTACCTGGCGTCGCCCGCGGTGGCCACCACCGTCTTCCTCGCCGACCGGCTCGGCAAGCCGCTGCTGGTGGAGGGCCCCGCCGGGGTCGGCAAGACCGAACTCGCCAAGGCCGTCGCCGCGGTCGCCGGCGCCCGGCTGATCCGGCTCCAGTGCTACGAGGGCGTGGACGAGTCGCGGGCGCTGTACGAGTGGAACCACGCCAAGCAGCTGCTGCGGATCAGCGCCGGCAGGGACGAGAGCTGGGACGAGACGCGGACGGACATCTTCGCCGAGGAGTTCCTGCTTCCCCGCCCGCTGCTGACCGCGATCCGCGGCGACGACCCCAAGGTGCTGCTGATCGACGAGACCGACAAGGCGGACGTGGAGGTCGAGGGGCTGCTCCTCGAGGTGCTCGGCGACTTCCAGGTGACCGTTCCGGAGCTGGGCACCGTCACCGCGACCCGCCGCCCCTTCGTGGTCCTCACCTCGAACGCGACCCGGGAGCTGTCCGAGGCGCTGCGCCGCCGCTGTCTGTTCCTGCACATCGGTTTCCCCGACGCGGAGCTGGAACGGCGGATCGTACGGCTGAGGGTGCCGGGCATCGAGACGGCGCTGGCCGAGTCCGTCGTCCGGGTGGTGGGGGCGCTGCGCGCGATGGACCTGCGGAAGGTCCCGTCGGTCGCCGAGACCATCGACTGGGCCCGCACCCTGCTGGCGCTGGGCGCGGGCACCCTGGACGAGACGGTCGTGCGCGACAGCCTGGGCGTGGTCCTCAAGCACCAGGACGACATCCAGAAGGCGGCGGCCAAACTCGACCTGGACGCCCTGTGAACACCGCCGGCCCGGGACTCGCGACCCGGCTGACCGGCCTCGTCGACGCGCTCCGCGTCCACGGCCTGCGCGTCGGCACCGGCGAGACGGTGGACGCGGCGCGCGCGGTGGAGGCGCTCGGGCTCGCCGACCGGGAACTGCTCCGGGAGGGCCTGGCGGCGACCCTGCTGCACGGCACGGCCCAACGTCCCGTCTTCGACGCGGTCTTCGACCTGTACTTCCCTCGCGCGGTCGGCGCGCCGGAGGGCGGACCCGCCGACCGGGACGGTCTGCGCGAGCGGCTGGCGGCCGCGCTCGCCGACAACGACACCGGGCTGATGGGCCGGCTGGCGGTGGAGGCGGTCGACGGCTTCGGCGGGTACGGGAGTTCGCCGGGGTCGGACGGCTGGTCGTCGTACCAAACACTGGACCGGCTGCGTCCGCAGACGCTGCTGGCGCGGGTACGGGACGAGGTGCACGGGCGGGACGGCGGCGCGGGCTTCGGCGACCGGCTGCTGGAGGACGAGATCCGGCGGCGCATCGAGGAGTTCCGGCGGCTGGTGGCCACCGAGGCGCGGCGCCGGGTGGCGGAACGGCGGGGCCGGGACGAGATCGCCCGGCGCGCGGTGGCCCCGACCGCCGACCGGGTCGACTTCCTGTTCGCCGGGAAGGACCGGCTGGCCGAGCTGCGCCGGACGGTGCGGCCGCTGGCGCGGAAGCTGGCCACCCGGCTCGCCGCCCGCCGCCGCAGGGCCGCGCGCGGCAGTATCGACCTGCGCCGGACGGTGCGCGGTTCGCTGTCCACCGGCGGGGTGCCGATGCGGCCCGTGCTGCGCCGGCGCAGGCCCGCCCGGCCCGAACTGGTGCTGCTGTGCGACGTGTCGGGCTCGGTGTCCGGGTTCTCCGACTTCACGATGCTGCTGGTGCAGGCGCTGCACGACCAGTTCGGCAAGGTGCGGGTGTTCGCCTTCGTCAACCGGGTCGACGAGGTGACCGGGCTGCTCGTGCGCGGCGCCGCCGACCCGGAGGGCCTGGGCGCCCGCATCCGCGAAGGGGCGAGCCTCACCGGCTGGCACGGCAGCAGCGACTACGGCATGGCGCTGGGCGAGTTCGGCGAGCGGTACGCCGGTGCCGTGGGACCGCGCACGACGGTGTTCGTCCTCGGCGACGCCCGCACCAACATGGCCGACCCGAACCTCGCCGCCGTGCGCGAGCTGGTCCGGCGCGCCCGGCGGGTGCACTGGCTGAACCCGGAGCAGCGCTCCCGCTGGGGCACCGGCGACTCCGCCGCACCCGAGTACGCGCGGCTGGTGGACATGCACGAGTGCCGCAACGTACGGCAGTTGAGCGCGCTGATCGGCGGGCTGCTCCCGGTGTGACGGCGACCGGGACCGGATCAGCCGTGCCAGACGGCCCGGACCCGGTCGGCGTACGCGGCGGCCTGGCGCCGTCCCGCCCGGGCGGCGCCAGGAACGCGGGAGGGGTCCAGCGGGTTGCGGCCGAACGCGCGGCGGGCCTCCCGGTCGGGAACCAGCACCACGGCGCGGGCCCCGCCCGCCGCCAGTGCGGCACCCTGGGCGACGGCCCCGGGGCTCGCGCCCGGCCCCTTGGGGATCGGGGCGAGGGCGACGACCCTCCGGCAGTCGCTCATCAGGTCGACGTTGGCCGTGGACCGCACCCCGCCGTCCATCCAGCGCCCCTCCCCCACCGTGATCGGCGGGAACAGCGGCGGCAGCGCGCAGGTGGCCGCCATGGCCCGCGGCAGGTCGGCCCCGCTGCCGGCGTCCAAGCCCGTGGTCCGGCCGGTGAGCGCGTCGGTGGCGAAGAACCGCAGCGTCCGCTCCGGCCATGCGGTGACCGGCAGGAGGGGCCGGATGGCGTCGAGCACGTCGGCCTCCGGCACGTCGCGCACCGACAGGGCGAGTCGGCCCAGCCGCTCGACCACCCGGTCCGGGTCCCGCGAGCCGAGCGCGGCCCACAGGTACCTGACCGTCATCCCGAGGGTGAAATCGACCTCCAGCAAGGCTCGTTCGCGGTTGACCTGTTCCTCGTACAGGTCGGCCGGCTCCGCTCCCGCCGCCAGCTCCAGTGCGAGCAGCGAGCCGGCCGAGGTCCCGGCCAGCACCTCGGCGCCGCCGAGGTCCACGCCGGCCTCGGCCAGCCCCGCCAACATGCCGGTCTCCCAGGCGTAGGCGGTCAGTCCGCCCCCGCCCAGTACCAGCCCCGTTTCGGACACGCCGCCTCCTCCTCCCCAACGGGGACTTGTCCCCGTTTCCTCCGTCCGACGCTAGCACGCAATCGGGGAGTGGTCCCCATTTGATGTGATGACACGTGTACACGCGGTGATCGGCAATCGGCTAACATCCCGCCATGTCCGGCACCGCCACGCAGCACTGAGGGAACCGATGTCCGATCCGCTGTCGCGAGACCCTCTCGCCGCCGTCACCGCCGCGGGCGAGACCGTCTCCGTTCCCGACAGCCACAAGAGGGTGCTGCTGGAGGAACTCGGGCCGGACGAGGTCGTCCGGGCTGTCTACCACGACGGCTGGAACTGTGCCGTGCTCACCGACAGGGGCCTCGTCCTGCTGGGGGGACAGCTGTCCCCCAGGGCCACCCGTGTCCCACGGCCCCTGCCCCTCCTCCGGCGCGCGTCAGGAGTCCTGGACTCGGTCCGCGTCCTCGTCGACGGCAGGCCGCACAAGCTGTTCGGCTCGAGCATCGACCCGAAGGGCGCCCTCCTGGAGGCGGCGGGCGAACTCCTGCCTCCCGACTCCCCGTTGCGCCCGGGGCGGAGGACGCGGACGGTCACCTGGGTGCGCCGGCATCCGGTGCTGATGTCGCTGCTCGTGGCCTCGGTGGTCGTGGGCCGGCTGGTTTCCGGACCTGACTCGGGGTCCGGCACGCAGGAGGCCGTGGCGAAGGACGCCAAGAACCTCGCGGAGACCGTCGTCCCCGACTTCCGGGGATCGGCGCTCACCACCGCCGCCTCGCGGGCCGGCGACGAGGCATGGCTGACGGTGTCGGCGATGGACGCCTCGTCCGGCCTGCGCCCGGTCACCACCGGCGAGACCGGCTGGCGGGTCTGCTTCCAGACCCCGTCCCGCGGCGAGACGGTCGACCCTTCCGTCAGCACCCTGACGCTGTACGCGGTGCCGGAGCGGGAGGAGTGCCCGGAACGGCTGTACGGTCCCCGGCGGGTCGTAATGCCGGACCTCGTCGGCGAGCGCTTCGACGACGCCTCACGGACGCTCGACGAACTCGGTCTCGCCCAGGTGTCGCCGTTCCACGCCCACACCGGCAAGCGGCTGGCCGAGGGGGAACACGAGCTGTCCGACTGGCGGGTGTGCCGCCAGGACCCGGAAGCGGACAGCACGGTCACGGTCCTGGAACAGGCCGGTCTCTGGCTGATCGGGTCCGGCGACCCGTGCACCGATCCCAGCCCGGACCCCGAGCCGGAACCGAAGCCGAAGCCGAAGCCGGATCCGAAGCCCGATCCGGACCCGAAGCCCGATCCCAAGCCCTCGTACGGCAGTACTTCGGGGGGCGGTTCCACAGGCGGGAGCACCGGCGGGAGCACCGGCGGGACTTCGTCGAGCGGCGGCTCGTCCGGCGGTTCCGGTTCCGGCGGTTCGACTTCCGGCGGCGGCGGTCAGGCGGGTGTCGGGTTCGGGCAGTTCTGTTCGCCCGTGGGCGCCACCGCGACCACGGCGGACGGCCGTCCCGCCAAGTGCTTCATGGGCAAGGACGGCCGTGCGCGCTGGGGTTACAACTCCGGTTGACCGGCGGCCTGTCGAGCCGGCTGGTCCGCCTTGGCGTACTCCTGGGCCATACCTCCCGCGAAGTCGTACACCACGACCTGGTCGTCACCGACGACCCACGCGTCGTGGCCCGGTGCGCAGACGAAGACGTCACCGGGGCCGACCTCCTGCTCGGCGCCGTCGTCCATGCGGATGCGCATCCGGCCCTGGACGACGTAGCCGTTGTGGTGGATCCGGCAGCTTTCGGTCCCCGCGATGGGACCGACGGACTCGGTCCAGCGCCACCCCGGCTCGAAGGTGGCCACGGCGAAGTCCAGCCCCGACATGTGGACCGCTTCCAGGTGCCCCCGAGGGAAGTCGCGCCTCTCGTCCGGCTTGTCCAGCGTCTTGATCTCGAGCATGATCCTGCTCCCTTCCGACCGTCTCCCTGCACGGCCGGGTCCGGTCTCCGTCCGCCTCGACGGCACCGGCGGGGGCCGGGCCCCACCCCTCCATGGTCCGCCTGTCCACTCGGGGGCGCCATTCGGGTGACGGGGCGGTCCTGGCCCCTCAGGCTCCGGATCCGCAGAGCCGGGCGAAGCGCGCGGCGTCGATGTTGCCGCCGGAGAGGATCAGGCCGACCCGGGACGGGAGCGGGCCCACCCTGCCGGTGAGCAGCGCGGCGAGCGGGGTGGCTCCGCTGGGCTCGAGGACGATCTTCAGCCGCTCGAAGGCGAACCGCATCGCTTCCCTGATCTCGTCGTCGCCGACCAGCACGATCCCGTCCAGGAGCCGCCGGTTGAGGGAGAAGGTCAACTCGCCGGGGATGTGCAGGGCCTGGCCGTCGGCGATGGTGCGCGGGACCGGGACGGCGACGCGCCGGCCCGCCTCCAGTGATCTCCTGGTGTCGTCGCCGGCCTCCGGTTCGACGCCGATCACCCGGGTCCCGGGGTGCAGTGCCTTGACGGCGGTGGCGCTTCCGGCGATCAGCCCCCCGCCGCCGACCGGGGCGAGCAGTACGTCCAGCGCTCCTGTCTCCTCGACGAGTTCGAGGGCCGCCGTGCCCTGTCCGGCGATGACGTGCGGGTGCTCGTAGGGCGGCACGAGGGTCAGCCCGCGCTCGGCCGCGAGGGTCTCGGCCACGGCGACGCGGTCGCCGCCGTAGCGGTCGTACGTGACGATCTCGGCGCCGTATCCCTCGGTGGCCGCCCGCTTGGACGGCGGCGCGTCCTCGGGCATCACGATGACGGCGGTGGCGCCCAGTTCCCGGGCGGCGAGGGCGACGGCCTGGGCGTGATTGCCGGAGGAGTAGGCGGCGATGCCGCGGGACAGCTGTCCGGGGGTGAGCCGGGAGGCCGCGTTGTAGGCGCCGCGGAACTTGAAGGCGCCGACGCGCTGGAAGTTCTCGCACTTGAGGTGGATCTCGGCGCCGGCCAGCGCGTCCAGGGTGCGGGAGCGCAGGACGGGCGTGCGGTGCGCGACGCCTTCGAGGCGCTCGGCGGCGGCACGCACGTCGTCGAGGGTGACCGGCGGGGTGGTGGTCGTCACGGGGTCCCTCCATCGGGGGTGGGGTCGGCCGTCGTCCTGGCCTGGGAGAGGTAGCTGTAGGCGGAGGCGCGGGAGATGCCGAGCCGGGCGGCGACCTGCTCGATCGCGCGCCGTACGGCGAAGACCCCGCGGGCGTCCAGGTCCCGGAACAGCCGCAGCCGCTCGGCCCGGTCGAGCTGGGCCCAGCCGCGGGGCTGCCGGGCCCGGTGGGCGTCGACGATCGCCTCGACCACGGAGTCGATGTCGTCGCCGAAGGTGGTCGTCGGCGGCTCGGCCGTGCCGCCGGTGAGACCGGCGAGCGCGCCGAGCAGGGTGTGCGCCTGGCCGACGGCGGTGACGTCGACGTTGACGCACAGGGCGCCGAAGACCGCTCCCGTGGAGTCCCGGAGCACCATCGTGGAGGACTTCACGAGGGTGCCGTCCCCGGTCCTGGTGAGGTAGTTGAGCTCGTCGGCGGCCTCGTCGCCGCGGGCCAGCACCCGCATGCCGATCTCGCTCATCGCCCCGCCCACCGTCCGCCCGGTCACGGTGCCGGCCACGGCGACCACCGACTCCTCCGGGCGCCGGTAGTCGTGCAGCACCACCTCGCAGACCGGTCCGAACGTCGCGGCGATCCCGTCGACGACGGGCGTCAGCGCGGTGAGAATCGCGTCCCGCTCGGCGTCCCGGCCCTGTGCGGCCGTCATGAGCACTCCTCCCGCCTGCTCCATCCACCTTCTTAGACTACACGTCCAATCGCTGGATTCTCAGTCCAAGCGCGTACTCCCTACGGCAGTGCCCGTCCCCTCCGCCCCGTCGACGAGCGCGGCGAGGGCCGTACGCGCGCGGGCCACGCGGGAGCGGACGGTGCCGACGGGGCAGTCGCCGAGGGCGGCCGCCTCGGTGTAGGTCAGTCCGAGCAGCTGGGTGAGGACGAACGCCTCGCGCCGTTCGAGCGGCAGCCGGTCCAGCAGGTCGAGCAGCACGATCCCGTCGTCGAATCCGGGCAGCCCTCGCGGCTGCGCCCGCTCGGCGGTCAGCTGCCAGTCGGACACGTCGGCCGTCCGGGGCCGCACCGCCGTGTACCGGTGGCTGTCGGCCACCGCGCGCCGGGCGATGGCCAGCAGCCAGGTCCGGGCCGAGGAACGGCCCTCGAACCGGTGCAGGCTGCCGAGTGCCCGCAGGAAGGTGTCCTGGGCCAGATCGTCCACGGCCTGCGGATCGGCGCACAGATGGGCCACGTAGCGGATGACGTCGCGGTGCAGCGCGCGGACGAAGTGGTCCACGGCGTCCATGTCGCCGCCGCGTGCGGCGAGCGCCCAGGCGGTCGTCGCGTCGTCGGTGGGTCTTCCGGGAGAAGAGGGCAGGGCAGAAGTCATCACCTGATGTCCTTCGCGGGGTTCCGGGAACCGCGGGCGGGGCCCGGCCGGCGGGGAGACGGCCGCGGGCGGTACGCGGTGCGGGGCGTACCGGCACACGACCGGAGCCCGGGGCGCGCAGGGGCGGCCCGGGTGTCACCGGCTGCCGTCAGACGGCAGCGGCCCCGGCGGGCGGACCGCGTGAGGTGATCGCGTGGACGAGGAGGAGCAGCCGCGGCGCGCGGTCCGCGCGCCGCCGGCGTACCCGCGGGGCGGGACGGCGCGGCGGCCGCGGTGTGCCGAACAGCAGCCGGACCGGGGCGGCCAGCCATCCGCCCACGGCCCGCAGCACCCGGAAGACGGCCCGCTCCCCGTACCCGAGCCACAGACCGCACAGCAGCGCGGCCAGCAGATGGGCGGCGAGCATGCCGGCCGGGGAATGGCCGGCGGAGGGCGCCATGTGCGCCTCCGCGGGCATGCCGGTACCCGGCGGCATGGGCATGGTGTGCGTGCCGTGCGGCATCGGCGCCATGTCCATGGAGTGGGCCCCCGCGGGGCCCGCCAGGGAGAAGGCGGTGTGCAGGACCGTCTGGGCGGCGACGGCGACCGCGGTGACCAGCGGCAGCCCGCGCTCACGTCCGGCGAGTCCCCAGCCCGCGGCTCCGGTCACGGCCCAGCCGGCCATGAGCGTCCGGAGGGGGGCCGGGTGGCCGGACATCGTGACGTGCCCGAGGGCGGCGAGCACGACACAGACAGCCGCGAACACCGCGGCCCGTCCCGTGCGAGCACCCCACCCAGCAGTCATGGCCCCTCATCGTCGCATCCGGGCCCAGCCTGGCACCGGTGGATACGGCATCACCCACACCCGCGACTCATTCCCCGGCGTGTGACCCCGAACACCCCACCGGACGACCGGAGTCGGGCAGCCGGAAGCGCCCGTCCGGCCGGCCGGAGGGCGGCCCCCGCCCGCCTGTCCCCCGAGCGAGCTACGCGCAAGTGTCCACTGGGAGGTGACGATTCCCGGCCGCCCGGTCCGTAGCGTCCGTTGCGGTCCGCGGCACTCGGTCGTGGAGTCGACCGAGGAGTAACCGATGAGAGTGGTCTGGCAGTTGGTCGCCGTCGTGGCGGTCGCCGCCATAGGCGGCCAGAGCGTGTCGGCGGTCCGGGACACCTGGGGGCTCACGCTCGTCCTCGGGGTACTGGTGAGCGTGCTCGCGCTGCTGGTCTACCGGTGGGTGGTGGGGCGGACCGAACACCGGCCGGTCACCGAGCTGGACCCGGACGGTGCCGGGCCGGCGCTCGGCCGGGGGACGCTGATCGGCGTCGTGATGTTCGGGATGGTCATCACCAACCTCGCCACCTCGGGGAACTACGAGGTGCACGGGCTGGGCTCGGTGGGCGGCATGGCCGGGCTGTTCGGTTTCATGGCAGCCGCCGCCGTCACGGAGGAAGTGCTGTACCGCGGCGTCCTGTTCCGGATCGCCGAGGAGTACCTGGGCACGTGGATCGCGCTGGTACTGACCGCGCTGCTGTTCGGCCTGTCGCACCTGCTCAACGCGCACGCCACCCTGTGGGGCGCCGTCGCCATCGCGATCGAGGCCGGCGGGATGCTGGCCGCCGCGTACGCCGCCACCCGCAACCTGTGGGTGCCGATCGGCGTGCACTTCGGCTGGAACTTCGCCGCGGGCGGCATCTTCAGCACCGAGGTCTCGGGCAACGACACCGAGCAGGGACTGCTGGACGCCACGACCTCGGGCAACGAGTGGCTGACCGGAGGCGACTTCGGCCCGGAGGGCAGTGTGTACTCGGTGCTGTTCGGTGCGCTGCTCACGCTCGCGTTCCTGTGGCTGGCGCACCGGCGCGGCCGTCTGGTGCCCCGCCGCCGGCGCGCGGACAGGGCCGACGCCACGGCTACACTGCCCCGGTGATCGCTCCTCGCCGGTTCCGGGAACCGTGGCACCGGCTGGACGTCGCCGTCAGGGACTTGGTGCTGGGGGTGTTCGTCTGCGCGGTGTCGCTGCTGCCGGCGTTCCAGAACCGCGGAACCCTTCTCGGCGGCGTGCCGGACCGTCCGTTCGACGCGGCGGCGGTGCTGGCGGTGGCTCTCCAGTCCCTTCCGCTCGCCGCGCGCCGGCGGTGGCCGCTGGTCTGTCTCGCGCTGGTGTCGGCGGGGTTCGCCCTCGACCAGCTGCGCGGCTACCACTCCCCCGCCGGTACCGCGCTGCCCATCGCGCTGCTCAGCGCCGGGGCCCATCTGGACCGGTACCGGCGCGCGACCGCGGCCGCGTGCACCGTGGCGTACGTGGTGCTGACGGTCGCGTTCCACCAGCTCGGTCCGGGTGAGCCGGTGACCGATTTCGTGACCTTCTATCTGGCGGCGGCCCTCGCCTGGGGCATCGGGGCGTGGCTGCGCTCCACCAGGATCGCGGAGGCGGAGCACCGGCACCGCGTCGCCGAGGACTCCCGTGCCGCCGAACGCGCCCGTATCGCCCGCGAGTTGCACGATGTCGTGACCCACCATGTGACGGCGATGGTGGTGCAGGCCGAGGCGGCCCGCTATCTGACCGCCGCGCCCGACCGGCTGGACCAGTCGCTGACGGCCGTCACCGACACCGGCCGCCGGGCCATCACCGACCTGCGCCATCTGCTCGACCTGCTCAACCCCGACCACGGCCCCGGGACCAGGACACCGCCGGTCGGCCGGCTCCTCACGCTGGTGGAGCAGACCCGCCGGGCCGGGCAGCCGGTGGAGTTCACCGAGGAGGGCACTCCGGCGCCGTCGACCGGCAGCGCCGACCTGGTGGCCTACCGGGTCGTGCAGGAAGCGCTGACCAACGCGCTCAAGTACGCCCACGGCGGCGCCACCCGGGTCGAGGTGCGGCACGGCGAGCGGCAGATCACCGTGCTGGTCGGCACCGATGGTTCCGGTACCCCGGTGGCCTCCTCTCCCGGTGGGAGCGGCCGGGGCCTGGCAGGGCTGCGGGAGCGGGTCGGCGTCCTGGGCGGCGACTTCAGCGCGGGTCCGGAACCGGACGGCGGCTTCGTCGTACGGGCCCGCATACCGACGGGGAACACGGCATGACCGCACCGATCCGGGTCCTGGTCTGCGACGACCAGATGCTGGTCCGCACCGGGCTGGTGACCATCATCGGCGCCCAGCCCGACCTGGAGGTGGCCGGCGAGTGCGGCGACGGGCGGACCGCCGTCGACCTCGCCGGCCGGCTCCGCCCCGACGTGGTGGTGATGGACGTGCGGATGCCCGTGCTCGACGGCATTGAGGCCACCCGTCTGCTGGCCGGCGCCGGGGTGCCGCATCCGGTGAAGGTGCTCGTGGTGACCACGTTCAACCTGGACGAGTACGTGTACGAGGCGCTGCGCGCGGGCGCCAGCGGGTTCCTGCTCAAGGACGCGCCGCCGTCCCAGCTGCTGCACGGCATCCGCACCGTGGCCATGGGCGCGGCACTGCTGGACCCGGAGGTGACCCGCCAGCTGGTGGGCCGGTACGCCGCGCGGATCCGTCCCGTCGAGGACGGCGCACCGCGGGACCTCTCCCTGACCCCGCGCGAGCTGGAGGTCCTCCGCCTCATCGCGGACGGCCTCTCCAACAGCGAGATCGCCGCGACCCTCCTGATCAGCCAGGAGACGGTGAAGACGTTCGTCTCCCGCATCCTCGCCAAGCTGGGCCTGCGGGACCGCGTCCAGGCGGTGGTCTACGCCTACCGTCGGGGCCTGGCGACCTGACCCCGGCGCCCCTGCCCCTCACGCGGGTTCCGTGCCCGGAGTCCGTCGCCCGCGAGGGTCCGCGACGGGCGGGAATACGGCACCGTGCGGGTCGGTTGTGGGGCTCGAAGGAGGTCACGGTGGACACCATGTACTACGACCACGGGACGCCGGCCGAGCGGTGGGAGCGGGCCGGGATGTTCTTCGACGCCAAGGACTACGCCGCCGCCGCGCGCGTGCTCGGCGGGCTGGTCGACGAGGCGCCGGAGCAGACCGGGCCCCGGCTGCTGCTGGCCCGCGCCTACTACCACTCCGCGCAACTGCGCCGCGCGGAGGCGGAGTTGAGGGTGATCGTGGAGCGGGACCCGGTGGAGCACTATGCCCGGCTGATGCTCGGGCGCACCCTCCAGCGGCAGGGCCGGGACGACGAGGCCCAGCCGCATCTGCGGATCGCCGCCGCGCTGGACGGGACGTTCGGCGAGGAGTAGGAGCGTGCGGCCGGTGCCCGGTGCCCTTCGGGGGCCGGGCACCGGCGTCGTTTCACGCCGCCGGGCCGCTGCCGTACGTCCGCCGTCCCCGGCGGTGGGCCACCTCCCCGAGCACGATGTCGACGGCGAGGAACGCCGCGAGGGGGATGCCGAGCAGCGGGACGAAGTAGCCCAGCACGGCGATCGCCGCCAGCAGCGGGACGAGCACGTACGGCGGCACCTGCTGCCAGGCGCCGCGGGGGATCGGCCGGCCGAAGGCCGAGCCCCGGCCCCGCTGCCACCACATGCGGTAGCCCCACAGGATCAGCAGGATCAGGGTGAACGCCAGGGCCATCAGGGCGATCTGGTTCACCAGCCCGAACAGGTTGCCGGTGTGCAGGTCGATGCCCCAGCGGGTCAGTTTGGCGAGGACCGGGTAGTCGGCGAACCGCAGGACGTCGGTGACCTCTCCGGAGGCGGGGTCGACGGCGACCGTGTCCTGCTTCTCGGGCCAGCTGCGCTGGATCTGCCGTACCACGTAGGCGGATTCCTCGTCGGCGGGCGGCACGATCTCCACCGGGTCGCCCAGCCCCTCGGCGCGTGCGGCGGCGAGCACCCTGTCCAGGCCGACACCGTGCGCCGCGTCGCCCGCGGTGCCGCCGGCCGTGTCGTGGCCGGAGTGTTCGCCGGCCGCCGCGGCCGACACCGAGGGGGTCTCCTGGCCGAGGGAGGCGCGCAGTTCGCCGATGTTCGCGCCGGCGTAGGTGGACCAGGTCAGGCCGGTCGCCGAGAGGAAGATGAACCCCGCCGCGGCCCACGCCCCGACGCCGCCGTGCAGGGCGAGCGTGCGGCGCCGCCCGGTGGTGCCGCGCAGCTTGCGCAGGGCGCGGCGCCGGGAGAACCACAGCACCAGTCCGCCGCCCGCGATCACCCACAGCCAGCTGGCCGCGAACTCGCTGTAGAGACGGCCTGGTTCACCGAGGTGCAGATCGCGGTGGAACTTGTCGATCCAGGTGCGCAGGGGCAGCGCGCCCGAGGAGCCGTACTGTTCCAGCTCGCCGCGCACCTCCGCGGTGTAGGGGTCGACGAACACGGCGAGGGTGTGGTCGGGGTCCACCCCCGGTATGCCGGACAGCATCACCCGGGTCGTGGCGTCCTTCCCGGGTGAGGGGCGCACGGCGGAGACCGTGCCCTCGGGGTGGGCCTCGCGGGCGGCGGCGACCTGCTCGGAGACGGGCAGCTTGCGGTCGCCGGCGGGGACGGTCAGCTCATGGTCGTAGACGATCTCCTCGGCCTGGAAGGAGGCGGCGTACAGCAGGCCGGTGAGGGCGGCGACGAGGAGGAACGGCGCCACCAGGACGCCCGCGTAGAAGTGCAGGCGCAGGACGAGGGGGCGCAGACCGGCCCGGACGCCCTTCGCCGGCGCGGGAGCGGGGGGTCGGGGGGCCTCGTCCGTGGTGGGCGAGGGAGCGGTGGTCATCGGTGGGGTTCTCCCGGGAACGTCTCGGCGGGCGTGCTGGTGGTGCAGTAGTCGGGGTGACGGGGCGCCGGGTTCCCGGAAGGGTCGTGTGACCTGCGCCACACATGGCGGGCGTGCGATCCTGACGGAATGGGAACTCCGGACGATCGCGCGCCCTTGGCCGAGCGGGTCGAGCAACTGCTGGCTTTGGAGGGGCCGTTGCCCATCGTCGCGGCCGGTGATCCGGTGCTGCGTCACGGCACCGAGCCGTACGACGGGCAGTTGGGGCCCGCACTGCTGGCCCGGTTCGTGGCGGCGCTGCGGGTCACCATGCACGCGGCGCCGGGTGTCGGGCTGGCCGCGCCGCAGGTCGGGGTCGGGCTGCGGATCGCGGTGATCGAGGATCCGGCGCCGGTCCCCCAGGAGGTGCGCCTCGCCCGGGAGCGGGTGCCGCAGCCGTTCCGGGCCCTGGTCAACCCGGAGTACGAGCCGGTCGGCGCCCGCCGCTCCGGGTTCTTCGAGGGATGCCTGAGCGTGCCGGGGTACCAGGCGGTGGTGGTGCGGCCCGCGGAGGTGCGGCTGACCGGGCAGGACGAGCACGGGCGGGCGCTGGACGAGGTGTTCGGCGGCTGGCCGGCCCGGATCGTGCAGCACGAGACGGACCACCTCGACGGCACGCTCTACCTCGACCGGGCCGAGCCGCGCTCGCTGTCGTCCCACCAGGCCGTGGCGGAGCGCTGGGCGCAGCCGGCACCGGAGCGGGCGGCCCGCGAACTGGGCTTCGACCTGCCGTGACCGCCCCGGCGCGGTGGGGAGCCGCTCAGGCGTCCCGGTAGGCCTCCAGCAGGCGCAGCCACACCTCGCTGATCGTCGGGTACGACGGCACCGCGTGCCACAGGCGTCCGACGGGGACCCGGGCGGCGACGGCCACGGTCGCGGAGTGGATGAGTTCGCCGACGCCGGGACCGACCAGGGTGACGCCGCGCAGGATCTCGTCCTCGAGGTCGACGACCATGCGGGCGCGGCCCTTGTAGCCGTCGGCGTACAGGCCGGCGCCGGCCACCGAGGACAGGTCGACGTCCACGGCGCGGACGCGGTGGCCGGCGCGCTCCGCCTCGGCCAGGGAGAGGCCGACGGCGGCCGCCTCGGGGTCGGTGAAGACGACCTGGGGCACGGCGGCGTGGTCGGCGGTGGCGGCGTGCGCGCCCCACTCCTCCGTGCTCACCGGTTCGCCGGCGGCCCGGGTGACGATGGCGGCGCCCGCGATCCGGGCCTGGTACTTGCCCTGGTGGGTGAGGAGCGCGCGGTGGTTGACGTCGCCGACGCCGTACAGCCAGTCGTGGCCGGTGACCCGGAGGCTGTCGTCCACCGGGAGCCACGAGCCGGGCTCCAGGCCGATCGTCTCCAGGCCGATGTCGTCGGTGCGCGGGGCGCGGCCGGTGGCGAAGAGGATCTCGTCGGCCTCGATCCGGTCACCGCTGTCGGTGACGACGAGGACGGTGCCGTTCTCCCTGGTCACCGATTTCACCGAGGTGCCGGTGCGGAGGTCGGCGCCGGCCTCGGTGAGCGCCTCGGCGACCAGTTCCCCGGCGAACGGCTCCATGCGGTTCAGCAGGCTCTCGCCGCGCACCAGGACGGTGACGTGCGAGCCGAGGGCCTGCCAGGCGCAGGCCATCTCGGTGGCGACCACTCCGCCGCCGACCACGATCAGCCGGCCGGGCACGGCCTGGGCGCTGGTGGCCTCCCGGCTGGTCCAGGGCCTGACCCCGGCGAGTCCGGGCAGGTCGGGAAGCCGGGCGCGGCTGCCGGTGCAGACGGCGACGGCGTGCCGGGCGGTGAGCACCGTGCTCGCGCCGTCGGCGCCGGTGACGGTGACGGTGCGCTCGCCGGTGAGCCGTCCCTGGCCGCGGTAGAGGTCGGCCCCGGTCCCCTCGAGCCAGCGGACCTGGCCGTCGTCCTTCCACTCGGAGGTGTAGGAGTTCCGGTGGGCGAGCACCGCGGCGGTGTCCAGGGGCCCCCGCACGGACTGGCTCAGGCCGGGGACGCGGCGGGCGTCGGCCCGGGCGATGACCGGGCGCAGCAGGGCCTTGCTGGGCATGCACGCCCAGTAGGAGCACTCACCGCCGACCAGTTCGCTCTCCACGACGGCGGTGGTGAGCCCGGCGGCGCGGGTGCGGTCGGCGACGTTCTCGCCCACGGGTCCGGCGCCGAGCACCACGACGTCGTAGGCGGTTGATTCCGGTTGCGTCTGTTGCGTTTCCGTCATGGCGTCAGTCTGGTGGGTGGTGTGCGCTGTGGCCACATGGGTAGGGGCGCGGAATACGTGACCGGCCGGCCGTGTTGTGGCGACGGTCCGACCCGACACCAGGAAGAGGGAAGAACGCGATGAGCAGCACCGTGGAGCTCACCAAGGAGAACTTCGACCAGACGGTCACGGACAACGGGTTCGTCCTGATCGACTTCTGGGCGGCCTGGTGCGGTCCGTGCCGTCAGTTCGCGCCCGTGTACGAGAAGGCGGCGGAGGAGAACCCCGACCTGGTCTTCGGCAAGGTGGACACCGAGGCGCAGCCGGAGCTGGCGGCGGCCTTCGGCATCCAGTCGATCCCGACCCTGATGATCGTGCGGGACCAGGTGGCGGTGTTCGCCCAGCCGGGTGCGCTGCCCGAGGCCGCGCTGACGGATGTCATCGGGCAGGCCCGCAAGCTGGACATGGACGAGGTGCGCCAGCAGATCGCCGCCCAGCAGGAGCAGCAGGGCGGGACGACGGAAGCCTCGTAGCAGCAGCTCCGTCCCCGGCCGCGGCGAGGGCAGGAGGGGGTTGCGCTTCCCTGCCGGGTCAGCTGGACTCGCGCCGCACCACCGACGCGCCCAGCGCCTTGTGGGCCTCGGGTGCGGCGGCCGGGTCGCGCACCGCGCGGTCGACCAGTCCGGCCAGCTCACGGCCGCACGGCAGGTCGAGGTGGACCGTGCTCAGCCGGGGCCGCAGCAGCCGCCCCAGCATCAGGTTGTCGGCGCCGACCACGGCGGCCTCCTCCGGGATGCGGACGCCCTCGTCCTGGAGCGCGCGCATCAGCAGCATCGCGTACTCGTCGTTGTACGTGAACACGGCGTCCAGGCCGAGATCGCGCCAGCGGGCGGCGAGCCGGGCGGCGGCCCCCTCGTCGGCGGCGAGCGGCAGCTCGGTGACGGTGGCGTCCGTGCCCCGCAGGGCGGCCCGCACTCCCGCCAGGCGGGGCGCCGAGAAAGCCTCCAGGCCGGGCTCCCTCGGGACGATCACGCCGATCCGGCGGCGGCCCCGGTCGAAGAGGTGGGCGCCGGCGCTGTGGCCGACGACGTCGTGGTCCATCAGCAGGGCGTGCGCGCCCTCGACGGCCTCGGGCCCGAGGGTGACGACGGCCCGCGCCCCGGCGCGTTTGAGCACGTCGACGCCGCGCGGCCCGAGTCCGGAGCCGGGGACCAGGACCGCCACCGGCCGGAGTTCGGCCCAGGCGCGGGCGGCCTCGTCGTCGTGCACGCCGCTCGTGCCGTACTGCACGACCGTGTAGTCGAGACGGGCGAGCGCTGCCTGTAACTCGTTGATGAACTGGCTGTAGAGCGGTCCCACCGGGAAGGCCGGCGCGGGCATCAGGACGGTACGGCTGTGCCCTGCGCGCAGACTGCGGGCCGCCGCGTGCGGTACGTAGCCGAGTTCTCTGGCGGCGTCGCGGACCCGGCGGCGGGTGGGCTCGCTGATCCGGACGGCGCCGGCGTTGTTCAGGACGTAGGAGACGGTCGCGCGCGAGACGCCGGCCAGGCGGGCCACATCGGCGCTCGTGGGTACGGAGCGCGTCGGTGCGGGGGGCGCGGACGCGGGTGTTTTCGGTATCTGCACCATGACGTACGGCATCCTTGCAGAAGCCGTAACAGGGCGCTCAGCCGGGTGAGTTGAGACCGCCGGCCGAGGGCGCCGGGCAGGTCACCCGGTCGACCAGGTTCGTCCACGCGGACTCCAGCCGCTCCGGCGGCATGCCGCACTGCCGGGTCAGATGGTGGACCAGCGCGGGGTCGAGCACGGCCATCAGCGTGTGGGCGAGGATCTCGCAGTCCGCGTCCGGGACCGCCTCGCGCAGCAGCAGCGTGACGTGATGGCGCAGAACGCGGCGGGACGGGTGGGTGAAGCGCCGGCCGGCCTCCGGCTCGGCCGCCAGCTGCAGTTCCAGCTCGTCGGCGGTCCTGCGGAGCAGCGCGAGGCCGAAGGCCCGCAGCCGGTCGGCCGGGGGCGCGCCAGGACCGAGCGGCGGGGGTCCGCTGAGGAACGCGGCCTGGAACTTCTTCTCGGAGTGGTCGAGGAGGGCGCTGAGCAGGCCGGTCCGGTCGCCGAAACGGCGGAAGACCGTCCCCTTGCCCACGCGGGCCGCGGCCGCCACCTCCTCCATGGTCACGCAGTCGGCCCCGCGCTCGGCCACGAGCTGCGCGGCGGCCTCCAGCAGGCGGGCCCGGTTGCGCGCGGCGTCGGCGCGCAGGCAGGGCTCGTCGACGTCGAAGCCGAGTTGCGGCAACTCACGTGGCTCGGCGGGGTCCTGGGGTGCCGGGGCTGGCGGCGGCGCGGCGGACATGAAGACAGCGTAAAGCATCGGGAAGAAACTGGACCGCGGTCCGGTTAGAGTGCTACAAACGTTAAGCGGACCCCGGTCCGGATTGTTTCGGCAGTGTTTCCCCACCTCTCTGGAGTTTCCTGATGTCTGTTCGCATCCTCGCCCTTGTCGGCAGCCTCCGCGCCGGTTCGCACAACCGCCAGCTCGCGGAGGCCGCGGTCAAGCTCGCGCCCGAGGGCTCGGAGATCGCGCTCTACGAGGGGCTCTCGGAGATCCCCTTCTACAACGAGGACATCGACGTCGAGGGCGGCGTCCCGGCCGCCGCCGCACGGCTGCGCGAGGCCGCGGGGGGCGCCGACGCGCTGCTGCTCTTCACGCCCGAGTACAACGGTACGATGCCGGCCGTCCTGAAGAACGCCATCGACTGGCTGTCCCGCCCCTTCGGCGCGGGCGCCATCGGCGGCAAGCCGGTCGTCGTGATCGGCACCGCCTTCGGCCAGTACGGCGGTGTCTGGGCGCACGACGAGGCCCGCAAGGCCGTGGGCATCGCCGGCGGCAAGGTGATCGAGGACGTCAAGCTGTCCATCCCGGGTTCCGTGACCCGCTTCGCCGAGGTGCACCCCGCGGACGACGACGAGGTCGCCGCGCAGCTGACCGAGGTCCTCACCCGCCTGCGCGGTCACGCCGGCGAGCAGGCTGCCGCCTGACCCACCGGGAAGGCGCCGGGACGCCGTCCCGGCCCATCCTCCGGGGTGCCGTCGGGATCCCACCGGATCCCGGCCCCCGCTCCGGCCCACGGCCCCACGCAGCGAACCCCACTCCGCCGCACGCCACAGGGCCACCGCCCGGAGCACACCGGCCCGGACACCACCCCCGGACCGCACACTCACGGCGGACCCCACTCCGCCGCACCGCGCCGTGCAGCGGCCCTGAGCGCGTCGCCCGTGCGGACGACACCCCGGGCCGCGGGTGCACCGAAGGTCATGGAGCCCCGCCGGCTCCGTCGGAGAAGGCTCGTGCCGGACCGGCCCGCGCGGCTGTCGCTGCGGGGCCGCGCGGCGAGAGGGGCCGGAGCCATGACGGCTCCGGCCCCTCGGCGTGTTCTCAGGCGGCCGTCGCCGCGCTCCGGGTGTCGTGGTGGATCGGGGTCCCCGAGTCCGTCAGGGGGACCCCCGTGCCGCCCCGGCGGGCCGCGACGATCTCCGCCGCGATGGACAGGGCCGTCTCCTCCGGCGTGCGGGCTCCGAGGTCGAGACCGATCGGGGAGCGGAGGCGGGCCAGCTCCCGCTCCCCCACGCCCGCCTCGCGCAGCCGCCGCTCCCGGTCGCGGTGGGTGCGGCGGGAGCCCATCGCGCCGACGAACGCCACCGGCAGCGCCAGCGCCTCCGTCAGCAGTGGTACGTCGAACTTCGCGTCGTGGGTGAGGACGCACAGCACCGTGCGCGCGTCGGTCTCCGTGCCCCGGAGATAGCGGTGCGGCCAGTCGACGACGATCTCGTCGGCCTCCGGGAAGCGGGCCCGGGTCGCGAACACCGGCCGCGCGTCGCACACCGTGACGTGGTAGCCGAGGAACTTGCCCGTCCGCACCAGCGCCGCCGCGAAGTCGATCGCCCCGAAGACGATCATGCGGGGCGGCGGCACCGACGACTCCACGAGCAGGGTCAGACCGCCGGGGCAGTACGCCCCTCCGCCCGGCCCCGTCCGGGAGGAGTCCGGTCCCGCTCCGTCCCCCGGGACGGCGACCGTGCCGGTGCGCCCGGCCTCCAGCAGGGCCCCGGCCGCTCCCGCCGCCGTCCGGTCCAGCTCCGCCGTCCCGCCGAGGCCACCGTCGTACGACCCGTCCGGGCGTACGAGGAGGGCCTTGCCGAGGAGTTCCGCCGGGCCGTCGACGACCCGGGCGAGCGCCCCCGGCTCGCCCCGCAGGACGGCGGTGAGCGCCGCCCGCAGCACCTCCCGGACCGGGGCCCGGCCGCCGACCGGCGTCACCATGATGTCGATCACCCCGCCGCAGGTCAGGCCGACCGCGAAGGCGTCCTCGTCGCTGTACCCGAAGCGCTCCACACGGGTCTCGCCGTCCTCGAGCGCCCGGGCGCACAGCTCGTACACCGCGCCCTCCACGCACCCGCCCGAGACCGAGCCGATCGCCGTGCCGCCGCTGTCGACGGCGAGGGCGGCGCCGGGGCCGCGCGGTGCGCTGCCGCCCACGGACACCACGGTGGCCACGGCGAACTCCCGGCCCTCGGCCAGCCAGCGTTGAAGCTCGCCCGCGATGTCAAGCACCGGGCCCTCCCGCCCGCAGCACCCGGTCCGGACGGATGGGCAGGTTCCGGTGGCGTACGCCGGTCGCGTGCCAGACGGCGTTGGCGACGGCGGCCGCCGCGCCGACGATGCCGATCTCGCCGATGCCCTTGATGCCGACGGGGTCGTCGGGGTCCGGGTCGTCGACCCAGTCCGCCTCGATCGCCGGCACGTCGGCGTGGGTCGCGACGTGGTAGCCGGCCAGGTCGGCGCCGTAGAGGCCGCCCGAGGCGGGGTCGCGGACCGCCTCCTCGTGCAGGGCCATGGAGATGCCCCAGGCCATGCCGCCGACGAGCTGGCCGCGGGCGGTGAGCGGGTTGACGATGCGGCCCGCGGCGAAGACGCCGAGCATCCGGCGCACCCGCACCTCGCCGGTGGCGACGTCCACGGCCACCTCGGCGAACTGCGCCCCGAACGAGTGCCGTTCGCGCTGCGCGAGGGCGCCGACGGCGGCCGTGGTGTCGGAGCGCACGGTGACGCCCTCCGGGGGCACGGTGCCTCCCGGCACGAGCCGCTCCCGCAGTTCCCCGGCGGCGGCCGTGACCGCCCAGGCCCAGGAACGGGTGCCCATGGAGCCGCCGGCGATCATCGCCGGACCGTAGTCGCTGTCGCCGATCCGCACCCGGACCCGCTCCACCGGCACCCGCAGCGCGTCGGCGGCGACCAGGGTGAGCGCGGTGCGGGCGCCGGTGCCGATGTCGGCCGCCGAGATCCGCACGGTGAAGGTGCCGTCCGGCTCCGCCGTCACCGCCGCCGTGGACGGCATGGCGCCAGCGGGGAAGGAGGCCGCCGCCGTGCCGGTGCCGAGGAGCCACCGTCCGTCGCGGCGCACGCCGGGACGCGGGTCGCGGCCGGCCCAGCCGAAGCGGCGGGCGCCCTCCCGGAAGCAGGCGGCGAGGTTGCGCCCGCCGAACGGCAGCCCGGAGACCGGGCCCCGCTCCGGCTCGTTGCGCAGCCGCAGCTCGACCGGGTCGAGGCCGCACTTCTCGGCCAGTTCGTCGAGCGCGGCCTCGATCGCGAACGACCCCGGCGCCTCGCCCGGCGCGCGCATCCACGTCGGGGACGGCACGTCCAGCCGCACGACCCGGTTCTCGGTGCGGTGGGCGTCGGCGTCGTACATGACGCGCGCCACGCCCGCGCTCGGCTCGACGAACTCCCAGACCGTCGACGTCCGGCTGACCGAGCGGTGGTCCAGGGCGCGCAGCCGGCCGCCGTCGTCCGCGCCGAGCCGGACCCGCTGGACGGTGGGGCTGCGGTGACCGGTGAGCGTGAACATCTGACGGCGGGTCAGCACGACCCGCACCGGCCGGCGCAGGGCGGTCGCGGCCATGACCGCGGACACCTGGTGGGCCCGTACCCCCTTGCTGCCGAAGCCGCCGCCGACGTGGTCGGAGCGCACCCGCACCGCGGAGTGGTCCAGGGAGAACATCCGGGCGAGCTCGTCGGCGACCCAGGTGGCGCCCTGGTTGGAGTCGACGACCTCGAGCCTGCCCTCGTCCCACAGGGCGGTCGCCGCGTGCGGCTCCATCATGCCGTGGTGTTCCTCGGGCGTGGTGTACTCCTCGTCCACCACATGGACGGAGCCGGCGAGTCCGGCCTCCAGATCGCCCTTCTCGGTCAGGGCGGGCATGTGGCCGTCCACCGGATACGCGTCCGGACGGGCGCCGGAGAGCGCGGTGTCGTGCGGCTCCGGCTCATAGGTGACGACGAGCGCCTCGGCGGCCTCCCGGGCCTGCTCCGGCGTCTCCGCGACGACCAGCGCGACGGGCCAGCCGGCGTGCGGGACCCGGTCGTTCTGGAAGACCGCGGCCGTCGGGTCCGGCGGTACACCCAGCATGCCGACGTAGTCGGTCTCCAGGCGCGGGGCGTTGCCGTGGTGCAGGACGGTGATCACGCCCGGCATGTCGAGCACGGGCCCGGTCCCGACGGACGCGATCCGGCCGCGGGCGACGGTGGAGAGCACCAGCCAGCCGTGGGCGAGGCCGGCGAAGGGGATCTCGCCGGCGTAGCGGGCGGCGCCGGTGACCTTGTCGCGGCCCTCGACGCGGGTGTGCGCGGTGCCGACGGCGTCCGTCCGCGGCGCGGCGCCGGTCGTGGCGGTGGTCATCGGGCGGCCTCCTCGGCGAGTTCGGAGAGCACGGCCACCACGAGGTTGCGCATGAGTGTCACCTTGTATCCGTTGTCGGGCAGCGGCCTGGCGGCCGCGAGTTCGGCGTCCGCCGCCGCCGCGAAGGACTCCGCGGTGGCAGGTGCTCCGTTGAGCACGGCTTCGGCGGCGCGGGCCCGCCAGGGCCGGGACGCGACCGCCCCGAGGGCGAGCCGGGCCTCGCGCACGACTCCGCCGCCGACGTCGAGCGCGGCGGCGACCGAGCCGATCGCGAAGGCGTACGAGGCGCGTTCGCGGACCTTGCGGTAGCGGGAGCGGGCGGCGACCGGCGCGGGCGGCAGGGTGACGCCGGTGACGAGCGCGCCGGGCGGCAGGGCGGTCTCCCGGTGCGGGGTGTCCCCCACCGGCAGATAGAAGTCGGCCAGCGGCAACTCCCCTTCGCCGTCCGCGGTCCGGTAGGTGACGACGGCGTCGAACGCGGTCAGCGCCACGCCCATGTCGGAGGGGTGCACGGCCACGCAGTGGCCGGAGGCGCCCAGGATGGCGTGGTTGTGGTGCTCGCCCTCGACCGCGGGGCAACCGCTGCCGGGGCGGCGCTTGTTGCAGGGCTTGGTCACGTCGGTGAAGTAGCCGCAGCGGGTGCGCTGGAGCAGGTTCCCGCCGACGGTCGCCATGTTGCGCAGCTGCCCGGAGGCGCCGGCGAGCACGGCCTGGGTGAGGGCGGGGTAATTCCGGCGGACGCCGGGGTGGGCGGCCAGGTCGCTGTTGGTGACGGTGGCTCCGATGCGCAGCCCGCCGTCGCCGGCCGGCTCGATCCGGTCCAGCGGCAGGCCGCGGACGTCGACGAGCCGGGCCGGGCGCTCGACGCCGTTCTTCATCAGGTCGACGAGGTTGGTGCCGCCGCCGAGGTAGCGGGCGTCCGGGTCGCCGCCGAGCAGCGCCACGGCTCCGGACACGTCGTCGGCGCGCCGGTAGTCGAACTCCCTCATGCCGCGGCCTCCTCGGTCCCGGTGCGGTTCTCCGCGGCGGCGCGGGAGACCGCCTCGACGATCTGTACATAGGCGCTGCAGCGGCACAGGTTGCCGCTCATGCGTTCCCTGATCTCCTCCGGGGTCAGGGGCGGCGGTCCCGCTTCGGGGGATACGTCCCCGGTGACGGCGCTGGGCCAGCCCGCCGCGTGCTCCTCGATCACGGCGACGGCCGAACAGATCTGGCCGGGGGTGCAGTAGCCGCACTGGAAGCCGTCCAGGTCGAGGAAGGCCTGCTGCACGGGGTGCAGCCGGTCCCCGTCGGCCAGGCCCTCCACGGTGGTGACCTCCCGCTGGTCCGACGCGACGGCCAGTTGCAGGCAGGAGACGGTGCGGCGGCCGTCGACCAGGACCGTGCAGGCGCCGCACTGTCCGTGGTCGCAGCCCTTCTTGGTGCCGGTCAGGTCGAGGCGCTCGCGCAGGGCGTCGAGCAGGGTGGTGCGGTGGTCGACGGACAGCGTGTGCTTCTCGCCGTTGATGTTCAGGGTGACGGTGCTGGACGTCGAGGGGGCCATGAGCAGCCTTCTTTCAGGGATCTGGAAGGCGGACGAGTCGATGACGTGGGGGCTGTACGGGGCGTGGGGCGTTCGGGAACATGTGCGGGGGCGGGAGGGCAGGGAGACCGGTGGTCCCGGGGCATGCCGCCGGCCGTCCCGCGCCGTTCGTGTCCGCCGATACGATGGATCCGAAGCGGACAGCTGTCCGATACCCCGGAAACGTAGTGGACAGTTGTCCGGTTAACAAGGACGGGTTTCGGCCATGGTCCGGGAGGAGGACGAGTGGGACACCGGAAGGACGCACCCCCGTGCGCGGAGGCGCCCGGGAGCCCGGCCGCGCCCCGGCGCTCGGACGCGCAGCGCAACCGCGAGCGGATCCTGGAAGTGGCCCTGGCCGAACTGACGCGCTCGGCGGACGCGCCGCTGAGCGTGATCGCCAGGAAGGCGGGCGTCGGGCAGGGCACGTTCTACCGCAACTTCCCCAGCCGTGAGGCGCTCGTCCTGGAGATCTACCGGCACGAGATGCGGCAGGTGGCCGACAGCGCGGCGCAGTTGCTGAGCACCCGGGAGCCCGACTGCGCGCTGCGCGCGTGGATGGACGGGCTCGCCCGGTTCGCCATGGCCAAGGCCGGTCTGGCCGACGCCATCCGGCAGGCCACCAGCGGGCCGGGCAGCCCCGCCAAGCCGGGGCACACCCCGGTGACCGACGCCGCCGAACTCCTGCTGCGCAGCTGCGAGGAGGCCGGGGTCATCCGCCCGGGGGTGACCGCGGACGACCTCGTCCTCGCCATCGGCGGCCTCTGGCAGCTCGACCCCACCGAGGACTGGCAGCCGCGCGCCGGCCGCCTGCTGGACCTGGTCATGGACGGCCTGCGCGCGGGAGCGCCGGGGCGGTAGTCCCGGAGCGCGGACCGTCGGCGCCGCCCCGCGGAGGCGTCGTCAGGGCACCCCCGGCCCGCGCGCTCAGGCGACCGCCGTGCGGGCCAGCTCCCGCAGTTCCCGCAGGGCCTCCGCGACCGCCGGGCGGGTGTGGCCGCCGCCGCGGGTGCAGGTCAGCAGTCTGCGGTGCGGGTCGCCGGTGCAGCGCACCCGGGTGATCGGCAGGTCCGGGGCGAGGCGGGCGAGACGCGGGATCAGGGCGACGCCCATGCCGTGGGCGACGAGGTGCGCGATGACGTTCCAGTCGTGGGCGTGGTGCACGACGTCCGGGGCGAAGCCGGCCGCCCCGCACGCGGCCATCACATGGGGCCGGCAGGGACTCTCCGGCACCGGCGCGATCCACGGCTCGCGCGCCGCCTCGGCGAGGCCGATCCGCTCGCGTCCGGCCAGCGGGTGCGCGGCGGGGACCACCAGGTCGAACGGGTCGTCCAGCAGGGGCTGCTGGTCGAACCGGGTGTCGCCCAGCGGCGGGTTGAGCGGGGTGGACTCGACGACGGCCAGATCGGCGGCCCCCTCGAAGAGCAGGTCGAAGCTCTGCGGCACCACCGCCTCCGTGATCCGCACCGACAGCCGCGGATGCCGCTCCCCCAGCCGGGCCGCCATCGGCGCCAGCAGCACCGAGACGGCCACCGGGAACCCTGTGACACGCAGCACCCCGGCCGGGGCGCCGTGATCGGCGCGCAGGTCCCGTTCCGCCTGGTCCCAGCGCGCCTGGATGGCGTCGGCGTGCGCCAGCAGACTCTCGGCGGCGGGGGTCAGCTTCACTCCGCGCCCCTGCGGTTCCAGCAGGTCGACGTCCAGGTCACGGGCGAGCTGACGGATCTGCTGGGAGGCGGCCGACGGAGTGAAGTGCAGGGCGCGGGCGGCCGCGGTGACCGTGCCGTAGTGGGCGACCGCCCTGAGGACGTGCAGCCGGCGCAGATCAATCATGAAGTCCACGCTTAACGATGGCGTGCACAAAGTCAACCTGGACGTGTAAGGACGGTACGGAGCACCCTTGCCGTGTCGCGACAATCAATGGACACCCCCACAGCGAAGACACGTACCGAGGATCCAAGGAGTCACCATGACCAGCTCGACCGGCGCCACGGGGACGACCGGTACCTTCTGCCCGTACTGCGGGTGGCCGGACGACGCCGAGCCGTTCCAGGTGGTCTCCCGGCACGGCACCGCGGAGGGCAGCACGGTGTGGACCCGCTGCGGCTGCGGCTCGCTGCAGGTCCGTGCCGTCGACGGGCGCGGCGCCCGCATCGTCTCCCGCAGCCGGCCCGCGGACGTCTGGAGCCGGGCCGCCGGACAGTGAGCCGCCGGGGAGGCCGTTGACAGGGGCCCGCCCCGGCCGTACTAATCGAGGCCGGAGCAGGCAGGAGGCGTCGACGTGCGGAAACTCCCCTTGACCGGGGTCACGGTGGTCAGCGTGGAGCAGGCGGTGGCCGCGCCCTACGCCACCCGGCAACTGGCCGACCTCGGCGCCCGGGTGATCAAGGTGGAGCGGCCTGGCGAGGGGGACTTCGCCCGCCGCTACGACACCACCGTGCACGGCCACTCCAGCTACTTCGTCTGGATCAACCGCTCCAAGGAGTCCCTCACGCTGGATCTGAAGGACCCGCGCGGCCGCGAGATCCTGCACGGACTGCTCGAGGACGCCGACGTGTTCGTGCAGAACCTGGCTCCGGGCGCGGCCGGCCGGCTCGGTCTGGGCGCCGAGGAGCTGACCCGCCGCTACCCGCGGCTGATCCCGTGCACCGTCTCCGGGTACGGCACGGACGGCCCCTGGGCGGACCGCAAGGCGTACGACCTGCTGATGCAGTGCCAGACGGGACTGGTGTCGCTGACCGGGACACCGGAGGGGACGGCCCGCACGGGCATCTCCGTCGCCGACATCGCCGCCGGGATGTACGCCTACAGCGGGGTGCTCACCGCCCTGTACACGCGCGCCACCACGGGCACGGCGCACCCGGTGGAGGTGTCCCTGTTCGAGGCGCTCGCCGAGTGGATGGGCCAGCCCGCGTACTACACCCGCTACGGCGGCGCGCAGCCCCCGCGGCTGGGCACCCAGCACGCCACCATCGCCCCGTACGGCACCTACCGGGCCGCCGACGGACGCGAGGTGCTGTTCTCCGTCCAGAACGAGCGCGAGTGGGCCGCGCTGTGCGAGAAGTTCCTCGGCCGGCCGGAGCTGACCGCCGATCCCCGCTTCGCCACCGGTTCCGACCGCGTGGCCCACCGGGACGAACTGAACACGGTCATCGCCGAGCGCGTCGCCCGCCAGGACGCCGCGAAGCTGCTCGAGGAACTGGAGGCGATCGGCGTCGCCTGCGCCGGGGTCAACGACGTCGCCGCCTTCCTCGACCACCCGGTGCTCGCCGCCCGCGACCGCTGGCGCGAGGTGGCGGTGCCGGGCGCCACCGTGGAGGCGCTGCTGCCGCCCGCCGACCTCGCCGGTCTGCCGGCGCGCATGGACCCGGTGCCGGCCGTCGGCGAGCACACGGAGTCGATCCTGAGGGAACTGGGCCGTTCCGCCGAGGAGATCGAGGCCCTGCGCGCGGCCGGGGTCGTCTGACCCCCGGCTACGCCTGCCGCTGGTGCAGCGCGTCCAGGACGTCCTCGTCCGTCAGCTGGTCGAACTCCTCGTACCACTGGCCCACCGCCATGAACGCGGCCGGCTCGTGCAGACAGAGCACCTCGTCGGCCTCGGAGCGCATCAGCGCGAGGCCCTCCGCGGCGCCGACCGGAACGGCCAGCACGAGACGGCCGGGGTCCTGGGCCCGCGCGGCGCGCAGCGCGGCGCGGGCGGTCGAACCGGTGGCCAGTCCGTCGTCGACGACGATCACGGTCCTTCCGCGCGTGTCGGGCGGCGGGCGGCCCTGGCGGTAGCGCTCCTCGCGGCGCCGCAGTTCGGCGCGCTCGCGCGCGACGACGGCCGCGAGATCGGACTCGCTCAGGCCCAGCCGGAACAGGGAGTCCTCGTCGAACACCGGAACCCCGTCGCCGGCCATCGCGCCGACGCCGAACTCCTCGTGGAAGGGCGCGCCGATCTTCCGTACGACGAGGACGTCGAGCGGGGCGTCGAGCGCGTGGGCGACCTCGGCGGCGACGGCGACGCCGCCGCGGGGCAGGGCCAGCACGACCGGGTCGGGCAGGGCCCCCTCGTCCCGCCTCTCCCGCAGCCGCGCGGCCAGTTCACGGCCGGCCTGCCGGCGGTCACGGAACCGCATGACGGATGCACTCCCTCCGCACGAAGACGGCACCTGAGGCACCTGTTCCGCACCCGTGTACCCCTCCCGCCTCCGCGCGAAGCACCTCACGGGGCATGGGCGGGCGCGACTCGGGCAGGCGAGATCCATGGTCGGTGACACGGGTGACTACGCGAACGGGCACCGGGCGGTGTCGCAGGAGGACGAGGTCCGCATCGAGGCCTGGGCGGCGAGCAGGGAGAACTGTCTCGCGGAGGCGGTGGCGGCGATGGTGGAGTGCTTCGCCGACGTCTCCGGGGTGCGGCCGACCGGCGTGGGCCGCGTCCGTCTGGAAGAGTCCAGCGACGACGATCTTCTGGCCTCCCTGCTGGACGAGATCCTTTACCGGCTGGAGGAGCACGGACAGGTCCCGGTCGACGTGGAGGCGGACGCGGCCGAGGGCGGACTGGACGTACGGCTGGCACTGGCCGCCCTCACCGACGTGAGGCTCACCGGCCCCCCGCCCACGGCGGTGGCCTGGGAGGACCTGCGCATCCACCCGGGCCCGTACGGCTGGTCGTGCGCCCTCACGGTAGAAGCGTGACAACCACGAACAACCCCTCCGGCGCGCCGTCCAGCCCCTCCGGCACGCTGTCCCGCCCGCCCGGCGTACCGTCCAACCCCTCCGGCGTACCGTCCAGCCCGCCCGGCGTACCGTCCAACCCCTCCGGCGTTTGAGGAGCGGGGGTCCGGGGGCAGCGCCCCCGGGGACGGGACGGGAAGGGGCGGCGGGGGCGAGGAACCACCGTCCCGGGCACCCCGCACGCCCCGAATACGCCGGGATGTCACGGGGTACCCCGGGCCACATGAACGGCATAGACATCGGCAGTGACGCCTTCAACGACCACGCCTTCCTCGCCCGCCGTCACTCCTACGAGGGCCCCAACGTCTCCCCTCCCCTCGCCTGGAACGGCGTACCGGACGACGCGACCGAACTGGTCCTCCTCTGCGAGGACCCCGACGCCCCGTCCGGCACCTTCGTGCACTGGATAGTGGTGGGCATCGACCCCCACAGCGGCGGAGTGGCCGCGGGCCAGAGCCCCCTCCGTGGCACCGAACTCGTGAACGGATACGGCGACCGCGGCTGGGGCGGCCCCCACCCCCCTCCGGGCGACGACGCCCACCACTACCTGTTCCGCCTCTACGCCCTCGCCGAACCCTGCGTCCTGCCCGACGCGCCCCGCGCGGACCAGGTGCACGAGGCGGTCGAGCAGAGGCAGTTGGCGAGCGGCACCCTGGTGGGGCTCTACCAGCGCTGAGCGCCCCGTCAGTGCGTGGGCTCCGCCGCGCTGATGTCCGCCAGGGCGGAGTGCGGGTCCTCCGTGACGGCGAGGTCGCCGAGGCTGACCATGCCCACCGGGCAGCCGCCGTGCTCCACCACCGGGAGCCGCCGGACCGCGTACTCACGCATCAGTTCGACGGCGTGATCGGTGGTGTCCTCGGGATCGAGGGTCACCAGGGGCGGGCGCGTGCACAGGGAACCGACGGTCGTGGCCTCGGGGTCGCGACCCTCGGCGACACCCCTCAGCACGATGTCGCGGTCGGTGAGCACGCCGAACAGATCACAGTCGTACGCCACCAGGACGTCGCCGATGTCCCGCTCGCGCATCAGGCGCGCGGCCCGCGCCACCGTCGTCATGGGCTCGACGGACGCGGTGTCCGCGGACATCACGTCCCGTATCCGCGTGGTCATGGGCACCTCCCGGTACGTGGCCGGCCTGGACTCCCCGTGTCCGCCGCGTAGCCCGCTGCGCGGGGAGTAAACCGGCGGCGGGCCGCCCGCCCCTCCGGGTCTACCGGGCCGCCCCGGGGATCTCCTCCGTGACGCCGTTCAGCGGGGAGTCCGGGTCGGTGCCGTAGGGGCGGGTGAGGGCCTCGAGGCCGTGGCCCGCCGGATCCCGGAAGTAGACGCCGCGTCCGCCGTCGTTGCGGTTGATGCGGCCCGGGTGCCTGCCGTGCGGATCGGCCTGGATCGGGATGCCGCCGTCCACGAGCCGGCCGAGGATCGCGTCGAACTCGTCCTCGGAGACGAGGAACGCGTAGTGCTGTACCGGGATCTCGATGTCCAGGGTCAAGAAGTCCAGGGTGACGCCGTTGGCGGTGGTCACCGGAAGGAACGGCCCGGCCGGCTCCCCGACCTCCAGTCCCAGGATCCCGGCGAGGAAACGCGCGGAGCTCTCCCGGTCACGGGTGAGAACGATGGTGTGATTGAACTCGACTGACATGCTGTCAATGCCTCCATGGGCATTCGCGGCGCCTCCATGCCTCACCCGACCGGTGACCGACACGCGATGCCGCGGGGACAGGGTAGGCACCGGGACGCACGGCTGTCGAGCGGCCACCGGAACTCCCGCCGCGGTCGGCGGTCAGGGCGCGCCGGGACCTCCCCCGGTCCCGGCGGCCGCGTCCACCTGCCCGGCCACCCAGCCGAGGAAGTCGCCGACGGCCGCCGCGGGCAGTGCGGGCGCGGCCTCCCGGGGACGGGCGAAGCTCCGCAGCGCGTCCGTGATCAGCGGCCGGAAGTCCGGCTCCGCGGCGGCGACGGCCTCGGCGGCCGCACGCTTGGCGAACCAGTGGCCCGTGCGGCAGTACACCGCCGAACGGCAGCCGTTGAGCACCCGGTTGTCGGCGACGTGTCCCTCGCCCTCGGCGTGCTCCCGCACGGAGGCGCGGAGCGCGGCGAGCACGGCGGACCGCCCCGGTGCGGCGATCACCCCGCGCACCGGGGCGCCGAACAGCGGGAGGCCGCACTGGTGGGCGATCGACCGGTCGAGGACGTACCAGAACGCGGGGCCCTCGCCGGGGTCGTAGGCGGCCCGCTCGGGCAGTGACGGCCCGGTGTTGAGGTCCAGCAGGTACCCCGCGCCGCCGGACGGGCGGGCGGCGAAGCCCGCCGGGTAGACGACCAGTTCCAGCCCGGCCGCGGGACAGGGCAGTGCGGGGTGGGCCAGCGCCCCGACCAGCTCGGGCAGCGCCCGTCGCGGCAGCGAGTCGTCCACCACGACCGTCACGTCGACGTCGCTGCGTCCGTGCCGGTAGTCGCCGAGCGCGACGGACCCGACGGCCAGGACGCTCACCAGACGGGGGCCGCAGACGGCGCGGGTGCGGTCGACCAGTTCGCCGAGATAGGGGCGGAGCTCGCGGGGCGGGGCGGGGGGACGGCTCATGCGACCGGTGTCGGCCGGCGCGTGCGCGTCACGGCGCGTCGTTCCACAGTTCGTCGCTGTCGCACACCCGCGCACCCATGTTGCGTTCCATCATCCGCAGGGCGGCGTCCGCCAGATCGGCGTGGATGTGGGCGACGGCGTCGCGCGGGACGATCACATGGAGGTGCCTGATGTGCGCGTCGAGCGAGGAGTACAGGACGCACTGCTCCGTGACCTGGCCGCACAGCACCAGCCGGTCGATGCCCTGCTGTCCGAGCAGATACCCCAGCGGGGTCTCGAAGAAGATGGAGTGCCGGGCCTTCACGACGAAGAGCGACGCGTCGTCCGGCACCAGGGGCTTCACCAGGTCCGCGTGCGGTCCCGCCAGTGCGTGGTCGAGCAGCTCGCCGTGGTGCGAGCGCCACTCGCCGAAGTTGTCGTTGACGTAGATCACCGGGACGCCCCGCCGCCGGGCCCGCCGCAGCAGGCCGGAGACGGCCGGCACGACCGACTCCGCGGACGGGATCAGCCGGTCGGCGTCCGGATGGTCGTAGGTGTTGATCATGTCGATGACGATCAGTGCGGTCCTGCCCATGCCACCCGGGTTCCACCTGCAAAGCCGGCTCAGACATGTTCGCTCGCGCGTATTGTGCCGAGCGGGTCCGCCGGGGCCCGGCGCGAGGGTGCGGCGGTCCCGGGACTTGACATGAGGGAGCGCGCGTCACAGCCTTTGGCAACGTTGTCATACCGTTCTGACGGGACCTCACATTCATGACAGAACAGCACGCGCCCGACCCGGGTTCGTTCGCGGTCGACCTGCGGGCCGTCTGCGAGGTGGACTGGATCAGGCTGGCCTTCACGGCCGACGCGAGCGACCCGGTGTTCACCCCGCCCTTCCTGGACGGCCCGCACGGCCGCACGGCCGGCCGGGACGTCCGGCCGAGCTACCCGCTCGAGTTCGTCGTCGAGACCAGCACCGACAACGCCGAGTGGACCAGCGTCTACCGCACCGCGGCAGGCACCGGCGGCGTGGTGAACATCCAGCTGACCCGCCCGGTGACGGCCCGGTGGGTGCGGATGACGTCCCACCGCCGCTCCGGCCCCCATCCGCTGGGCCTCGACGGCTTCGAGGTGTACGGGGACCGCGGCCGGGCCGGTATCAGGGCCGTCCGGCCCTAGCCCGGGCCGGGTCCGCCGCCGACGATGGAGCAATGATCCACAGCAATGGCTTCCGGCCGCTCGAACGCCAGGAGTGTCTGCGCCTGCTGGCCAAGGCGCCGGTCGGGCGCGTCGTCTACACGCGGCAGGCCCTGCCTGCCGTGCTCCCCGTCAACTTCGCCCTGGACACGGACTCCGCGGTGGTGCTGTGCACGTCCGCCGCGTCCGACCTGGTGCGGGCGGTCGACGGGGTCGTCGTCGCCTTCGAGGCCGACGACTTCGACGCCGGGAGCCGGTCCGGCTGGAGCGTGGTGGTCACGGGCCGCGCCGCCGTGGTGACCGACGCCGCCGAGCACGGGCGTCTGCTGCGCACCGGCCCGCGCTCCTGGATGCCGATGCGGGACGGTGTGTTCATCCGGATCGACGCCGAGATGGTCACGGGACGGGAGCTGACGGGCGCCGTCTGAAGATCACCGGCCGCCTGCGGCACGCCCCGCGGGGTGCCGTACGGTACGCCTGTGACCGCCTTCAGCCCTGAGAACACCCCGGGCCGCCACGGCCCTTCCGCCACCGTCGAGGCCGAGCCCCGCGAGGTGGGCCGGGTGCGCACCGAGTACTCGCCCGCGCACGACGGGGACCCCGATCCGGGGGAGATCGTCTGGACCTGGGTCCCCTACGAGGAGAACGACGGACGGGGCAAGGACCGCCCGGTGCTCGTCGTGGCCCGCGAGGCGGGCGGGACGGTCCTCGCCGTGCAGCTGTCCAGCCGGCGGCGCGACGGTGACCGCGAGTGGGTGCCGATCGGCAGCGGGCCGTGGGACCGCTCGGGCCGCGACTCGTGGGTGGACGTGGACCGCGTGCTGCGGCTGCACGACGACGGCATGCGCCGGGAGGCGTGCGCGCTGGACCGGATGCGGTTCAACCTCGTGCGTCAGCGGCTGCGGGAGCGGTACGGCTGGAACTGACCGGCGCCGGCGGCCCGGACAGCAGGTCCGCGAACGCGCGGTCGAACGCGGCGCGGACCACGGCGTCGCGGGTGCGGTCCAGGATGCCGAACACGACGTGGGCGAACGCGCCCGCGAAGCGCCCGCCCGGCTCCAGGTGGCTCCGGAACGCCGCCGCCACCTGGGCGGGGTCGTTGCGGAACACCCCGCAGCCCCAGGCGCCCAGCACGAGCCGCCGGTAGCCGTGGGCGGCGGCGGTCTCCAGGACCCGCCCGGCGCGTACGGCCAGGGCGCCCGGCAGCCGCTCCGCCTGCTCCGGCGTCCTCGAGAGGATCACCCCGGCGTTGGGCGCCGGCGAGGTGAGGAAACCGGCCGTGAACGGCTCGTCCAGGAGGTTTCCGCGGTCGTCGCGGAAGACCGGCACGGCGGGTGAGTGGATCACGCGGTCCGTGTAGAACGGGTCGCGGTGGGCGCGGTGGTGGTCGTAGTACCCCTCGGCCCGCAGCAGGCAGGCGTACAGCGCGGAGGCGCGGCACAGGGCCTCCTCCTGGGCCTGGGCGCCGTTGAGGTATCCCCCGCCGGGGTTGCGGGCGGAGGCGAAGTTCAGCACGGCCACCGGGCCGGTGAGCCGCCGTGCGGCCTCCAGGCTGCTCTCGCCGGTCACCTCGAACCGGGTCCCGACCGGCTGGAACGCCGGGACGGGAACCGGTCGCGGCCCGAACGTCCGCGTTCCGCCGGCCGCGGCCTCGACCGCAGCCGCGACGGACACCTCGTGCCCGCCGGGCGCCCGGTAACCGCCCGCCGCCACGATCCGCTCGGTCTCCCGGGCGATCCCCCGCAGGCGCGCGCTCACGGCGCCACCCCCGTAGCCGCCGTGACCGCGCACCGCGCGGTCCCCCTCGTCGTGCTCATGCAGGCATCGTGAGCGATGCTGGTGATGCGGCGCAACGGAGTTTCCGCCTCCCGGGAAGGCCCGGGGCAGGGCGGGAAAGCCGCCGGGAACAGGCCGGACGAAGGGATTGCGGACCCGGGACGCCCCGCCAGGCGCCCTTGTGCCCGGCGACTCGAAGGTTTTGGGTGGACGAGTTCATGTCGGCCGGGACAGACGAGGCTCCGGGCCGACGACATGGTGGAATCTCAGGAGGATCCCGACATGTCCGATCCGTCGGACGGCTGTGCGGACCCGCGTACCGCCGTCACAGAAGCCGAGGTGGAGGCCCTGGTCCGGGGCATCTGCTTCAAGACCGGACCGCCGCGCCGCCTCGGTGTCGAGGTGGAATGGCTCGTCCACGAGCTGCGGGACCCGCGGCTCCCCGTGTCACCCGAACGACTCGAGGCGGTCTACGCCGCACTGCGAATCGTGCCCCTGAGGTCGGCGCTCACCGTCGAGCCCGGCGGCCAGCTGGAGCTCAGCTCGCCGCCCGCCGCCTCCCTGATGGAGTGCGTCGGCACCGTCTCCGCCGACCTCGACGCGGTACGCGCGGTGCTCCGCCGGGACGGTCTGGCCATCGTCGGTCTCGGCCACGACCCCTGGCACACGCCGCGCCGCTTCCTGCGCGCACCGCGCTACGACGCCATGGAGGCCTGTCTCGACCGCACCGGCTCCGCCGGCCGGGCCATGATGTGCACCTCCGCGTCGGTGCAGGTGTGCCTGGACGCCGGGTACGAGGAGCCCGGCCCCCTCGGCCATGTACGGCGCTGGTGGCTGGCGCACCAGCTGGGCGCGGTGCTGGTCGCCGCGTTCGCCAACTCCCCGATCGCCGGCGGGCGGCCGACCGGCTGGCTGTCCACGCGGCAGCTGCGCTGGGCGCAGATCGGCACCGGCCGGGCGGGCGGCCCGGTCCTGGACGCCGACCCGCGGGGCGCCTGGGCCCGGCACGTCCTGGACTCGCCCGTGATGTGCGTGCGGCGCGACGACGGGCCGTGGGACGTGCCCGAGGGGCTGACCTTCCGGGAGTGGACCAGATCGCCCCGGCCGCCGACCCGTGACGACCTCGACTACCACGCCACGACCCTGTTCCCGCCGGTCCGGCCGCGCGGCCACCTGGAGCTGCGCATGATCGACGCGCAGCCCGGTGACGACGGCTGGATGGTGCCCCTGGCCGTGGCCGCGGCCCTGTTCGACGACCCGGAGGCCGCCGAGACCGCCTACCGGGCGGTGAAGCCGCTGGCCGAGCGGGCGCACGGCATGCCGGCGCCGCACAATCCCCTCTGGCGGGACGCGGCGCGCGTCGGACTGGCCGATCCGGAGCTGCGGGAGGTGGCCGCCGTCTGTTTCGCGGCGGCGCTGCGCGCCCTGCCCCGGCTCGGCGCCACCACCGAGGTCGTCGACGCGGTCGGGGCGTACCGGGACCGCCATGTGGCCCGGGGCCGCTGCCCGGCCGACGACTCGCTCGACGAGCTGCGTGCGGCGGCCCGCGGCGCGCACCCCCTGCCCCAGCGCACGCACGGGAAGGACACCCCCTCATGACCGACCCCGCCCTCGACGCCGAAGCCCTGCGCGAGCGCGCGGTCGCCTCGCTGATCACGGCCCGGGACCGCACCACGCTGCTCACCAGCTGCGTCGACGAGCCCGAACTGACCGCACAGCACTCGCCGCTGATGTCGCCGCTGGTGTGGGACCTCGCGCACATCGGCAACCAGGAGGAGCAGTGGCTGCTGCGGGCCGTCGCCGGCCACGAGGCGATACGGCCCGAGATCGACGGCCTGTACGACGCCTTCGAGCACCCGCGCGCCGAGCGCCCGAGCCTGCCGCTGCTGCCGCCTGACGAGGCCCGCCGGTACGCCGCGGACGTCCGCGGCCGGGCGCTGGACGTGCTGGAGGCCGCCGCGTTCGACGGAACGCGGCTGACGGAGGCGGGCTTCGCCTTCGGGATGATCGCCCAGCACGAACAGCAGCACGACGAGACGATGCTGATCACCCATCAGCTGCGCCGGGGACCGCGGGCGCTGACGGCCCCGGACCCGGAGCCGGTGCCGCTGTTCACCGGTCCGTCCGAAGTCCTCGTGCCGGGCGGCCCGTTCACCATGGGCACCTCCGACGAGCCGTGGGCGCTGGACAACGAACGCCCCGCGCACCGCCGTGAGGTGGCACCCTTCCGCATCGACACCACCCCGGTGACGAACGCCACGTACCAGGCGTTCATCGCGGACGGCGGCTACGACGAGCCCCGCTGGTGGACCGCCGAGGGCTGGGCCCACGTCCGCCGCAACGCGATCACCGCTCCGCTCTTCTGGCGCCGGGACGGCGGGCAGTGGCTGCGGCGCCGGTTCGGCGTCACCGAGGCGGTGCCGCCGGACGAGCCGGTGCTGCACGTGTGCTGGTACGAGGCGGACGCCTACGCCCGCTGGGCCGGGCGCCGGCTGCCCACCGAGACCGAGTGGGAGAAGGCGGCCCGGTACGACCCGGCCGGCGACCGCTCGGCGCGCTACCCCTGGGGCGACGCCGAGCCCACCCCCGAGCACGCCAACCTCGGCCAGCGGCATCTGCGCCCGGCGCCGGCCGGAAGCTACCCGGCGGGCGAGTCGCCGCTCGGGGTGCGGCAGCTGATCGGCGACGTGTGGGAGTGGACGTCGAGCGACTTCCTGCCGTACCCGGGGTTCAGGGCGTTCCCGTACAAGGAGTACTCGGAGGTGTTCTTCGGGCCGGGCCACAAGGTGCTGCGCGGCGGTTCGTTCGCCGTGGACGCGGTGGCCTGCCGGGGCACGTTCCGCAACTGGGACCTTCCGGTGCGGCGGCAGATCTTCTCCGGGTTCCGCACGGCGCGCTCGGAGGAGATCTGATGTGCCGTCATGTGGCCTACGTGGGGCCCGAGGAGCCGCTGGGCGAGCTGCTGGTACGGCCCCCGCACGGTCTGTACCGGCAGTCGTGGGCGCCCCGGCGGCAGCGGTACGGCACGGTCAACGCGGACGGCTTCGGCGTGGGCTGGTACGCCGAGGGCGATCCGGTGCCTGCCCGGTACCGCCGGGCCGGGCCGGTCTGGGCGGACCTGTCGTTCGCCGATCTCGCCCGCGTCGTACGGACCCCGGCGCTGCTCGCCGCCGTACGGGACGCGACCCTGTCGGGCGCCGACGCGGAGGCCGCGGCGGCGCCGTTCGCCGCCGGGACCTGGCTGTTCAGCCACAACGGGGCGGTGCCCGGCTGGCCCGGCTCGCTCGCGCCGCTGGTTCCGTCGCTGCCCGCCGCGGACATGCTGTCCCTGGAGGCCCGCAACGACTCCGCGTTCGTGTGGGCGCTGGTGCTCGCCCGGCTGCGGGCCGGCGACCAGGAGGGGCAGGCGCTGGCCGACACGGTCCTGGAGGTCGCCGAGGCGGCTCCCGGGTCCCGGCTCAACCTGCTGCTCACCAACGGCTACACCGTCACCGCGACCGCCTGGGGCGACACGCTGTGGTACCTCACACGGCCCGGCGGGGGCACCGTCGTCGCCTCCGAGCCCTACGACGACGATCCGCACTGGTGTGAGGTCCCCGACCGCACGCTGCTCGCGGCGAGCCGTACGGACGTCCTGCTGACCCCGCTCAAGGAGCCCCTCACGTGAGTCCGTTCCTTCTCACCCGCACCCTGCCCGAGGACGCCACCGACGCCGCCCTTCGCGCCGACGTCCGCGAGGGCCTGACCGGCAGCCCCAAGACGCTGCCGCCGAAGTGGTTCTACGACGCGCACGGCAGCGAGCTGTTCGAGGAGATCACCGCGCTGCCCGAGTACTACCCGACCCGCGCCGAACGCGAGATCCTGCTGGCCCGCGCCGGCGAGATCGCCGCCGCGTCCGGCGCCCGCACCCTGGTGGAACTGGGCTCCGGTTCCTCGGAGAAGACCCGCCATCTGCTGGACGCCCTCACCGGGCTGCACACCTATGTGCCCGTCGACGTCAGCGAGAGCGCCCTCACCCTGGCCGGCCGGGCGCTGGCCGCCGACCGGCCGGGGCTGGACGTGCACGCGCTGATCGCCGACTTCACCGCTCCGCTGACGCTGCCCGCCACGCCGGGGCCGCGGCTGGTGGCGTTCCTCGGCGGCACCGTCGGCAATCTGCTGCCCGCCGAGCGCGCCGGGTTCCTCGCCGCCGTCCGCGGGCTGCTCGCGCCGGGCGACGCGCTGCTGCTCGGCACCGACCTGGTGAAGGACGAGGAGGTGCTGGTCCGGGCGTACGACGACGCGGCCGGCGTGACGGCCGCGTTCAACAGGAACGTGCTGTCCGTCGTCAACCGCGAGCTGGGCGCCGACTTCGATCCCGCCGCCTTCGGCCATGTGGCGGTGTGGGACGCCGGGCACGAGTGGATCGAGATGCGGCTGCGCTCGCTCACCGCGCAGACGGTGAAGATCCCCGCCCTGGAACTCGCCGTGGACTTCGCGGCGGGCGAGGAACTGCGCACCGAGGTGTCGGCGAAATTCCGCAAGGAGGGAGTGCGGCACGAACTGTCGGTGGCCGGGCTGGAGTTGACCCACTGGTGGACGGACGAGGAGGCACGGTTCGCGCTGTCGCTGAGCGTCGCGCGCTGACCGCTAGTCGAAGGCCAGTTCCTCGGTGATGCGCCGGGCCGCACGCCGGGCCTCGGTGGCCGGGTCGGAGCCGGTGAGCACCTTCGTCATGTACTGCTTGATCGGGTTGTCGGCCTCGACCGCGCTCCACTGGGGTGTGGCGGGGGTCGCCCGGCCCTGTGCGGCTCCGGCCGCCATGGCGGCGACCCCCTCCTCCCCCGCCGCCGAGTCGGCGAGCCCGGCCTTGTTGGGCACGTAGTTCATGGTGCGGGCCAGTTCGGTGTTCCACCGCGCGCCGGTGAGCGCGGCGACGACCTCGATGGCGCCCTCCTCGGTGTCGGTGTTCGCCGGCACCACGAGGTCTGAGCCTCCGGTGAAGACGGCGCCGGGCCGGCCGGCTGTCCGGCCGGGGACGGGGAAGTAGCCCAACTCGTCCTCCAGGTCCGGGTTCTGCTTCAGGATGGCGCTGGCGAGGCCCGGGACGGCGATGATCTGCGCGACCTTGCCCTCGGCGAACACCCCCGCCTGCGGCGGGTGTTCCTCGTCGGCGTCGACGGGGCCGTCGCCGAGCGCCTGGAGCCGGCGGTAGAAGTCCATGCCGCGCAGTGCGGCCGGGCTGTCCAGCGCGCCGCGCCAGACGCCGTCCCGCTCGGTGGCGAGCTCTCCGCCCTCCTCCCAGATGAAGCCGGCGAGCGTGTACCAGTCCTGGCCTGCGAGGTAGATGCCCTGGTTGCCGCCGGTGTGGAGCTTCTCGGTGAGGGCGAGCCACTCGTCGTGGGTCTTCGGCGGTGCGGTGACGCCGGCCTCGCGGAAGAGGTCCTTGCGGTAGATGACGACGCGGTTGGCGGCGTACCAGGGGATGCCGTACTGCTGGGAGCCCCACCGGCCGGGTTCGGCGAGGCCGGGCAGCCACTCCTCGCGGCCCCAGTCCCGCATGGACTCCAGGGTGAGGTCGAGCAGTCCGTCGCCCTCCGCGTACGTGGCGACCTGGGTGTTGCCGACCTCGATGACGTCGGGGCCGTCCGCCGCGTCCTCCTCCAGAGCCTTCTGCACCTTCTCGCCGATGCCGGTCCACTCCTGGACGCGGATGTCGAGGTCGAGCCCCGAGTGCTCGCGCTCGAACTCCTCGGTGAAACGGTCCAGATACTCCTGCGAGGCGCTGTGCTGCATCAGCCACACGGTGACCGTGCGCCGTTCGGTGCCGCCGCCGGGTACGAGGCCGCAGCCGCTGAGCAGGGTTGCGGACACACAGACAAGGGCGAGCAGACGGCGTCTCACGGGGGTCCTGTTTTCTGTCTGACGGACAGGGCGGGGCCCGACGTGGGGGGCGAGCGCGGCTCGGGCGGGTGCTCAGCATCTTGGTATGGACCAATGCGTAGGTCAAGGGCGTCAGGCGAACGGTCCGACGTCTCGCGCCGCGGGACGGTGTGGGGCACGGTGGAGTGACGTGAGAGGAGCAGTCGTATGTCGAACCACATCTACCGGGTCACCGAGATCGTCGGGACCTCGCCCGAGGGCGTCGACGGGGCCGTGCGCAACGGCATCGAGCGCGCTTCGCAGACGCTGCGCAATCTGGACTGGTTCGAGGTGACGCAGGTCCGCGGCCAGATCGAGGACGGACGGGTCGCGCACTGGCAGGTGGGGCTGAAGGTGGGCTTCCGCCTGGAGGAGACGGGCTGACCTGAACCCGGCCCGGCGGCCGGCCGGGGTCAGGTCCTCCCTTCGCGCTCCTGCGCGTCCTCGAGTTCCCCGGACGGAGCCGTCCAGCGCGCCTGGACGACGGTGAAGCCGGCCCGCCGGGCGTCCAGGCAGACGAGTTCGTCGTCGTCCACCAGGACACGGACCGTCCGGGTGCGGGCCAGGCGGCGCAGGATCGCCAGCTTGGTGTGGCGGGCGGGGCGGCGGTCGGCGTTCTGCCGCATGTGCACCTCGCCTTCGGGGAGTTGCTGGGCGGCGAGCCAGTCCAGCGTGTCACGCCGGCAGCGTTCGGGACGGCCGGTGAGGTAGACGATCTCGCACTCCCGCGCGTGCTCGCGCACCAGCGCGAGCCCCTCGGCGAGCGGGGGGTCCTGCGGCGCGGCGGCGAAGAAGCCGTCCCAGTCCCGGGGCCTGCGCTCCAGGAAGTGCTGCCGGTGAGCCGTGTCGGCGAGGGTGTTGTCGAGGTCGAACACGGCCAGCGGAAGCTCGTTGCGGGCGATCACCCGCCCACCCTAGCGGGAACAGCGGGACGCGCCGGTGCTGTGCCGGCGCGTCATGGGGGGGTGGTGGGGCGGTGTTCTACGGGCGGCCCTTCCTGGGGACGTCACGGCCCGGGGTGTCGCGGCGCCCGCGGCCCGCTTCGTCGTTCATCTCCGTCTCGGCCTCGATCCGCTCCTTGCGCACCCGGCCCCGGACGGTCTCCTCCCTGGTCTTCTCCTCCGTGGTCATCCGGACCCGCTCGACGGGCACCGCCTCGGTCTCGACGACGGGACGCTCCTCGTGCAGCGTGACCTCGTGCTCGTCCTCCTTGAAGGCCGGGCCCGACATGGCCTCGCCCCGGTTGGCGTCCGTGATCGGCTCACGCTCCACGCGTACTTCCTCGTGGCGCAGCGGCACGGTCTGCTGGACCTCCTCCGTGACCACGTACTTCCGCAGCCTGGCGCGTCCGGTCTCGTGCCGCTCGACACCGACCCGCATCCGCTCCTCGGAACGGGTCATGGCGTCGGAGCGGCGCCCCGCGGCGCCCGCGGCTCCGGCCGCCCCGGCCTTGCCGGCGGTCGCGGACGTGCCCGCCGTTCCGGCGGTGCCCGCGGTTCCGGCGGTGCCCGCGGTGGTGGACCTGCCCGCCGCACCTGCCGCACCGGCCGCGCCCGCGGCACCGGCGGCACCGGCAGCCCCGGCGGTTCCCGCCGTGCCCCGGCCGGGGGCGCGGTCGCCTTCCCCGGGCTCCCTCAGCACCGAACCCCAGTCGATGCCGTAGTACTCGTAGAGACGGTGCTCCTCGTCCACCGAGAGGTGGCCGCCCGCGTCGATGTCGACGTTGGGCGCGCCCTTGATCTTGTCCTTGGGGTAAGGGACCTCCAGGTGGTCCTTCACCAGGGCCGCGTCACGGATGGGAATGAAGGATTCGCTGGAACCGAACAGACCCGTCTTGACGGTCACCCACTCAGGGCGTCCGCTCGCGTCGTCGAGGAAGACGTGCTTCGCGTCGCCGACCTTGTTCCCGTCCCCGTCGTACACCGGGTGATCCAGCAGGATCGAGATCTCTTCGCGGGTGATCATCGTCCATCACCCTCCTTTCGAGGTCGTCCCCCACGGGTTCTCCGGATCATCTGGCTAAAAACGGAATAAAAGCGACAAAGGGTGCTTAATTTTCCACAGTGCTCACTGGTGGTGACCGTCCGCCCGCACCGGCACCGCCTCCCGCTGCGCCGCCAGGGACAGGGCGCGGCGGTCGGTGTGACGGCCCGGCGGAAGGGCGTCCCGCACCTCGACCTCGGCGACCACACCACGGGCCGACGCCACGCGCCACAGGGAGGCGAGCAGCGTGTCGTCGCCCACGAAGGCCGGCGCCGTGGCCGGGGTTCCGCGCACCCCCCGGTAGCGGATGCGCACCGGCTGCACCGGGACCCCGGCGTCCAGCGCCGCCTGGAAGACGGCCCGGCGGAAGCGGCCCTGGGCCCGGCCGCACCAGGTGCTGCCCTCCGGGAAGACGGCGACCGCCGCGCCGCCGCGCAGCGTGGTGGCGAGCGCGGCGACCGTGTCCGGCAGGGAGCGCAGCCGGTCACGGTCGATGAACAGCACCCCGCCCCGCGCGGCCAGCGCGCCCGCGACGGGCCAGCGCCGTATCTCGGCCTTGGCCAGCATGCGGGCCGGGCGGACCGCCGCGAGCAGCGGGACGTCCAGCCAGGAGATGTGGTTGGCGACGAGCAGCAGTCCGCCCCCGGGCACGGCGGAGCCGGCGATGCGGACCCGTACCCCGGCGGCCCCCACGATCCAGCGGCACCAGCGGCGCACCGCTCCGGCCGGGATCCGCCGGCCCAGCGGCAGCAGCGCGATCCCGGCGAGCAGCAGCGCGCCGACGGCGGTCAGCCGCAGCACCGCCAGCGGTACGGCCACCGTGGGCGCCGCCGGTTCCACACAGCCCTTCGGGGTGCAGGGCGCGCCCGGCAGCCAGACGCTCATCAGGCGGGGACGAGGGAGAGGAAGTGCCGCAGGTAGCGCGGGTTGACCCGGTTCATCGGCAGCAGCACGTAGAGGTCGGCGACGCCGAAGTCCACGTCGTGCGCGGGCTCCCCGCAGACCCAGGCGCCGAGCCGCAGGTAGCCGCGGAGCAGGGCGGGCAGCTCACCGGGCGTGGCGGGGGCCGGGGTCTTCGGCGCCCAGGGCAGCAGCGGGCGCACCCGGTACTCCTCCGGCGCGAGGTGCTTGGCCCGCACCCGGTCCCAGGTGGCGGCGGCGAGGCCGCCTCCGTCGGCGAGGGGGACCGAGCAGCAGCCGGCCAGCCAGGTGCGGCCGTGGTCGGTCATGTAGCGGGCTATGCCGGCCCAGATGAGGCCGATGACCGCGCCGCCGCGGTGGTCGGGGTGGACGCAGGAGCGGCCGACCTCGACGAGGGACGACCGGATCGCGTCGAGCGCCGACAGGTCGAACTCGCCCTCCGCGTACAGCCGTCCGGCGATCCCGGCGCGCTCGGGCGGCAGCAGCCGGTAGGTGCCGACGACCTGCCCGCTCACCTCCTCGCGCACCAGCAGGTGGTCGCAGTAGGCGTCGAAGGGGTCGACGTCCAGCCCCGGCTGCGGGGTGGAGAGCAGGGCGCCCATCTCCCCCGCGAAGACGTCGTGCCGCAGCCGCTGGGCGGCACGCACGTCCTCCTCGTCGCGGGCGAGCGTGACGGTGTAGCGGAGGGGCGCCGGGGACTGCGGGGGACGGTGGAGCGTGGGGACGCCGGTCATGGCTGACTCCTGGGCACGGGCCGCGGACGGCCGGGCGGGGGCGGACCGGGGTCGTGCAGTCCGCCGCTCCTGTTCTTCCGATGCCGGTTGGCGACCGCGTGACCTGTGCCGGGAGCGTGGATGTGGGGTTGTTGAACGGCGTGCGCCCGGGCCGGCGGGCCGGCGCGGTACGCGAGACGGGGCCGGGAAGAGCACCTCTCCCGGCCCCGTCCGTCCGCACCTGTCGGCGAACGTCTCTGGGGTGCGGACCGCCGCTACCGCTTCGCGGCCTTGCGGGTGGCCTGCAGCCACTCCTTGTTCATCCCGGTGATGGAGGTGAGCGGGATGCCCTTCGGGCAGGCCGTGGCGCACTCGCCGGCGAGGGTGCAGCCTCCGAAGCCCTCCTCGTCCATCTGCGCCACCATGTCCAGCACCCGGGTCTCGCGCTCGGGGGCGCCCTGCGGCAGCACGTTGAGGTGGTTGATCTTCGCGGAGGTGAAGAGCATCGCCGCGCCGTTGGGGCAGGCCGCGACGCAGGCGCCGCAGCCGATGCACTCGGCGTGCTCGAAGGCGAGGTCCGCGTCCGGCTTGGGCACGGCCGTGGCGTGGGCCTCGGGCGCGGAGCCGGTGGGGGCGGTGACGTAGCCGCCGGCCTGGATGATCCGGTCGAAGGCCGAGCGGTCGACGACCAGGTCCTTCACGACCGGGAAGGCGGACGCCCGCCACGGTTCGACGTCGAGGGTGTCGCCGTCCTTGAAGGACCGCATGTGCAGCTGGCAGGTGGTGGTGCGCTCGGGTCCGTGGGCGTCGCCGTTGATGACGAGCGAGCAGGCGCCGCAGATGCCCTCGCGGCAGTCGTGGTCGAAGGCGACCGGGTCCTCGCCCTTGAGGATGAGTTCCTCGTTGAGGGTGTCGAGCATCTCCAGGAAGGACATGTCGGGGGAGATGCCGTCCACCTCGTACGTGGACATGGCGCCGTCGGCGTCGGCGTTCTTCTGCCGCCAGACGCGCAGGGTGAGCCTCATGCGTAGCTCCGCTGGGTGGGGTAGACGTACTCGAAGACCAGGTCTTCCTTGTGCAGGACGGGAGCCTCGCCGGTGCCGGTGAACTCCCAGGCGGCGGCGTAGGAGAACTCGTCGTCCCTGCGGGCGGCTTCGCCGTCCGGGGTCTGGGACTCCTCGCGGAAGTGGCCGCCGCAGGACTCGGCGCGGTGCAGCGCGTCGAGGCACATCAGCTCGGCGAGCTCCAGGTAGTCGACGACGCGGTTGGCCTTCTCCAGCGACTGGTTGAACTCCTCGCCGGTGCCGGGGACCTTGATGCGCCGCCAGAACTCCTCCCGGATCTGCGGAATGCGCTCGAGCGCCTTGCGCAGTCCGGAGTCGGTCCGCGCCATTCCGCAGAACTCCCACATCAGCTCGCCGAGTTCGCGGTGGAAGGAGTCGGGGGTGCGGTCGCCGTCGACGGCCAGCAGCAGGTTGAGCCGGTCCTCCGTCTCGGCCAGCACCTCCCGCACCACCGGGTGCTCGGCGGTGATCCCGTCCTCGTGCGGGGTGCGGGCCAGGTAGTCGTTGACGGTGGCCGGCAGGACGAAGTAGCCGTCGGCCAGGCCCTGCATCAGCGCGGAGGCGCCGAGCCGGTTGGCGCCGTGGTCGGAGAAGTTGGCCTCGCCGACGGCGAACAGGCCGGGGACGGTGGTCTGGAGGTCGTAGTCGACCCACAGGCCGCCCATCGTGTAGTGCACGGCCGGGTAGATCCGCATGGGCACCCGGTACGGATCCTCGTCGGTGATCCGCTGGTACATGTCGAAGAGGTTGCCGTACTTGGCCTCGACGGCCTTCCGGCCCATCCGTGCGATGGCGTCGGCGAAGTCCAGGTAGACGCCCTGTCCGCCCGGTCCCACTCCCCTGCCCTCGTCGCAGACGTTCTTGGCGGCGCGGGAGGCGATGTCGCGGGGCACGAGGTTGCCGAAGGACGGGTAGATGCGCTCCAGGTAGTAGTCGCGCTCGTCCTCGGGGATCCTGTTCGGCGGCCGGTCGTCGCCCTTGGCCTTCGGCACCCAGATCCGTCCGTCGTTGCGCAGCGACTCGCTCATCAGGGTCAGCTTGGACTGGTGGTCGCCGGTGCGCGGGATGCAGGTGGGGTGGATCTGGGTGAAGCAGGGGTTGGCGAAGTGGGCGCCGCGCCGGTGCGCCCGCCAGATCGCGGTGGCGTTGGAGTTCATGGCGTTCGTCGACAGGTAGAAGACGTTGCCGTAGCCGCCGCTGGCGAGCACGACGGCGTCCGCGAAGTACGTGTCGATCTTCCCGGTGACGAGGTCCCGGGCGACGATGCCGCGGGCCCGGCCGTCGACGACGACCAGGTCGAGCATCTCGGTGCGCGGGTGCATCTCGACGTTGCCGGCCGCGATCTGCCTGCTGAGCGCCTGGTAGGCGCCGAGGAGGAGCTGCTGGCCCGTCTGGCCGCGGGCGTAGAAGGTGCGGGAGACCTGGACGCCGCCGAAGGAGCGGGTGTCGAGCAGTCCGCCGTACTCGCGGGCGAAGGGCACGCCCTGGGCGACGCACTGGTCGATGATCTCGACGGAGATCTGCGCCAGGCGGTGGACGTTGGACTCGCGGGAGCGGAAGTCGCCGCCCTTGACGGTGTCGTAGAACAGGCGGTGGACCGAGTCGCCGTCGTTGCGGTAGTTCTTCGCCGCGTTGATGCCGCCCTGCGCGGCGATGGAGTGGGCGCGGCGCGGGGAGTCCTGGTAGCAGAACTGGACGACGCGGTAGCCCTGTTCGGCGAGGGTGGCGCCGGCGGAGCCGCCCGCGAGACCCGTGCCGACGACGATCACGGTCTTGCGCCGCCGGTTGGCGGGGTTGACCAGTCCGGCCTCGAAACGGCGCTTGTCCCAGCGCTCGTGGACCGGTCCCGCGGGGGCCTTGGTGTCGGCGACCGGCTCACCGGTCGTGTAAGCGGTGTAGGAAGTCATGGTCAGCTCACCACTCCGGTCATGACGCCCACGGGGACGGCGAGGAAGCCGGCCGTGAGCAGCAGCGCGAGGGCATTGGCGATGGTCTTGAGGGCGCGGTCACGGGTGCGGCTGCCGACGCCGAGGGTCTGGGCGGCGCTCCAGAAGCCGTGCCGGATGTGCAGTCCGACGGCGAGCATCGCGACGATGTAGATGACGTTGCCGTACCAGGTGGAGAAGGTGTCCACGACGTTCTGGTAGGGCTTGCCGGACTCGAAGCCGCCGGAGTGCACGGTGCCGGTGGTCAGGTCGAGCAGGTGCCAGACGATGAACAGGGCGAGGATGACGCCGCCCCAGCGCATGGTGCGGGTGGCGTAGCTCGCCCGCGGCTTCCGGTGCACGTACTTGCTGGGGCGGGCCCTGATGTCGCGGCGGCTGAGCTGGTAGGCGGAGACGGCGTGCGCGACCACGGCGGCGACGAGCACCACGCGGACGACCCAGAGCGTCCACTCGTAGTGCATGAACGGCTCGCCGACGGTGCGCAGCCAGTGGGCGTAGTGGTTGAACTCGCCGGCCCCGAAGAAGATCTTCAGGTTCCCGGTCATGTGGGCGACGAGATACAGCAGCATGATCAGGCCGCTGACCGCCATCACTGTCTTCTTGCCGACGGTCGAGTCCCACACGGTGCGTGCCAGGGACGGCCGTCGGTCCGTCCGCGTTGCCTGAGCCATGTCTCCAGACGCTAGGGCCGGAGGACCCCATCGGTCCAAGACATGGTCCGGCTCGTTTCGATAGGGCCCGCCTATGATGGCAGCATGCAGTTCCAGCAGCTCCAGTACTTCGTGGCCGTCGCCGAGACCCGGCACTTCACCCGGGCCGCGGATCTGGTCCATGTCGCACAGCCGTCGCTGTCGCAGCAGATCAAGGCGCTGGAGCGGGAGCTGGGGGCCGATCTGTTCCGGCGGGCGCGCGGGAACATCACGCTGACCGACGCGGGCGAGGCGCTGCTGCCGCTGGCCCGGCGGATCCTCGCCGACGCGGACACCGCCCGGCACGAGGTGCAGGAGGTCGCGCAGCTGCGCAGCGGCCGGGTGCGGCTGGGCGCCACACCGAGCCTGTGCACCGGCCTGCTGCCGGACGTGCTGCGCGCCTTCCACGACCGCTACCCGGGCGTCCGGCTGCTGGTCGAGGAGGGCGGCTCCCACGACCTCGTACGGGGGCTGGCCCGCGGGGCGCTGGACCTCGCCCTGGTGGTGCTGCCGCTGCCGACGCCCTCCCCCGCGCTCACCACGGTGGAACTGCTGCGCGAGGACCTCGTGGTGGTCTCCTCCCCGGACGCCCCGAGGCCGGGGCGGGGGCGGCGCGCGGTGCGCATCGCCGATCTGGAGGGCGAGCGCCTGGTGATGTTCCGGCACGGCTACGACCTGCGCGAGCTGACCGTGACGGCGTGCCGGGCGGAGGGCTTCGAGCCGGAGTTCGCGGTGGAGGGCGGGGAGATGGACGCGGTGCTGGGCTTCGTGCGGGCGGGCATCGGGACGGCCGTGGTGCCGAGGATGGTGGCCGCCCGCTCCGGCCACGGCCTGCGCGTCACCCCGCTGGCCCGGCCGGGCCTGCACCGCACCATCGCCCTGGCCCACCGCAGCGACGTGGCACCGCCGCGGGCGGCCCGGGAGCTGCAGCGGATGCTGCTGGAGAGATGAGCCGCGCTACGGCACGACGGTGACCGGCCACCGGCCGGCCTTGACCAGACGGACCGCGACCGAGCCGACGAACCGGTGGCCGGCCTGCTCGGAGGCGCCCACCACCACCGCGTCCGCCTTGAGGTCGTCGGCCGCCCTCACCAGGCCGTTGTACGGGTCCCCGCGGAACGTGTGGAACTCCCAGCGGATGTCGAAGATGCCCCTGATCCGCTCCATCGCGTCCCTGACGTGCGCCACCAGGTCCTCGGCTATCTCCTCGGTGGTGTCGGCGACCGGCGCGCCGAGCGCCGCCCCCGCGGCCAGCACCGGCTGCACGTACACCAGGGCCAGCAGAGCCCCCTGGCGGCGGGCCAGGCCGGCGGCGTACGCCGCCGCGCGCAGCGAGGAGTCGGAGCCGTCCACGCCGGCCACGATCACCTTCGGGCCGTCCGTGCCCCGTTCGAACCGGTGGGCCTGCTGTTCCGTCACGGCAGCGAGGCTATCGGAGTCCTCCACCCGGGCCGCCACGCGTCCGCCGCGGCCGGTCGCCCCGCACTGCGCCCAAAGGGTGAAATCGTGCCGCCGCACCGGTGTCGCCGATGTGCGTCGGCCCTCCGCGGGGCGAGTGATGAGTCATGCAGAAGGATCAGTTGCTCACCCGGCGCCGGGCCCTCCTGGCCGGCGCGGTCTCCCTGGGCGCGGCCGGTGTGGCCGCGGCATGCACACCGGGCACCGGGAACCGGGCCGCCACCGCGCCGCCGCCGGCCGCGGGCGCCCGGGCGGCCCGCCGTCCGCTGAAGCCCTCCGAGTACCGTCTGAGGCCGCTGACCGGCTACGGCCCGCCGCGCACCGCGCCCGGCGGGACGCCCGTGCGGCGCGAACCGCTGCTGCGCGTGTCCGGGCGCGGCCGCACCATGGTGCTCACCTTCGACGACGGACCCGACCCCCGCTACACCCCGCACATCCTCGACACCCTGGCCCGGTACGAGGTGCGCGCGATGTTCTTCGTGTGCGGCGAGATGGCCTCCTACAACAGGGACCTGGTGTCCCGGATGGCCGACGAGGGGCACGTGGTCGGCAACCACACCTGGTCCCACCCCCTGCTCACCCGGCTGAGGCGGAGCCGGATCCGCTCCGAGATGGAACGCACCAGCGACGTCGTCGAGAAGGCCTGCGGCGATCGCCCCGAGTGGTTCCGCGCACCCTACGGCGCCTGGAACCGCGCCGCCTTCCAGCTCGGCGCCGAGCTGGGCATGGAGCCGCTGGCCTGGACGGTCGACACCCTCGACTGGACCGAGCCCGGCACCCGCACCATCGTCGGCCGGGTGGAGGACGGCGCCGCCCCCGGCGTCGTGGTGCTCTCGCACGACGCCGGGGGCGACCGCTCGCAGAGCGTGCGCGCCCTGCGCTCCTACCTGCCGGAGCTGCTGGACTCCGGATACCACGTCACCGTGCCGCGCCGGCAGTACGTCTGAGCGGTCCCCGCCCGCCCGGACACGGGACCGCTCAGCGGACCTCGACCAGGCGGGTGAAGGCGACCACGTTCCCGTCGTAGCCGTTCTGCTTGGAGAAACCGCCGCCGCAGGTGATGACCCGCAGTTCCGCGCCGCCCTTGGAGGCGTAGACCCGGTCGCCGGGGAAGTCGTTCTTCGCGAAGACCTCGATGCCGTAGATCTCGAACACGGCGGTCTTCCCGTCCCCTCGCGCGATCTCGACGCGGTTGCCCTTCTTCAGCGCCCCGAGCCCGTAGAACACCGCCGGTCCCTGCGCGTTGTCGACATGGCCGACGACGACCGCCGTGCCCTTCTCGCCCGGGGAGACGGCGCCGGTGAACCAGCCGGCCAGGTTCGGGTCCTGGGGCGGCGGCGCGTCCACCCAGCCCTCCGCGTCCAGGCCCACCGGAATCACCGGCGCGTCCACCTGGATCGCCGGGATCCTGACCCGGTCGGCGACCGCGTACGGCAGCGGCCGCACCCCGGCGGCCACGGCGGGGCCCGGCATCCGGGTGTCGGCGGCCGCCGCACCGGCGGGCTGCGGCGGTCCCACGTCGAATTCCCCCGAGCCGTTGCGGATGAGGGCCAGGCCGGTGAGGAGGACCAGCGCTATCACGCCCCACGGGGCGCGTTTCCTCCGCGGCGCCTCCCATTCTGCTTCGGCCGGCTCGAAAGCAGACATCGGACTTCCCCTCTCGACACGGCCGTCGCCGTACCACTCGCGCATGACCAGAACGCTAAGTGCCGCACGCGCGACGGGCGACGGGACGGCGGCGAACGGGTGGCTCCCGCGCGTCCGGGTGCGCCATCCGGGGCGGTACCGGACGAAGATTTTCTGACGGTCCGTGACCTGCGGTGATATCCCCGCGCACGGCGACACGCCCAGGGGTGGCCTCACCGGGACGGACCATTCCCGAAATGCGGGTGCGGGCAGGGCAACTGAGGGTCTTTCCGGGAGGCGCTTTCTCGCCGATCGACCGGGAACGGGACCCGGGGCGCCTTCCGCGGAGGATCACATGCGCAATCCACGTGCCCTGGCGGCCGCCGGCGCCGCGGCCGCCGTCCTCGGGCTCACCGCCCCCGTGGCGGTGGCCGACGGCGGCCGGGTGCCCAACCCGTCCAACATCGTCGCCCTGCCGAGTGTCATCGCCCGGGGCGGCCAGCTGACCATCACGGTCGACGGCTGCCCCCACGGCGGCACGGCGACCTCCAACGCCTTCCCCAGAACGAATCTGACGCCCATCAACGGCGCGAACGACACCTCGAAGGGCACCGCCACCATCGACGCCGACGCCCGGCCCGGTCCCTACGACATCACGGTCCACTGCTCCGGACGGAGCCTGACCCGTCCGGCGGCCTTCACCGTCATCGGGGGCGTGCGCGGCGGCATCGGCGGCAGCAGCACCAGTGGGGCGACCCCGACCGACGTCGCCATCGGCGGCGCCCTGGTGGCCGCCGCGGCCGTCGGCGGCGGTGTCTTCTGGATGCGCCGCCGCGCCGAGAAGCGGATCTGAACCGCTGTCCCCTTCCGGCCGCTGTTCCGTAGGTGTTCGACCGCGGTTCGCCCCGGGTCCGGCGGGACCCGGGGCGTACCGCTGCCCCCGGGCGGTCTCAGCCCCCGGCGTGCGGGAAGAGCCGCAGGAACGGCTCCGCCGAGGCGGCGAGGCCCCGGCTGTAGGGGGCGTCGAAGTCCCAGATGAGGAAGAGCAGGAAGGCGATCAGCGCGGAGAACAGCCCGGCGAGGACCATCTCGCGGCCGGTGCGCCGGATCTGCAGCGCGAAGATCATCCCGATGGTGATGACGGCCCCGGCGATCAGCCCGAACCACACCACGCCCGGCATGGTCTCCCCGGTCGACTCGGACCGTGCGCTGCGCGCCTGGTCGGCGGCGGCCACCTGGTCCACGAGCGGCTGGTAGGCCTGCGCCTCGAAGTCCGTGCGCGGCTCGTAGTCGGTGACGTCGTGGCGGACGCGGTCGAGCAGTTCGGTGCCGCGCGCGGTCACCCGCCCGTCGTCGGCCATGGCCCGCCACTCGGTGGTGACGACGTGTCCGACATAGGCGTTGACATCGTCCCGGATCCGGTCACGCGCCTCGGCGGGGTAGACCCGCACCCGCTCGGAGATCTCGTGGAGTGCCACCGCCTCCGCCCTGACGTGCTCCTGGGCGGCGCTGCGTCCCTCCCAGACGCCGGCGATGGCGAGTCCCAGGACGATGGCGTACACCACACCGATCCACATCGTCATGTACTCGATGACGTCCGGGGTCTCGCTGGGATCCTCGTCGTCGGCCGCCCTGCGGTGCCGTACCAGGGTGATGACCACCACGACGACACAGGCGGCGAGCATCGCGAGGGTGAGAACAAGCCATTCCGGCAAGAGGTGCCTCCAGAAGGGATCGGACCGGGTTCAGCGCGGGCGCAGCGCGGCGACGGCGACCACGGCGGGCAGCGTGATGAGCAGGACGAAGGTGAGGGGCGACGTGGCGCCGCCTGCGGTACGCCGGACGGGGGCGGCCGCGCGGTGGCGCGGGTAGCGCACGGGCGTCACGGACGGACGCGGCGACGGGGTGGCCGACGGCGCCGGGGCGGGCGGCGGGGGCGGCGCGGGGCGTGGCGGCGGGGTGGGAGCCGGGGCCGGCCGGGCGGGGGGCGGCACCGGACGGGCCGCGGGCGGCGGCGGTTCGGGCTCCTGGGTGGGGCGCGGCTTCGGCGGCGGGGTCGGCGTGGGCTCGGGCGGCGGAGGGGGCGTGGGAGTGGGAGTCGGGGTGGGAGTCGGGGTGGGCGTGGGAGTGGGAGTGGGTGTGGGCGTGGGTGTGGGCGACGGTGACGGCGGTGCGCAGGGCGGGGGATCGCTCCAGGTGAGGCTCCCGGCGACGGCCACCGCCTCCGTGCCGCCCGGTCCCGTCGAGGCGTACGCACAGGCGTCGGCCGCCGCCGTGCCGGATGCGCCGGCGAGCGCCCAGATCAGCGCCGTCACGGCCAACGCGCGGGTGGCGACACGGGATTGGGTCGTTACGAGTACGTGCACGACGAGGATCATGAGTCGTGAACCGCCCGGTCACGCCCGGGAACCGGGTGAATGCCCCGAAGGAGTTAACAAAAGAAATCCTGGCCCCCGTTGAACACGACCCGTGCCCTCATGCGTACACATCGTCGAGCGGCGGCACAGCAGGGCGCTGCAACACCCTGGCGATGATGTGGAGTTGACCATGAAGACCTCCTGGCGAACCGCCTCGATGGTGGCGAGCGCCGCGGCGGTGCTGGCCCTGACAACGGCGTGCGGACAGGAGACCGCGCCGCCCGCCACCGGCCAGAACGTGGGCGCCACGGCCGCGGCCGGGGACTACGGCACCATCGGCAGCGGTGCGGGACAGGCGGGCGGCGCGCAGGCGTCGGCGAGCCCTTCCGGCACGGCGGGCGAGCTGAACGTCTCCACCAACGCGGAGCTGGGCAAGGTGGTCACCGACAACCTCGGTCTGACCCTGTACCGCTTCGACCAGGACACCGCCGAGCCGCCCGCGACCAACTGCGAGGACGACTGCGCGAAGACCTGGCCGCCGGTGCCCGCCGACGACGCGACGGCCGGCGAGGGCATCGACAAGGCGCTGCTCGGATCGGTCACCCGGGCCGACGGCTCCAAGCAGCTCACCGTCGGCGGCTGGCCCGCCTACCGCTACGTCAAGGACGTCAACGCCGGTGACGTCAAGGGACAGGGCGTGGGCGGCAAGTGGTACGCGCTGACCCCCGAGGGCAAGAAGGCGCAGACGGCCGACCGGCCCGGACTGGCCACCCGCGAGGACGCGAAGCTGGGCGAGATCGTCGTCGACAAGGACGGCATGACGGTCTACCGCTTCATGAAGGACGAGGCCTGGCCGAAGCCCGTGTCGGCGTGCACCGGCGCGTGCCTGGAGAAGTGGCCGGCGGTGTCACCGGTCGACTTCGCGGACACCGAGGGCATCCAGAAGAAGGGCTACATGACCTTCACCCGCCCGGACGGGGCCGACCAGCAGACGATCAACTGCTGGCCGATCTACACCTTCGCCGGCGACAAGGCGCCCGGCGACACCAACGGCCAGGGCGTGGGCGGCACGTGGTACGCCGTGCGGCCCGACGGAAAGCCGGTCGGCGCGACGGAGAAATAACCACCTCCCCAGGGTGTCGTCCGCTCCGGACGCCGCCGGCCCGTGTCCGCCCCTCCGCGTCCCGCGGTGGGGCGGACCGTTTTGCCGTGATTCACCGCGACCCATGGAATTGCCGGCGCTCTCCTCCGCCTGCTTCCCGGCGTGCCGGAACTCTCCGGAATGCCGTGGACACCATTTGTCACCTTGTGCGGCGGCGTCGAATAGGCACGTGCCACTGGCAGTGACCGGGAACGGATGGTCAATTTCCGTTTGGGGTCGCTCCTTTGGCGGGCGATCAGTAGCCTCTGCTCGAACACCGGATCGCCTACGCCTTGGAGAGAGACATGGAGCGTCCCGCCTGGGCGCCGCGGAGCATCGACATCACGGTGCCCAGCGTCTCCCGGATGTACGACTACTACCTGGGCGGTTCGCACAACTTCGAGGTCGACCGGGAAGCGGCCCGCAGGGCCATGGAGTTCATGCCGGGACTGCCCAAGATCATGCAGGCGAACCGTGCCTTCATGCGGCGGGCGGTGCGTTTCGCGGCCGGTGAGGGAATCACCCAGTTCCTGGACATCGGTTCCGGCATCCCGACATTCGGGAACGTTCACGAAGTGGCGCAGAAGGCCTCCCCGGAGGCACGGGTGATGTACGTCGACCACGACCCGGTGGCCGTGGCGCACAGCCAGGCCGTCCTGCGCGGCAACGACCGCGCGGACATCGTCGCCGCGGACCTCCGCAAGCCGCGGGAGATCCTGAACAGCCCCGAGCTGCGGGGGCTGATCGACCTGAATCGGCCAGTGGCACTGCTCCTCGTTGCCATACTGCACTTCGTGGAAGACGCGGACGACCCTTACGCGGCGGTGGCCGAACTGCGCCAGGCCCTGGCGCCCGGCAGCATGCTCGTGCTCACCCACGCCTCGTACGAGGGGATCCCGCTGCCGCCGGAGCGGGCGGAGGGCGCGGTGGACGTGTACCAGGACATTCGCAACCCGCTGATCATGCGCACGCGCGACGAGATCGCGCGGTTCTTCGAGGGGTACGACATGGTGGAACCCGGACTGGTGCCGATGCCCGAGTGGCGGCCCGACACCGCACCGGAGGACGAGGATCCCTACGCGTTCTCCGGTGTCGCGGGCGTGGGGCGTACCGCGTGAGCGCGGAGCCGGACGGGCCGGAGGACAGACTGCGCCGGTTCGCGACGATCTGGAGCCGGGCCGTCTTCCCGGTGACCTCGACGTCGTCGACCCGCCCCGAGTTCGAGGAGCAGCTGCTGCCGCCGGCCCGGATGCTGAGCGAGGCGCTGCGGGCCCGGGCGTTCGACGCGGACGCGGGGCGGGCGGTCGGGGCCGCGCTGGTGGAGGCGCACTGCACCGATCCGGAGGCGCTCAGCCGGACCCTGGACTGCGTGGACGCCTATCTCGTCCTGTACTGCGGCGGGGACGGCGACCGGGAGGACCTGCGGGCGCGCTCCGCGCGGCTCCAGCACGCCATGGCCGCCGGTTTCGCGCAGGCGCTGCGCGCGCGGACGCTGGCCGAGCAGGAGGCCATCGCGCAGGCCGCGCTGGAGGCCCAGGGTGTGGTGGCACAGGCGCTGCACGCCACCGAGGCGCGGTTCCGCGCGGTGTTCGAAGGCGCGGCGATAGGCATCGGCATCGCCGATCTGCAGGGCAACGTCCTCCAGGTCAACGGCGCGCTGCGGCGCATGTTCGGGCTGACCGAGCAGAGCATGCGGGGCCGCAACGTCAAGGAGTGGACGCACCCCGACGACGCCCCGCAGACCTGGCGGCTCTACGACGAGCTGGTGCACGGGGACCGCGAGCACTATCACCTCGAGAAGGCCTTCTACCGTCCGGACGGCACGGTCCTGTGGACCAATCTCACGGTCTCCCTACTGCGCGATCCCGACGGCGACCCGCAGTACCAGCTCGCCCTCATGGAGGACACCACCGAGCGGCGGCTGCTCAACCTGCGGCTGCGGTACGAGGCGACGCACGACGCGCTCACCGGGCTGCCCAACCGGACGTTCTTCTTCGAGCGGCTGGAGAAGGCGCTCGGCGCCGGAGCGGGCCAGCGGTTCGGGCTGTGCTACCTCGACCTGGACGGCTTCAAGACCGTCAACGACAGCCTCGGTCACGCGGCCGGCGACCGGATGCTGGTCGAGGTCGCCGACCGGCTGCAGGCCTGCGCCACCGCGCCGGGTGAGCTGGTGGCCCGCCTCGGCGGCGACGAGTTCGTGGCACTGACCACCGGGCCCGACACCGAGCGCACGGTCGACGAGCTGGCCGGCCGCATCATGAACGCGCTGCTCGCCCCGATCAGCGTGGACGGCCGGGAGCTGACCGTGCGCGGCAGCATCGGCATCGTCGAGGGGCCGGCCGGGGAGCGCAGCGCGGCGGAGGTGCTGCGCAGCGCCGACATCACGATGTACCGGGCCAAGTCGGCGGGCGGCAACCGGTTCGAGCTCGCCGACCCGGAGGCCGACGCCCGCGCCATCACCCGGCACGGGCTCACCACCGCGCTGCCCACGGCCCTGGACCGGGGCGAGTTCTTCATCGAGTACCAGCCGCTGGTGCACCTCGGCGACGGCAGCGTACGGGGTGCGGAGGCGCTGGTGCGCTGGCTGCACCCGCAGCACGGGGTGCTCTCCCCGGACCGCTTCATCCCGCTCGCCGAACACACGGGGCTGATCGTCCCGCTGGGCCGCTGGGTGCTGGAGCAGTCGGTACGGCAGGCCCGTGAGTGGCGGGACCGGCACGGGGGCGCGGAAGCGCTCGGCCCGCTGCGCATCAACGTGAACCTGTCGCCCTGTCAGCTCACCCACCCCGGCCTCGTCCAGGACACCGTCGAGATCCTGGAGCGCACCGGGATGGAGCCGGACGCGCTGTGCCTGGAGGTGACGGAGTCGGCGCTCATCGGCGCGGACGACGACCTGCTGAAGCCGCTGCGCCGGCTGGCGGAGATGGGCGTGGACATCGCGCTGGACGACTTCGGCACCGGCTACTCCAACCTGGCCAACCTGCGCCGGCTCCCGGTGAGCGTCCTGAAGCTGGACCGCTCGTTCACCCAGAGCATGCAGCGGTTCCCGGCCGACCCCGTCGACCTGAAGATCGTCGAGGGGATCGTCTCCCTGGCCCACAGCCTCGACCTCGCGGTCACGGTGGAGGGCGTGGAGACGGGCGCCCAGGCCGAACAGCTGCGCATCCTCGGCTGCGACACGGCCCAGGGCTGGTACTACGCCCGCCCGGGCCCGCCGGACCGCCTGCACGACCTCGCCCTGGTGGACGCGACGGGCTGAAACCCGGGTGGGGAGGGCGGGGCGCCGTGCGATCATGCGCCGATGACCGATGAGACGGACGCGGACGCGGTGAACGAGGCGATCGAGCGCGAACTGCGCCTGCTGTCCCCCGCCGTACGGTCCTCCCGCACCGAGACCGCCCGCCTCCTGGACCCCGAGTTCACGGAGGTGGGCGCGTCCGGCCGGCGCTACACGTACGCGGAGATGCTCGCCGAGCTGTCCGGCCACCCGGGCGGCGGCGCCGGCGGCCCGGTGTACGAACCGTCGGGGATCACCGGCGTCCTCCTCGCCCCCGGCCTCGTACACCTCACCTACGAGACGGTCCTCGACGGGCACCGGGCCCGCCGCTGCTCCCTGTGGCGCAGGCGGGACGAGGAGTCCGGCCGGCGCATGTACTACCACCAGGGAACGCCGGTGCCGCCGGGCACCGCCTGACCGCCCGCGCGCGCGGCGTGCGCGGTCCTCACTCCCCCATCACGAGCCCGTCCCGCGCGGCGCCCCGGCTCAGCACCACGGTCCGGATGCGGTCGCGCACGGCCCGCACCTCGGCGCCCCGGGCGAGCGCCTGGTTGAGGTTGACCACCCGTCCGGCGTCCACGTCGAAGAACTGCGGGACGAACTCCGCCCGGGTCACCTCCCAGCGCCCGCCGGGGCGCTTCGGCGGGGCGAAGGTGAAGCGGCCCAGGGTGGACTCGTTGCCGCGGGCGTCCTGTACGCCCTCGTGGTTGGTCATCTCACCGGCGATCTGGTCGCCCATGCCGTAGATGACCCAGGTGCCGTTGACCTTCTCGTAGGCCTGCGGGACATGGGCGTGGGTGCCGAGGATCAGGTCGATGTCGGGGCGGCCCCCGGTGGCCGAGGCGGTGAGCGAGCGGGCCAGCGCGGTCTGCAGCTCGTCGGGGGTCTCCTGCCATTCGGTGCCCCAGTGCAGGGAGACGACGACCACATCGGCCCCGGCCCTCCTGGCGGCCCGCGAGTCGGCGACGATCCCCGCCTCGTCGGCGAGGGAGACGGCCCAGGGCTGGTCCGGGGGCAGCGGGAGGCCGTTGGTGTCGTAGGTGTAGGCGAGGTGGGCGACCCGTGCGGTACCCGCGCGCAGCACGGTCGTCGTGCGGGCCTCGGCCTCGGTGCGCGCCGAGCCGGCATGGCGTACACCGACCCGGTCGAGGGCGTCCAGGGTGCGGCGGATGCCGTCGGCGCCGTCGTCCAGGGAGTGGTTGGAGGCGGTGGAGCAGCCGTCGTAGCCGGTGGCGGCGAGGCCGGCGGCCACCTCGGGCGGGGACCTGAAGAGGGGGTAGCCGGTGTAGTCGCCGTCCGCGCCGTACACCGTCTCCATGTGGCACAGGGCCACGTCGGCGGGGTCGACGACGGAGCGGATGCCGGAGAGCATCGGCCGGAAGTCGTAGCCGCTGCCGCCGGCGTCGTAACGGGCGCGTTCGATGATCGAGTCGTGGGGCAGCACGTCCCCCGAGGCGACCAGGGTGAAGCCCCGGGGGCCCGTGGCGGAAGGGGCCGGACGCCCCGGTTCCGCCGGTCGGTGGGCGCGGGCCTGACAGGCGGCGCCCGCGGCGAGGACGACGGTCAGGGCCAGGGCCACCTGCCGACTGCGTGCGATCATCACTTCACCCCGCTGTAGTCGTATTTGTGGATAAACAGGTAAGAAGCCGCATGCCGCCGGTTGCCGTTACGACACGCCTTTTAGGCCGACCGGCGTGCGCGAACCGCCGTGTCGACCGTTCGTCGAACCGTTCGTCGACGCGATCGACCGTCCGCCGCACGCTCCTGTGCACGCCCTGTCCCCGAGTGACGCGGTGCGCTGCCATACGGCCATGACGGCCGGAATCACACTCACGAACGGGACGACCGCCGAGCACGAGCTCGCCGCACTGCAGCGCGAGCACGGCAGGCCCCTCTTCGCGCTGCTGCTCCGGCTCTGCGACGGGGACCGGCAGCGCGCGGAGGATCTGGTCCAGGAGACGCTGGTGCGCGCCTGGCAGCACCCCGAGGCCCTGCGCGCCGAGCACTTCGACTCCGTACGGCCCTGGCTGCTCACCGTGGCGCGAAGGCTCGCCATCGACGCGCGACGGGCCCGGCAGGCGCGGCCCGCCGAGGTCGGCGACGCCGTCCTGGAGAACGCCCGGGTGATCTCCGACCACGCGGAGCGGGCCGCGGCCGCACTCGACGTCCGGAAGGCTGTGAAGACACTCACTCCCGAGCACCGTGAAGTCCTGGTGCTCGTGTACTTCCAGGGGGCCAGTGTGGCGGAAGCCGCGACGGCCCTCGGCATCCCGCCCGGTACCGTGAAGTCGCGCGCGTACTACGCGCTGCGCGCCCTGCGCCGGGTGCTTCCCGGATACGCCTCCGACATGCGGTGAAACCGCCCGTCGGGTCAAGCCTCCGTAAAGCGCCTTGCCGACGACCCCCGTTGAGTAATCGGCTGTCCTCATCCGTGTTCCGGACCGGGGGGCCCGGGTTCGGGCGACGCGCACGCACCGGAGGAAGGCAGGAAGGGATGCTGCACAGAGGTCGAGAGAGCACGGACGGCACCGGCGACGGTGAACTGACCGTCCCCATGGCGTGGTTGTACGCCGAGTACATCGCCGACGAGCTGCTGCGCAGCGGCGACCTGATGCCGCCGACGTCGTTCGAGTTCCGCGCCGGGCGGGACGCGCTGGCGCTGACCGTCTTCCTGTCCGACACCGACGGCGAGCTGTCCGGCATCCGGGTGGTCACCCAGCTGGAGACCTGGCTGTCGCTCACCGCCTACGACCAGCCGTGGCAGGAGTGGGTGCAGGGGCGGCTGAGGGACCTGTCCCCGGCGGTCACCGGCCGGGACGCCCCCGATCCGGATCTGGAGCTGGCCCGGGAGGCCTGGCGCTGGCTGCGCGAGACGGAGCTGCTGGCACCCGATCTGAACGCGGTGCCGGGCGGCGGCGCGGCGGCCGGTGAGGACGAGGGACCGAAGGTGTGGACACCGGCGTGGCAGCTGGGGCTGCCGCTCGGCCACCTCGCCATCCATCTTTTTTAGGTCAGCCGGAAATCCGACCAATCCGCGGGCCGGAGGGCTCCGAATCCCTTGGTTACGATTCGGCACGGTGCTTGAGTGATTCGGCTGCCTGGTGCGTACCGGTGGGAGCAAGGAGTAACCCCACCCGCACCCAACGGCACGAGGATTCGGCATGAGGTCCCTGGAGAGGCATCGCGACGTCGGCGCCTACGCGCTCGGTGTGCTGGACGAGGCGGATGCCTTCCGTTTCGAGGACCACCTCATGGAGTGCCCCCAGTGCGCCCTCCAGGTGACCGAATTCGGTCCCGCGGCACGCCAGTTGATGCTGTACCGGAGCTCCACCCCGCGCCTGGTGCACCCACTGGCCAAGCCGGGTCCGAGGATGCTGGACCGGCTGCTGGCGCAGGTGGCGGCGCGCCGCCGCGCGGGGCGCCGGCGGCTGCTGCTGGCGCTGGCCGCCTCGGTGGTGGCCGCGGTGTGCGCGCCGGCCCTCGCGGTGACGGCGCGGGACGACGGCGGAAGCGCCGTGAGCATCACGGCGACCGACGAGCGGTCCGGGGTGTGGGCACAGGTGACCACGGCGGACGAGGCCTGGGGCAGCGCCATGGAGATCGAGGTCAAGGACGGCGCCGGTCCCCGGACCTGCCGCCTGGTGGTGGTCGGCCTGGACGGCTCCGAGGAGACGGTGACCAGCTGGAGCGTGCCCCGCCACGACGCCCGCCCCAACACGGTCCTCGGCGGCTCCGCCATGCACCCCGAGGACATCGCCCGCTACGAGGTGCGCACCGCCGAGGGCGAGAGCCTGGTGACGCTGGAGCCGCGGTGAGGCCGCACGGCCGGGTGCTCACTTCAGCAGCCGGGAGAGCCTCCGGTCGGCCAGCGGCTTGCCGCCCGTCTGGCAGGTCGGGCAGTACTGCAGCGAGGAGTCGCTGAAGGAGACCTCGCGGACGGTGTCCCCGCACACCGGGCAGGGCTCACCGGTACGGCCGTGGACCCTGAGGCCGCTCTTCTTCTCCGCCTTGAGCCGCCCGGCCGCGACCCCGCGGGAGCGCTCCACCGCCTCGGTGAGGGTGCCGCGCAGCGCCTCGTACAGCCGGGTGGTCTCCTCCGGGGTGAGGGAGGCGGCCAGTTTGAACGGGGACATGCGGGCCGCGTGCAGGATCTCGTCGCTGTAGGCGTTCCCGACGCCCGCGATCAGGCCCTGGTCCCGCAGCGCGCCCTTGAGCCGGCGGCGTTCGCCGGAGAGGAGCTCCGCCAGCCGCCGCTCGTCGAAGTCACCGGCCAGCGGGTCGGGGCCGAGCCGGGCGACGCCCGGCACCTCCGCCGGGTCCGCCACCACGTACACCGCGAGCCGCTTCTGGGTGCCGGCCTCCGTGAGGTCGAAGCCGGCGCCGGTCTCCAGCGCCACCCGCAGGGCGAGCGGGCCCCTGCCGGGGCGGGGCGGGCCGCTGGGCAGGCGGTCCTTCCACTGCAGCCAGCCGGCGCGGGCCAGATGGGTGACGAAGTACGGTCCGCCGTCCGTCTCCAGGCCGAGGAACTTGCCGTACCGGTGCACGGCGATGACCTCGCGGCCCTCCAGGGCCGTGAGCGGCGGGTCGTAGGTCTTCAGGACGCTGATCGCCACGGGCAGCACGCGCACGATCTCGTGGCCGACGAGGTGCTCGGAGAGGAAGTCCCTGAGCGCCTCGACCTCGGGCAGTTCCGGCATACGTCCAGAGTGCCATCCGCCGGCCGGACACCGCGGCCGGCGCGGTTCAGACCGGGTCGGGTTCCTTCTCCACCACGAACTCGCACCACACGCACTTGCCGCCGCCGCGTGCCTCCACGCCCCAGACGTCGGTCAGCGTCTCGATCAGGAGCAGGCCCCGCCCGGAGACGCCCGACTCCCCGGCCTCCCTGCGGCGCGGCAGGGCGCTGGAGGTGTCCTCGACCTCCACCCGCACGCGCGGCTCGCCGCCGGTGAGGGCCCTGAGGGTGACGACCGCGGCGCCCTCGGTGTGCATCAGCACGTTGGTGATCATCTCGTCGGCGACCAGTTCGATCTCGTCGGCCCGGTCCCCCGCGCCCCAGGCCCCCACCGCCGTACGGATCATGCGCCGGGCCCCGGCGAGGGCCTCGGGATCGCCCGGTGTCACCCGCTGCCGGAGCCGGCCGCCGGGCCGCTGGCTGTCCAGGACGCGGCGGCGCAGCACGAGCAGCGCCACGTCGTCGTCGCCGCCGCGTTCCTCGGCCACGTCGATGAGCCGGTCGGCGAGCTCCCGTACGTCGTCGGGCCCTTCGGCGATCAGCGCGGACAGGGTCTCGATGCCGTCGTCGACGTCGGAACCGGGCCGCTCGACGAGTCCGTCGGTGCACAGCAGCAGCGTCTCGCCGGGGTCGAGCTCTATCGTGCCGACCGGGTAGTCGAGCCGCCCGAACTCCGCGGACAGGCCGAGCGGCAGCCCGCCGGGGACGCAGACCCGCCGGCAGAAGCCGTCGGCGCGGCGCACCAGCGGGTCGAGGTGACCGGCCCGGACGATCTGGAGCAGGCCGGTGGACAGGTCGGCCTCGGCGTAGAGGCAGGTGGCGGAGCGGTCGGTGTCGAGCTCGTCCAGGAAGACGGAGGCCCGGGCCATCACGGTGGCCGGCGGGTGGCCCTCGGCGGCGTAGGCGCGCAGCACGATGCGCAGCTGGCCCATGACGGCGGCGGCGTGCGTGTCGTGCCCCTGGACGTCGCCGATGACGGCGCCCACCCGGCCGCCGGGCAGCGGGATCAGGTCGTACCAGTCGCCGCCGATGTCCCGGCCGAGGGAGCCGCCGATGGTCGCGGCGCGGTAGCGGACGGCGAGGTCGGCGCCGGGCACGCTGGGGATGGTGCGCGGCAGCATCGCCTGCTGCAGTTTCTGCGCGAGGTCCATCTCCTGCTCGTAGAACATCGCGCGCTGCAGGCTCTGCGCGATGCTGCTGCCGAGGGCGACGAGGATGTTGCGTTCGTCGGCGGTGAAGCCGCGCCGGTCGCTGTAGAGCAGGCCCATGCCCCCGATCGGGCGGCCCTGGACGATGAGCGGCAGATAGGCGGCCGAGGTGATGTGCAGTCCGGTGATGCCCTCCCAGAGCCCCGGATAGCGGTCGGCGAAGTCCTCCGGGGACTCGATGAAGCGCGGGCTGAGCGTGCGCACCGCCTCGCTCATCGGGTAGGGCTCGTCGATCCGGGTGACGTCGGTGCCCGGCACGAAGCTGCCTTCGGGGCCCTCGGCGACGAGCCGGATCCGGCCGGCCTCGACCAGGCCCATCACCAGGCTGGTGGCGCCCAGATGGGTGAGGCCGTGGGTGTCCTTCAGGGCGTCGATGACCTCCCGCACCGTGCGGGCGTGGGCGAGGGCGGCGGTGGTGAGCTGGACGATGTTGGTCTGCCGGCGGCGGGCGTTCCCCTGCGCGGCCTGCTCCCGCCGGGCCTCGGCGTCGTCGAGCTCCTGGGTGGCGTCGCGGACGATGCCGATGACGCGGTGGGGCCGGCCGGTGTCGTCCCGGCGGATGTAGCCCTGGGTGTGGGTCCAGCGCATGGAGCCGTCGCGGCGGCGGACGCGGAAGTAGGCGCCGTAGTTCTCCCTGCCGTCCTTGAGCGCCTGGGAGACGGTGGCGTCCAGCCGCAGGGCCTCCGCGGGCGGTATCCGCACCGACAGGGTCGTGGGGCAGTCGTCGTACTCGTCCGGGCGCACGTCGAAGATCTCGTGCGCCTGGGCGTCCATCTGCATCACCCCGGCGTCCAGATCCCAGTCGAAGCTCCCCATGCGGTTGAGCACCAGGATCGGATCCGGGTGGTCCGGCCAGTCGTCCGGGAGTGACAGGGGGTGCGCTCCCCGATCAGCCATGGGCCCACCTTGCCAGCATTCACGCGATTCTTCGACCGCTGGGCGGGTTCTGCACGCTTCCCCCACGTGGGTTGCCCGGCCCGCCCGGTGGTATACGGAGAGTCACGGGGTCCGGCGGGGCGAGGCAGGAGGGAGCGTACGGCCGTGGAGTGGTTCACCGCGTCCGACTACTGGCTGAGCCGGTTGGTCTTCCAGCGGGCGCTGGCCGCGCTGTACCTGGTCGCGTTCCTGACGGCGGCGCTGCAGTTCCGGGCGCTGATCGGGGAGCGCGGGATGCTGCCGGTGCCGCGTTTCGTGGAGCGGGTGCCGTTCCGCAGTTCGCCGAGCCTGTTCCAGTGGCACTACTCGGACCGGTTCTTCGCCGGCTGCGCCTGGACGGGCTGCGCGGTGTCGGCGGCGCTGGCCGCGGGGGTGGACTCACTGCTTCCGCTGTGGGGCGGGATGCTGCTGTGGCTGGTGCCGTGGGCGCTGTACCTGTCGGTCGTCAACGTCGGGCAGACCTGGTACGCGTTCGGCTGGGAGTCGCTGCTCCTCGAGGTCGGCTTCCTCGCGGTGTTCCTCGGCAACGACGAGGTGGCGCCGCCGGTCGTGGTGCTGTTCCTGCTGCGGTGGATCCTGTTCCGGGTGGAGTTCGGGGCGGGGCTGATCAAGCTGCGGGGCGACGAGTGCTGGCGGAAGCTGACCTGTCTGGACCACCATCACGAGACGCAGCCGATGCCGGGGCCGCTGAGCTGGTTCTTCCACCACCTGCCGAAGCCGCTGCACCGGGTCGAGGTGGCCGCGAACCATGTCACCCAGCTCGTGGTGCCGTTCCTGCTGTTCGCCCCGCAGCCGGTCGCGACGGCCGCGGCCGCGCTGATGATCGTGACCCAGTTGTGGCTGGTGCTGTCCGGGAACTTCGCGTGGCTGAACTGGATCACGATCGTGCTGGCCCTGCCGGTGGTGGTGTTCCCCGCCGAACCGCCAGCGGTGCCCGGCGCGCCGCTGTGGTACGTGGTCGTCGTCCTCGCGGTGTGCGCGGTGCTGCTCGGCCTCAGCCATCGGCCGGTGCGCAACATGGTCTCCCGCCGCCAGGTGATGAACCGCTCCTTCGACCCGCTGCACCTGGTCAACACGTACGGGGCGTTCGGCAGCGTCAGCCGGATCCGCTACGAGGTGGTCGTCGAGGGCACGGCGGACGAGTCGCCCCGGAAGGACTCCGACTGGCGGGAGTACGAGTTCAAGGGCAAGCCGGGTGATCCGCGGCGCTGGCCGCGCCAGTTCGCGCCGTACCATCTGCGGCTCGACTGGCTGATGTGGTTCGCCGCGCTGTCGCCCGCGTACGCCGGTCCGTGGTTCGGCGCGCTGGTGGAGCGGCTGCTGGAGAACGACCGGGACACGCTGAGGCTGCTGCGCCGCTCCCCCTTCCCGCCGGACGCGCCGCCCCGGCACATCCGCGCCCGTCTCTTCCGCTACCGGTACACGACCTGGCGGGAGCTGCGGGAGACGGGCGCGTGCTGGGAGCGGACGTATGTGCGGGAGTTCCTGCCGCCCACGCGGCTGACGGGGGCGGCTCGGCGGCCGTAGCCGCGCGGGGTGCGGCCGTCAGTTCCGCTTCAGCCGCAGCGTCATCAGCTCGAAGGGCCGCAGCCGTACGGTGATCCGGTCGCCGTCGAGCGGGGGTGCCTCGGTGTCCGCCAGCGGGCGTTCCAGCAGGTCGGTCACCTCGATGCCGGTGGCGGCGAAACCGGTGGTGAGCGTGGCGCGGGCCCGGGCGCCGTGCGCCTCGTGGAAACGGACGACGACGTCGCCGCTGCCGTCGTCGGCCAGTTTCACCGCCGTGACCACGACGGCGTCCCGGTCCGCCGTCACCAGCGGGGCGACCTCGCCCGCCCCGGTGCGGCGGCGCTCGGGCAGATTGACCCGCCAGCCCTCGCGCACCGCGTCGCCGATGGACGCGCCCGGCACCAGCGCGTGCCGGAAGCGGTGCACGCCCTGGTCGGTCTCCGGGTCGGGGAAGCGCGGGGCGCGCAGCAGGGAGACCCGGACCGTGGTGGTGGTGCCGCGGTCGCCGTCGGCGCGGACCGTGCGGGTCACGTCGTGGCCGTACGTGGAGTCGTTGACGACCGCCACGCCCCAGTCCGGCTCCTGGAGGTGGACGAAGCGGTGGTTGCACGCCTCGAACTTGGCGGCCTCCCAGGAGGTGTTGGTGTGGGTGGGCCGGAAGAAGTGCCCGAACTGCGTCTCGGACGCGTAGCGTTCGGCGTGCAGGTCGAGGGGGAAGGCGAGCTTGAGGAACTTCTCCGTCTCGTGCCAGTCGACCTCGGTGTCCACCACGAGCCGCCGCTCCCCCGGCGGCAGCGACAGCACCTGGACGGCGCGGGAGCTGCCGAAGGAGCGGACGATCCGCACGGAGGCGCCGTCCGCCCCCGCCGCGACCTCGTCCGCGTCGGTCAGATCGGTGACGGTGTTGCGGTAGAACTCGTCGACGTCCCAGGCGTCCCACATGTTCGGCAGGTCCGGGTGGAGCTGGAGCAGGTTTCCGGCCCGGCCGGGGGCGATGGTCTCGCGGTCGGCCTCGACGTCGTGGACGGAGACCAGCAGGCCGTTCCCGTCGATCTCCGCCCGCAGCAGGCCGTTGTCGAGGACGTGCCCGCCGCCGGGGCGCGCGTCGAGGGTGGTTCGGCCCTCGCCGGACGCCGGACGCGCGCCGCCCGCGGGAACGCCCGCACGGGTGTGCGGGGCGGCGTTGAAGACCAGCGGGACCGTGCCCTCGCCGGCCAGGGCGCGCTGGGCGGCGTCGATGACGCCGTCGAGTTCCGCGGCGATCCGGGCGTAGGTGGCGCGGGCCTCGCGGTGCACCCAGGCGATGGAGGAGCCGGGCAGGATGTCGTGGAACTGGTGCAGCAGCACCGTCTTCCAGATCCGGTCCAACTCCTCGTACGGGTAGGCGAATCCGGTGCGCACTGCAGCCGTGGCCGCCCAGAGTTCGGCCTCGCGCAGCAGGTGCTCGCTGCGCCGGTTGCCCTGCTTGGTGCCGGCCTGGCTGGTGAGGGTGGCGCGGTGCAGTTCGAGGTAGAGCTCGCCGACCCAGACGGGCGGCTCGGGGTACTCGGCCTCGGCCTTCGCGAAGAACGCGGACGGCGTCTCCCAGGTGACCGCCGCCGAGCCCTCCAGGTTCCGCAGCCGGGCAGCCCTGGCGACCATCTCGCGGGTGGTGCCGCCGCCTCCGTCGCCCCAGCCGGTGGGCGCGAGGGAGTGGCGGGCGACGCCCTTGTCCTTGAAGTTGCGGACGGCGTGGGCGATCTCGCTGCCCATCATCGAGCAGTTGTAGGTGTCGACGGGCGGGAAGTGGGTGAAGATCCGGGTGCCGTCGACGCCCTCCCAGCGGAAGGTGTGGTGCGGGAAGCTGTTCGTCCGCGACCAGGAGATCTTCTGTGTCAGCAGGTACTTGGTGCCCGCGGCCTTGATGATCTGGGGCAGTCCCGCGGCGAAGCCGAAGGTGTCCGGCAGCCAGGCCTCGTCGTTCTCGATGCCGAACTCGTCCAGGAAGAACCGCTTTCCGTGCACGAACTGCCGGGCCATCGCCTCGGATCCGGGCATGTTGGTGTCCGACTCCACCCACATGCCGCCGGCCGGCACGAACCGCCCGTCGGCCACCGCCTTCTTCACCCGCGCCCACACCTCGGGCCGGTGCTCCTTCACCCACGCCCACTGCTGGGCCTGCGACATGGCGAAGACGAACTCGGGCTCGTCCTCGAGCAGGGCTGTCATGTTGGCGGTGGTGCGGGCGACCTTGCGGACGGTCTCGCGCAGCGGCCACAGCCAGGCCGAGTCGATGTGGGCGTGACCGACGGCGCTGATGCGGTGCGCGGAGGGCACGGCGGGGGCGGACAGCACCGTGGTGAGACAGGAACGGGCCCGTTCCGCGGTGCCGTTGACGTCCTGGAGGTCGACGGCGTCCAGGGCCCGTTCCACCGCGCGGAGGATCTCCCAGCGGCGCGGCGAGTCGGCCGGCAGCTCGGCCATCAGCTCGCCGAGCACCTCGAGGTCGACGACCAGCTGCCACACCGTCTCGTCGAGGACGGCGAGGTCCATGCGGGCGAGCGTGTACAGCGGTTCGCTGCCCGCGGTGTCCCTGTCGCCGAGCGGGGTGGGCCGGAAGGGGTGGTAGCCCATGATGACGGGGTTGGAGGCGGCCTCGATGTGCAGGCGCACCTCCTCGCCGCCCTCGGCGGGCGCGCCGATCCGCACCCACTGGTTGCGCGGGTTGAGGCCCTTCACCGGGGTGCCGTCCGGCCGGTAGACCAGGCCCTCGCACTGGAAGCCCGGCATGTTCTCGTCGAAGCCGAGGTCGAGGACGGCCTCCACGGTCCTGCCCGCCCATGCCTCGGGGACGGTGCCGGTGACCCGGAACCAGCTGGTGCCCCAGGGCGCGCCCCAGCGGGCGCCCACCCGGACGGGCTCGGGTTCGGCCGCCAGGCCCTCGGCGACGGGGACGGGCTCTCCGGGGGCGTGCCAGACCGCGACCTCGAGCGGTACGGACTCGGGGTACACGGCGGGGCGGACGCGCTCGTCGAGGACGCGCTTGAGGCGGGCTTCGACCAGGGTGCGGTCGTCATGCATGCGGGGCGCTCCAGGAGTGAGGGCGGGTGGTCACCAGGGGTACACCTCCCCAGGTGCGCACCCGTTCGAACCAGGGCGCCGTCGAGCGGTCGGTGCCCCGCGGCCGGCGGCGGCGTTGCCCCGGCGGGCCGGGAGGGCCTAGGGTCGCCGGTATGACTGCCGGGTCGGCCGTGGGCCGTACACAGAAGGCGCTCCCGGCCTCGCTCTGAGGCCGCGCCGGGGCGTGGCCCGTGGCCCGCCCCTCCTCTCCGTGTTGCCGTCCCTCATGGAAACCGACACCGGAGACAGAGACCAGCCATGTCCGCAGCACCGCAAGCAGAGTTGAACCACACCGCCGTCTACGCCAGTGACCGCCGGCTCTCCGCCGAGTTCCTCGCGGGGATCCTGGGCCTGGAGGTCGGCGCCCCGTTCGGTCCGTTCCTCCCCGTCGACCTGGGCAACGGCGTGACCCTGGACTACTACGAGAAGCGGGACGAGCCGGTCCAGGGCCAGCACTACGCCTTCCTCGTGCCGGAGGAGAGGTTCGACGCCATGATCGCGCGCCTGACGGCGGCCGGGGTCACCTACTACGCGGACCCCGGCCACACCGAGCCGGGCCGGGTCAACGACCTCTTCGGCGGACGGGGCGCCTACTTCGACGACCCCGACGGCCACAACATGGAGATCATGACCCGGCCCTACGTCCGCCCGTAGGGGCGGGGCGCAGGGCCGCGCGGCCGGCCGGGGAAGGGGCGACGGGACTCAGTCGACGCTGGGCAGGATGTGGGGCTCGGCGAGGTCGTCCTCGTAGCCCGCGAGGCGGATCGGGGCCGAACGGGCCCACACGTCGAGAATGCCGAGTTCCCCGGGCCGGCGGGCGGCGCGCTCCGGGTGTTCCTTGGGGCGCTCGTCGCTCTTCGTCTTCTCCGGTGTCACCGCGCACTCCTTATGTGTCGGTCACCCTCGGGACGTTCTGCGTCGGCCCTGTGCCTGGCGTCCGACGTCCGCTCGGGTCTGCATGCGAAAAACCTTTCGGACGCGGTGGCGCCGGGATCATTCGAGGGAGAGCAGGCCGTTGTGAACCGGCTGGTCCCATGACGGACCGTGGGTGCGGATGGAACCCTGAACTGCTGTCCGTCCGGAACAGACTAACCAAATGAGCGGCCCCCCGCTCGATGGGGCTCAAAAACGACGGTAAAAAGTCCCACATCGAGCGGTACCCAATGCTCCCTGATATACCGCTATTTCCGCATCGGGGACGCGTTCCCTGGTCACCCGTTCGGAGGACACGGGGGTGGACGCCCGCGGCAAGGGCGCGTGGCCGTGGCGCAGTTCAGGTCCCGTTGGCCGGGGCGCAAGCTCGCCATGGTCTGCTGCCGCACGGCAACGGCTGTCTCCCGGGAGGACCGGCGCATGGAGCTGCGCACCGTCGAGGAGCTGATGGACCTGTTGTACGCGTGCCGGGGCAGGCGGGACGTCCGGGGCCCCGACGGCACCCCGGTGGACGCGTACGACCACGCCCTGCGCACCGCCGCGCTGCTGCGCCGGGGCCGGCCCGCGGACAAGGAGCTTCAAGTGGCGGGCCTGGTGGGGCCCGTCGGCCGGCTGCTGTGGCCGGGCGAACCCGCGGTGCGGGCCGACCGCGCGGCGGACGCGGTACGGACGCTGCTCGGCGAGCGGGTGGCCGGTCTGGTCAGGGCGCGCCCCCGCCCCGGCGCGCAGGCCGACGACGACCTCCTCAGCCTGCGCGCGGCGGACGAGGAGGCCCGCACCGTCTGCTTCGACGCCGGTGTCCTGGAGGACTGGCGGACCGTGCTGGAGCTGCTGGCGGCACGCAACTCCCGGCTCGGCATGGTCGACTGACGCTTCCGGGGGCCGTCACCACCTGCCGGGCGCGTAGTCCTTGAGGAAGACGCCGTACAGGTCCTCGCCGGCCTCACCGCGCACGATCGGGTCGTAGACGCGGGCCGCTCCGTCGACCAGGTCGAGCGGGGCGTGGAAGCCTTCGTCGGCGAGGCGCAGCTTGTCGAAGTGCGGACGCTCGTCGGTGATCCAGCCGGTGTCGACCGAGGTCATCAGGATGCGGTCGGAGTCGAACATCTCCTGTGCGCTGGTCCGCGTCACCATGTTCATGGCCGCCTTGGCCGCGTTGGTGTTGGGGTGTCCGGCGCCCTTGTAGCCGCGGTCGAACACACCTTCCATGGCGGAGACGTTGACGACGTAGGCGCGCCCGGTGGACGCCCGGCGCGCGGCCTCGGCCATCGCCGGACGCAGCTTGCTGATCAGGATGAACGGCGCCGTGTAGTTGCACAGCTGGGTCTCCAGCAGCTCCACCGGGGAGATCTGGTCGATGCTCTGCACCCAGGTGTTGGAGTCGACCACGTCGGGGACCAGGCCGCCCGCGTCGATGGCGGTGCCCTCGCGGTGCCGGACCACACTGGCGTTGCCCGCGACCAGGGCGAGGCCGGCCACCTCCTGCGCGTCGAGTCCGCTGACCCCGACGGGCAGCGCGGCGAGTCCGTCGACCGCGCCGGAGTTGAAGGCGCCGATGACGTGGTGGGCGGGCAGCTCACCGGCCGGCAGCGGGGCGCTCTCGCCCTCGACGAGGGCGGCGTAGGCGGACGGCAGCCGGCGCACGGTCTGGGTGGCGTTGTTGATCAGGACGTCGAGCGGGCCCTGCTCCGCGACCTGGTCGGCCAGCGCGACGGCCTGGGCCGGGTCGCGCAGGTCGATGCCGACGACCTCCAGGCGGTGCATCCAGTCCGCGGAGTCGTCCATGGCCTTGAAGCGGCGGATGGCGTCCTTGGGGAAGCGCGTGGTGATCGTGGTGTGGGCGCCGTCGCGCAGCAGCCGCAGCGCGATGTACATGCCGATCTTGGCGCGTCCGCCGGTGAGCAGGGCCCGCTTGCCGGTGAGGTCGGCGCGGGCGTCCCGCCGGGCGCGGTTCTCGGCGGCGCACTTCTGGCAGAGCTGGTGGTAGAAGTAGTCGACCTCGACGTAGCGGGTCTTGCAGGTGTAGCAGGAGCGCGGGCGCTGGAGTATCCCCGCGATCCTGCCGGGCTCGACGCGGGAGGACGGCAGGATGCCTTCCGTCTCGTCGTCGATGCGCTCGGCGGAGCCGGTGGCGGTGGCCTCGGTGACCGCCTTGTCGTGGGCGGTCTTCGCGGCCCGGCGCTCCTGGCGGCGGCGCTGCTTCACCGTGCGGTAGATGTGCGAGGTGGCCCGGCGGACCAGGATCGCGTCCGGGTGGTCGACGTCGAGCTTGTCGAGTTCCTCCAGCACGCCGAGGCAGACGGCCAGCCGCTCGGGGTCGATGCCGGGCCCGTCTGCCACCGCGTCCGTGGCCTGGGGGCCGTCCTCTGTCACCGTCATCGCCGCTGCCGTTTCCCGCTCTGCTGTCGCGGCGCTCCGTTCGCGCACGCTGTCGAACGGGGGATTTTACGGAGCGCCGGGCCGCAGCACCAAACCGGATACGTCAGTGGTCGCAGGCGGAGATCAGCGTCGTCACCTCCTCGGTCACCGCGCGGGCCAGCCGGCCCAGGTCCGGGACGGCAGCGCCGTCGGCGACCAGGCCGTAGTGGACGCTTCCCCGGTAGGTGGAGACCGCGACCGCGAGGGAGTGGCCCGGGGCCAGTGGCGCGAGCGGGAAGACGGCGCCGAGCGGGTCGCCGCCGAGCCTCAGGCCGAAGCCGGGCAGCGGCACGCTGGTGACCAGGACGTCGAACCAGAGCCGGGCCGCCTGGCCGAGCAGCGGTCCGCCGAGCCGGTGGCCGAGCGGCGGCACGTGCTCGGCGAGCAGGGCGACGGCGCCCGCGCCCCGGTGCGGGCCGGCGTCCTTGTTGCGGTCCATGGCGGTGCGCACCTGCGTGAGCCGGCCGAGCGGATCGCGCTCGCCGACGGGGAGCCGTATCAAGTACCCGGAGAGCCGGTTGCCCTGTGGGTGGGCGGTGCGCGGCCGGCGCCGGGAGACGGGGATGAGGGCGCGGGGGGCGAGGCCCTCGCTGCCGTCGCCGCGCTCGTCGAGCCAGCGGCGCAGGGCGCCGGCGACGACCGCGATCAGCACGTCGTTGACGGTGCCGCCCGCGCTCTTGCGGATCCGGTGCACGTCGTCGAGGTCGACGACGACGCCCGCGGTGCGGCGGGTGCCGCTGGGCGCGCAGGTCAGCGCGGGCGAGGAGCGCATGTCGAGGGTGGACCGGGCGACGGCGGCGCCGATGTCCAGGGCCCGGCCCGCGTCGGCGAGGGCGCCGCGGACCAGTCCGGGCACCTCGCGCACGTCCGGGAGGAGTCCGCGCCGGGGCTCGGCGGGACGGGACCGGGGCGTGGGCAGGTCCATCGGGTCCATCAGGGCGGCGGCGAGGGTGAGGGCGCGCAGCCCGTCGGCGAGGGCGTGGTGGAACTTGAACAGGACGGCGAAGGAGACGCCGTCCTCCCCCGGCAGTACATGGGCCTCCCAGGGCGGCCGGGCGCGCCGCAGCGGGAGGCCCATGAGCCGGCCGGCCGCGGCGTGGAAGTCGGCGGCCGGGGGGTGCAGCCGGACGTGGTCGAGGGGGTCGAAGCCGGGGTCGGGCTCCCGGGTGGCGCCGCCGAAGGCCAGGGACCGGCGCACGGCGGAGGCGAGCGGCAGCCGCAGCGTGGGCGGTTCCCAGGTGTCCCGGATGCGCATGCGCAGTCCGGGCACGGCGGCAGCCCGGGCCGCCAGCAGGTCCGCCGCGTGGGCGGCGGCGGAGGGCGAGCGGGCGGAGAAGACGCCGAGTGCCGCGAGGTGCATCGGATGACCGGCGGACTCGATGTTCCAGAACGCCAGGTCGAGAGGGGCGAGCGGGTCTGCGGTCATGGCGGGGCCTCGCGTGGACGACGGGAACGGATCAGCAGTCAATCGCTCCCGGCCGATTACGGTCAAGTACGATCTGGCTACACATAGTTAACATCATGTGACGTCTCCGCCCCTTCCGCCGGTGCGGTGAACGGGGCGGGATCACGGTGACGGAGGGGGCCGTGCGGCGCACCCGGCGGCCGACGGGGTGACGGACGCCACCCGGACGGGCGCGGCCCGCTGGAGGAACGGTTCACCACGCGGGCCCCGCGGCCGGGCGGCCCGCCGGCCGGGGGCCGCCCGGCCGCGGGGCCCCGTCGCTACGGCACGAGCTGTCCCTTGCCGAGCGCGATCACCCCGCCCTTGGAGACCGTGTACAGCTCCGCGTCCCGCTCCGGATTGACGCCGATCGTCGCGCCCGGCGGCACCTCGACGTTCTTGTCGAGCACGGCGCCGCGCACCACCGCACCCCGCCCGATGTGCACGTTGTCGTGCAGCACCGAGCCCTGCACCACGGCCCCCGGGTCGACCACCACGCCCGGTGACAGCACGGACCGGGTGACCTGGCCCCGGATCAGGCAGCCGGCGCTGATGATCGACTCGCTCGCCATGCCGCCCGCGTTGAAGCGGGCCGGCGAGAGCTGGCCGGAGTGCGTGTAGACGGGCCACTGCCGGTTGTACAGGTTGAAGGCGGGGCGCTCGGCGATGAGGTCCATGTGCGCGTCGTAGTACGCGTCCAGCGTGCCGACGTCCCGCCAGTAGCCCTGGTCGCGGCTGGTCTCGCCGGGCACGTGGTTGGCGCTGAAGTCGTACAGCGCGGCCTCGCCGCGCTCGGTCAGCCGGGGCAGGATCGACCCGCCCATGTCGTGCACCGAGTCCTCGTCCTCGGCGTCCCGGTGCAGGGCCTCGATGAGCGCCTTGGTGGTGAAGAGGTAGTTGCCCATGGAGGCGAACACGCACTCGGGGTCGTCGGCGAGTCCGGGAGGGTCGGCGGGCTTCTCCAGGAAGCGGTCCACGGCAAGTCCGTCCGAGCCTGGCGTGATCACGCCGAAGGAGGAGGACTCCGAGCGCGGCACCCTGATCCCCGCCACCGTGACCCCGGCGCCGCTCTCGATGTGCTGGGCGAGCATCTGGCGCGGGTCCATGCGGTACACGTGGTCGGCCCCGAACACCGCCACGTACTCGGGCCGTTCGTCGTAGACCAGGTTGAGCGACTGCAGGATCGCGTCGGCGCTGCCCAGGTACCAGCGCGGGCCGAGGCGCTGCTGCGCCGGGACGGGGGTGACGTAGTTGCCGAGCAGGCTGGACATCCGCCAGGTGGTGGTGATGTGCCGGTCCAGCGAGTGCGACTTGTACTGCGTGAGCACGCAGACCCGCAGGATGTCGCCGTTGACCAGGTTGGACAGCACGAAGTCGACCAGGCGGTACGTCCCGCCGAAGGTGACCGCCGGTTTGGCGCGGTCCGCGGTGAGGGGCATCAGGCGCTTGCCCTCGCCGCCCGCCAGCACGATTCCCAGGACCGAAGGACCTCCACGACGCATGGCCGCTCCCCTCACGCCGACTTTCCCAAGGCTGCCCCGGACACACGGGACTAAGCCTGTTTGAGGATCTCCTCGTAGAGCCCCGCCGTGCGCCGGGCCACCGCGTCCCAGCCGAACTCCGTGACCGCCCGCTCCCGCCCCGCCCCGCCCATCCGCCGTGCCGTGGCGGGGTCCCCGAGGACCGCGTCGAGCGCCCGCGTCAGACCCGCCTCGAAGTCGTCGTCCGGCTCGACGAGCAGCCCCGTCACGCCGTCCGCCACCACTTCGGGGATCCCGCCGACCCGGGAGGCGACGACCGCCGTGCCGCACGCCATGGCCTCCAGGTTGACGATGCCGAGCGGCTCGTACACCGAGGGGCAGACGAACACGGCGGCGTGCGTCAGCAGCTGGATCACCTCGGGCCGCGGCAGCATCCGCGGGATCCAGTGCACGCCCCCGCGGGCCCGGCTCAGCTCCTCGTACAGCTCACGGAACTCCCGGTCGATCTCTGGTGTGTCCGGGGCGCCCGCGCACAGCACGACCTGCGCGGCCGGGTCGATGTCCCGCACCGCCCGCAGCAGATGGGGCACGCCCTTCTGCCGGGTGATCCGGCCGACGAACAGCACGTACGGGCGGGAGCGGTCCAGGCCGATCCGGTTCAGGGCGTCGGTGCCGGGGTCGGGGCGGTACAGGCCGGTGTCGATGCCGTTGTGCACGACGTGCACCCTGCCGGGGTCCAGCGCCGGGTAGCAGCCGAGGATGTCCTCGCGCATCGCGCCGGACACCGCGATCACCGCGTCGGCGGCCTCGACGGCGGTGCGCTCGGCCCAGCCCGACAGGGCGTAGCCGCCGCCGAGCTGCTCGGCCTTCCAGGGGCGCAGCGGCTCCAGCGAGTGCGCGGTCACCACGTGCGGGATGCCGTACAGCAGCTTGGCGAGGTGGCCGCCGAGGTTGGCGTACCAGGTGTGGGAGTGCACGAGTTCGCGGCCCTGGAGGGCGGCGGCCATGGCGAGGTCCACGGAGAAGGTGCGCAGCGCGTCGTTGGAGCCGTCGAGCGCGGGCCAGGGCCGGTGGCGCAGCACCCCGTCCGCGCGGCCCTCGCCCCAGCAGTGGACCTCCAGGTCCACCAGGGGCCGCAGCTCACGGGCGAGGAACTCCACATGGACTCCCGCGCCGCCGTACACGTCCGGGGGGTACTCCCGGGTCAGCAGTCCCACACGCACCCGTGAACCCCCTGTCTGAGCGGACGTTTCCTTCATGGTCACCCAGATGGGGCGTGCGGGGAAGAGCGGGGCGGACGCGCGAAGCAGCAGTCGCCGCAGACTCCGCCGCCGGGCACCCGGTAGTACAGGCAGCAGCTGCGGCGCCGGAAGGCCGTGCCGGTGAGGGTTCCGGCGCCGGCCAGCAGGGGTTCGCCGAGGAGTCCGGACGCCAGGCGGCGGGCGCGGACGGCGACGTCCGTACGGCCGTGGCGCCGCCCCCAGCGGTCGAGTTCCCGGGTGGCGCCCACGAGCGCGGAGGCGGCGTTGCCGCGCAGCAGGCCTGGTGCGAGGCGGTGGCGGGAGCGCAGGGCCGCGGCGAGGGGTTCCAGGTGGCCGCGCAGCACCACTTCCGCGAGCGTCGCGGTGTCCGCGGGCAGCGGCCGTACGCCGGTCAGCCACAGGTCGTCGGGGGCGCCGCCCTCGGGGTCCCAGCGCAGCAGGCGGGGGGCCAGGTCGGGGACGGCGCCGTAGAGGGCGGCGGAACCGAGGGCCACGGACCACAGACGGGCGGCGAGGCCCTGCTGGGCGACCGACGCGGCGACCCGCGCCTCCCGGGTGCCCAGCGCGCCGGCGACCCGGCGGACCCGCGCGGTCAGGGCGTCGCCGTGAACGTCCGGGCGTCCGGGGCCGTATGCCTCCTCGAGCGAGGGGAGCGGGCCGGGCGGGGCGGCCGTGCGCAGCACGAAGAATCCACCGAGCCGGCGGAGGGCGGTGAGTGACGGGTCGAGGTCCACGACGAGCAGTAGTACCAAGGCCCTTAGGGGTGGCAACCAGGGGCCCTCCGTCCCCCGGCACCCACCCTGGGTATGACGGGGCCGTCGCCGTACTCCATCGGCAGTAGGACTCATTGAGTGCTCAGGGACGACGACGGGAACACCGGGACACGGCATCGTGTTGGTTATGAAAGCCGACCGTTCGCCGCGCCGGGCCCACCGCCCCGGCCTCACGCAGAGGAGCAGCCGATGAGCGCCCTCGCGTTGTCCGTGCTGCTGTCGTTCGTGTCCGCCGTCGCGTACGCGGGCGGAGCGATCGTGCAGGAGCAGGTCGCGGTGTCCTCCCCCGGCGCGCAGCAGTACGCACCGCTGCGCCGGCCGGGCTGGTGGGCGGCGGTCGCGCTCAACGGTCTCGGCGGACTGCTGCACGTGGTGGCGCTCGCCTACGGCCCGCTCAGCCTCGTCCAGCCGCTCGGCGCGCTGACCATCGTGTTCGCGCTGCCCATGGCCGCGCTGTTCGTGGGCCGCAGGGCCGGGGCGACGGCGTGGCGGGGCGCCATCATGGCGACGGTGGGTCTCGCGGGTCTGCTCTCCCTGGTCGGCGCGTCCGACGCGCAGTCGCTGGACACCGCGCAGCGGGTGGCTGCCGCGCTGGGGACGGCCGCGGCCGTCGTGGCGCTGATGCTGGCGGCCCGGGCCGTGCACCGGCATCCCGCGGTGCGCAGCATCCTGCTGGCCACCGCGTCCGGTGTCGCCTTCGGCATGTCCTCGGTCTTCACCAAGACCGTCGCGGTCGACTGGACCGGCGGGGTGTCGGCGGCCGACCTGCCGTCCCTGGCCGTGATCGGCGTGCTGGCCACGGCCGGCATGATGCTCTCCCAGGCCTCCTACCGGGGTGCCGGGCTGGCGGCCCCGCTGGCCACGCTGACGGTGGTCAACCCGGTGGTGGCGGCCGCGGTCGGCATCACGATGTTCGGGGAGACCTTCCGCTACGGCACGACGGGCACGGCGCTCGCGCTGAGCTGCGCAGTGGTGGCGGCCGGCGGACTGATCCTGCTCACCACGGAGCGGCTGGCACGCGAACAGCAGGAGGCCCGGACCACGGAGGCCGGCACGGCTGCTCCAGGGACCGCGTCCCCGGTGGCGGAGTCCGCGGCGGCGGACGCCGGGGCACCCGCCGCCGACCCCGCGGCACGGCTGCTGGCCGAACTCACCCTGCCGCGGGACGTGCGGATGCCGGTCCCCCTGCCGTCACCGGGAGCCGCGCCGGACGACGAGGCCTCCGTCCCGGTGCCGCTGGTGTCGTACGCGCCGTACTACGGCGGCCCGTACGTACCGGTGGCGGTGGTGGACCGGCACAGGGTGCGGGTCAAATCCTGACGCCGCCCGCCCTCAGGTAGGCGACCGGGTCGACGTCCGATCCGAAACCGGGCCCCGTCCGCACCTCGAAGTGCAGATGCGGGCCCGAGCTGTTCCCGGTCGAGCCGGAGCGGCCGAGGCGCTGGCCGGCTCCGACGGACTGCCCGCTCTTCACCGAGATCGCCGACAGATGGGCGTACTGGCTGTAGCGGCCGTCGGCGTGCCGGACCACCACCTGGTAGCCGAACGAGCCCTCCCAGCCCGCGCTGACGACGGTTCCGCCGCCGACCGACCGCACGGAGGTGCCGGTGGGTACGGGGAAGTCGACGCCCGTGTGGTAGCCCTTGGACCAGGAGGATCCGGCCTTGTGGTACGGCGTGCCGAGGGCCGCGCTGACGGGGGCGACCAGGCCGCCGCCACCGGTCTTGGCGGCGCGGTCGGCACGGTCGTCGGTGCGCGGGGAGGCCTTCTTCTCCGTCTTGCCTTCGGTCTTCTCGGTCTTCCGCCCGGTGTTCTTCTCGGCCTTGTTCTCGGTCTTCTTCTCGGCCTTCCCGCCGGCCTTCTCGTCGGTCTTTCCGGCCCCCTTGGCCGGTTCGGCCGGCGCCTTCGCCGTCCCGCCGGGCAGGAAGAGCCGCTGGCCCGGCATGATCAGGTCGGGGTCCCCGCCGATGGTGGAGCGGTTGGCCTCGTACAGCACGTGCCAGCCGCCGCCGACCCGCTCGTCCGACGCGATGCCGGAGAGGGTGTCGCCGCGGACGACGGTGTACATCTCGGCCCGGCCCGCCCGGGACTGGGGTGTGGTCTGCGGCTTGACGTCCTCCACGGAGGACCGGCCGCTCCTGCCGCCGTCGCTCTTCGCGGCGTTCCCGTCGGACCTCCCGGCGGCCGGCCGGATGTCGGGGGTGTCGCCGCCCCGGCTGAGTCCGGCCCGTACCGAGCACGACGGCCAGGCGCCGGGGCCCTGCCCGTCGAGGACCTTCTCGGCGACGGCGATCTGCTGGTCCTTGGTGGCCAGATCCGCGCGCGGCGCGTACCGGGTGCCGCCGTACGCCTCCCAGGTGGACTGGGTGAACTGGAGACCGCCGTAGTAGCCGTTGCCGGTGTTGATGCTCCAGTCGTTGGTCGACTCGCACGCGGCGACCTTGTCCCAGGTCTCCACGTCGGCCGCCTGGGCCGCGCCGCTGCCCAGGAGCGGGAGCGCCATTCCGGCCCCGCCGGCGGTGACGGTCAGTGAGGCCCGGTTGATCCTGTTCGGCTGATACCGGCGGTGCCGGCCGCGCACGGCCATGGAATCCCCCTCGACAATGCGTCAGGAGGGGCAAAAGTAAGCGTTGCGAACTGGCCGTGACAAGACGCCTATCGGCCGCACGGATGCGCCAAGTGGCCGGGATTCTTCGCCCGTTGCGCCCCCGTTGGCACCCCCGGGAGCGCGTGCGCGGGCGGGGGCGCCCGTCCGCGGGGGCACGCGGGTGCGTGCGCCCGCTGAGTGGCGGAGGGGCCTTGGGCCGTATGTGCCTGAGCGGGGTGTCGTGCAACCCGCGCGTGCACACGCGAGTGCGGCACGTCAGGATGGTCGACGGCAGGACTGCCGGGCACCGACCGGCAGGACCGACCCCGCAGTACCGATACCAAGGTCACTAGGAGCCACCCCAATGAGCAGTTCAGCGCAGATCGGCGTCACGGGGCTCGCGGTCATGGGCCGCAACCTCGCGCGCAACTTCGCCCGCAACGGCTACACGGTCGCGGTGCACAACCGCACGGCGGCGCGGACGCACGCGCTGGTGGAGGAGTTCGGGCACGAGGGCAGCTTCGTGGCGGCCGAGACGGCCAAGGAGTTCGTGGCGGCGCTGGAGCGGCCGCGGCGGCTGGTCGTCATGGTGAAGGCCGGCGAGCCGACCGACGCCGTGATCGAGGAGTTCGCCCCGCTGCTGGAGCCCGGCGACATGATCATCGACGGTGGCAACGCCCACTTCGCCGACACCCGCCGCCGGGAGAAGGCGCTGCGCGAGCAGGGCATCCACTTCGTCGGCATGGGCGTCTCCGGCGGCGAGGAGGGCGCGCTGCACGGGCCGAGCATCATGCCCGGCGGCCCGAAGGAGTCGTACGACTCGCTGGGCCCGATGCTGGAGAAGATTTCCGCCAAGGCGAAGGACGGCTCCCCCTGCGTCACGCACGTCGGCCCGGACGGCGCCGGCCACTTCGTGAAGATGGTGCACAACGGCATCGAGTACGCCGACATGCAGCTGATCGGTGAGGCGTACCAGCTGCTGCGCGACGTCGCCGGGTACTCCCCCGCGCAGATCGCGGACATCTTCCGCACCTGGAACACCGGCCGGCTGGACTCCTACCTGATCGAGATCACGGCCGAGGTGCTGTCGCACGTGGACGCGGCCACCGGTGAGCCGTTCGTCGACGTGGTGGTCGACCAGGCGGAGCAGAAGGGCACCGGCCGCTGGACCGTGCAGATCGCGCTGGACCTGGGTGTGCCGGTGTCGGGCATCGCGGAGGCGGTGTTCGCGCGTTCGCTGTCCGGTCACGCGGCGCTGCGGGAGGCCTCGCGCGGGCTGGCCGGTCCGAAGGCCGCGCCGCTGGGCGAGTCGGAGGCCGCGGCGTTCGCGGACCGGGTGGAGCAGGCGCTGTACGCGTCGAAGATCGTGTCGTACACGCAGGGCTTCCACGAGATCGCGGCCGGCAGCGAGGAGTACTCCTGGGACGTCGACCTGGGCGCGGTCTCCGCGATCTGGCGGGGCGGCTGCATCATCCGCGCGGCGTTCCTGGACCGCATCCGCGCCGCCTACGACGCGCGCCCCGGCCTGCCGAGCCTGCTGTCGGACGAGACGTTCGCGCGGGAGATCGCCGACGCCCAGGACGACTGGCGCGAGGTGCTGATCGCGGCGACCCGCCAGGGCGTGCCGACCCCCGGTTTCGCCGCGGCCCTCGCCTACTACGACGCCCTGCGCGCCGAGCGCCTGCCGGCCGCGCTCACCCAGGGCCAGCGCGACTACTTCGGCGCGCACACCTACCGGCGCACCGACCGCGACGGCTCGTTCCACACGCTGTGGGGCGGGGACCGGTCGGAGGTGGAGGCGTAGGACGCCGTGTGAGAGGCGGTGGACGGCCTCCGCGGTCGTCCACCGCCTGCTCGCCGTCGCGTGCGGATCAGCTCAGCGGCGGGCCGGGTTCCGGGTTCGGCACCGGCTCGGGGCCCGGCGGGATCGGCGAAGGCGACGGCTCGGGCGGGCCCGGATGCGGCGGGGGCGGTTGTGGTCCCGGCCCCGGTTCCGGGCCGGGGCCCGGCGGCGGAGGGGTGGGGCCCGGCCCCGGTGGGGGCTCGGGCTGCGGTACCGGGTCGGGGTGCGAGGGCTCCGGTCCCGGGGCCGGTCCCGGCGTGGGGCCCGGCGGGACGGGGTCCGGGTACGGGTTCGTCATGGCGCGTGTCCTCCGGCCTGTCGGTCGACGTCGGCTCTGGACTTCTCCCCCGCCTACCCGGGGGCCGTCTCTCCAGTCACCCGCCCGCGTGACGGCGCGGGGCCGGTTGGCGCCGCCGGCTCCTTCAGAGCAGCCGGGCGGCCGCCGCGAGTCCCGGACGGGGGCTGGACAGCACGGGTACGGAAGTCGTCACGAGTGTCTCCGCGGGGGCCATGGAGGCCTGGGCCAGCACGATCGCGTCGGCGCCGGTGACCGCGTCGGCGGCGTGCGCGACCCGGCGGACGTATCCCGCCGCGTCGCCCGCCTCGAAACGCTCCCAGGCGCCCGGCACCAGCACGGTCCGCACCTCGGCGGACCGCCCGGCGCGGAGCGCCTCCTCCTCGATCAACGCGGCCGTGGGCCGCAGCGTGCTCTCCAGGGCGGCGAGGACGACGACACGCTCCCCGGCGGCCACGGCGGCGGCCGCCATGGGCCGGTCGACCCGCAGCACCGGAACTCCCGCCGCGGAGGCGGCCGCCTCCGCGGCGTCGCCGATGGTCGAGCAGGTGCACAGCACGGCCCGGGCGCCGCTGTCGGCGGCCTCCCGCACCTTCGCCCGTACGTCCTGTTCGACCGCCGCGGGCCCGTCGGCGCGGGCCCGCGCCAGCAGGTCCTCGGCGACGAGGTGCCGCAGTTCCACGCCGGGGTGGGACCGGTCGCGCAGCGCGTCGAAGACGGGCACATGCACGGGCGAGGTGTGCAGCAGCGCGAGCACGCCCGCCTCAGAACCGCTCGGGGTGCGCCGCCAGCCACGCCTTCGCCGCCCGCATCAGCTCCGGGCCGGCCACCGGGGCCTGGTCGGGGTGGCGCTCGGCCCACTTGGCGACGTACGGGCAGAGCGGGGCCACGGCCCTGTCCTCGCGGGCGGCGAGGGTGTACAGCTCGCGGGCGAGGGAGCCCGCGATGCCCTTGCCCTCGTGGGCGGGCTCCACGATCGTGTGCACCGGCACCAGCGCGTGCTCGGGGGCGTCCAGCACGAAGTACTCGACCCGCCCGACGACCTCACCCTCCGCCACGGCCTCGAGGCGGCCCGCCGCCCGGTCGTCACGGATCTCGATGTCACCCATGGTCACGCTCCTGCCTCGGTTGCCTCGCTCCACGCCGGTCAGGCCGCGGTGACGGCCCCCGGGCTGCGCTCCTGGTCGGACCCCGGCACCGGCTCGGACGGGTCGGCTCCCAGGGCGACGACGCGGTTGGCGCCGTCCACGTGCACGACACGGGGTTCCAGAGTCCGCGCCTCGGCGTCGGTCACCTGAGCGTAACTGATGATGATCACCAGATCACCGGGCTGGACCAGATGGGCGGCGGCCCCGTTGATCCCGATCACCCCGGACCCGCGCTCCCCCTCGATGACGTACGTCTCCAGCCGCGCCCCGTTGGTGATGTCGACGATGTGCACGAGTTCCCCCGGCAGCAGATCGGCGGCATCGAGCAGCTCGGCGTCGATCGTCACGGATCCCACGTAGTGCAGGTCGGCCTGGGTGACGGTGGCGCGGTGGATCTTGGACTTGAACATCGTGCGCAGCACTTTGGACTCCTGGAAGACGGCTCCCTGCCCGCTTTGTGCAGGTCAAGGGCGTCGTTCACTGTACATGGCTATGCCTTCGACTCGAAGACCCTCCACCACATCGTGCGCCGTGGCGAGCGAGCTTCTCACCTGCGCGATATGCGCGAAACAAGCTGCCGCGAAGCCGTCGCGAAGATCGGCCGGTGGGCGACAACGCCACCGCTGCCGCCGCGGTGCCCTCGCGAAGGCGGTCCGAGCCGCACTATTCGCCCGTGGGGTGAGCAGCCCCGTAGCCCGGCCAGGGGCCGAGGATTCCTGAGGCCGGGGCTGATTGCTGCCGGTTGTCGGACGTCGCCGATCGTCCTCGTGGTGAGCGGGGTGATCGGCGACGTCTTCGGCTCAGGCGGAGATGTTGGATTCCGTTGGCTGGGTTGTGCTGGTGGCGGTGGGTGCGGGGGCGGGGGTGCGGCGGCGCAGGGTGAGGGCGATGGCGACGCCGAGGAGGGTGAGGGCGGCTGCGGTGAATCCTGCGGTGCGCAGGCCGGGGACGAGGTCCGGGCCCGTGGTGGTGTGGACGCCCGCGTTGGCGATGGCGACCAGGATCGCCAGCCCCACGGCGGAGCCGATCTGCTGGGTGGTGGAGGCCATGGCGGAGGCGATGCCCTGGTGGTGGGCATCGACGCCGCTGGTGGCCGCAACGAACATCGCGGTCCAGGCGATGCCCTGGCCCAGGCTGAGCAGGACCACGCCAGGCAGCAGGATCGGGTAGCCCCCGGTGGGGGACATGGCGGTGGCGAGGACGGCCATGCCGGCGCCGCCGACGAGGAGGCCGGTGATGATCGTGGTGCGGGGGCCGACCTTGCCGAGCAGCTTCTCGCTCAGCTTGGTGCCGATCATGCCGACCAGCGCGGCGGGGATGAAGGCCAGACCGGTGGCCAGGGCACCGTAGCCCCGGACGTTCTGGAGGTAGACGGTGAAGAAGTAGTACTGGGCGCCGAAGGTGCCCATGAAGACGAAGGTGATGCCCATCGCGGCGACCAGGCTGCGGTTGCGGAACAGGCGCAGTGGCATCAACGGGTGGGCGGTGCGGGCCTCGACGAGCAGGAACAGTCCGATGAACAGTGCCCCGCCGAAGAGGGCGACGAGAGTCTCGGTGGAGCCCCAGCCGGCCTCGGGGCCCTGTACGACGCCGAAGACGAGGGCGGTGAAGCCGATGGTGGCGGTCAGCGCGCCGGTCAGGTCAAAGCTGTGGCCGCGTTCGCGGGGAGCGTCGGCGGGGATGATGGCGAAGGCGGCCGCTGCGGCGCCCAGGGCGAGGGGGACGTTGACGTAGAAGACGGCTTCCCAGCCGAGGTAGTTGGTGAGGATGCCGCCCAGCAGGGAGCCGAGGGCAAGACCGACGGCACCGGCGCCGCCCCAGATAGCGAGGGCCCGGTTGCGTTGGGCGCCCTCGGTGAAGGTGGTGGCGATCAGGGACAGCGTGGCGGGCAGCAGGAGTGCACCGCCCAGGCCCTGGACGGCGCGGGCGGCCACCAGTAGTCCCGGGTCGCCGGCGAGTCCGCCGGCCAGTGAGGCCAGGCCGTACAGGGAGAGGGCGGTGGTGAACATGCGGCGGTGGCCAAGGAGGTCGGCAGCCCGGCCGCCCAGCAGCAGAAAGCCTCCGAAGGCAACGGCGTAGCCGCTGACGACCCACTGGAGGTTCTGGGCGTCGAAGCCGACCTCACGGCCGATCTCCGGAAGGGCGACGTAGACGATGTTGTAGTCGATGGCGCTGATGAACTGTGCGAACGCCAGCAGGGCCAGCAACAGCCCGGTACCGCGCCGCGGGGAGGGGGACGACATGAGGAGACTCGGCCTCTCTAGTATGCGGTTGACCGCTTACATGATGGGTGAAAGAAAGGGGCCGCTCGGGAGCGGCCCATGGACGCGGTCCGTCAGGCGTGCAGCGTGCGCACCCAGGGAGCGTCGACGGAGGCGGCATCGATCGCCACCATGACGTTGCTCAGCAGGCCGTCGGCGAAGTAGCGGCGGATCTGCTCGTCCGAGGCGCCGGAGACGGCGCGGACGTACTCGACCTGCTTGGCGTAGCAGGTGCGCACCGCCTCACCGATGACCGGCTCGCTCGCGCTGCACTCCGCGTGCTTGAGGATCATCAGCACGTCCCGATCGGCGATGATCTCGCCGTATGAGGCCGTCAGCGCTCGGAGGACTTCGGCCGCATCGGTGCTCTGCACCGATGCGGCAGCCGCCGCGGCGCCCTCGCGAAGGCGGTCCGAGCAGTAGTCGACCAGGGCGGCGAACAGCGTCTGCTTGTCCTTGAAGAGGCGGTACAGGTAGCCCTGCGAGATGCCGGCGGCCTTGGCCACGTCCATCGTCGAGGTCCCGTAGTACCCGCGCTCGGCGAATGTCCTGATCGCCGTGCGCATGACCGTGGCCCGGCGCTCCTCGGCGGTTGACCGCTGACGCATCCTGGTTTCCATATAAGTAATTAACCACTCGCATCTGGGCGATGTCAACCTCTGATCCCGTCGACCGCCGCTCGCGAGCAGGACGGCGAGGGCAGGACGGAGAGCCCTCTTCACACTGCTTGCCGAGAGCATCCCGAAACCGAATCGTGTACGGGTGCGGACCTGAGACGATGGCGATCAGTCACAGCGGGGCGGCGCGATCGGTTGCGCACCGGCTGGGGAGGACGGCGCTCGGCGACGGTGTGGCTGAGGGCGGCTATGCCGTCGGAAGACGGGCCGAGGATACGGAGTGCTGCTGTTCATGCGGTTTCGGAAGAGCGCTGTCATCGCGGTTGTCTGCGCCTTGGTAGCTGGTGTCTCGGGGGACCGTGCCGGCACCTCCGCGCCCGCGGGGGGACCTGTGGAGGACCTCTTGAACGGCAGGGACTGGGCTCACTTCGCCGGCGGGAAGCCCACGCCCACGGGGGTACGGATCACACCCCTCGACCGGCGCATCACACGCCAGGACGGTACGGGCGGACAGCCGAACCCACCGGTGAACCTGCGCGGTCCCCACATGGTGTTCCGAGGGGATGTCCGGATCGAAGCCGGCCTGCGGCGCACGGATGACACGGATGCCTACCTGCATCTGTACGGCGAGACGCCGGTCATCTACGACGAATGGCGTTACGAACGGCGCGGCGTGCGCATCGGCGTGGCCGGCGGGAGGCTCCGGATCGACCGCTGGGACGGGGACTCCGACAGACCTGCGATGACCCGGACCTTCGGGAGCGGCCTGGGGCGCGAAGTCCGCCTCGCCGTCGAAGTCCGCGCGAACAGGCTCGTGCTGGAGGCCGACGGCAGGGTCGTGGGAACCGTTCCCGCGCGGGACGTCTTCGGCGGTGGCCGCATCTGGTTCGGCGCGGATGCGGGAGCCAGCGGGAAGGGCTGGACCCTCAGCGATCTCCACGCGCGGTCACTGGGACGGGGCCGGATGTCCGTCGTGGACGCGCCTGGCCTGCGAGTGCCCCGGTCCAGCGATGCGATGCGTGATCTGGCGGCGGGTCTCCCCCGCCCGATCCGCATGGGAACCGCCCTGGCCGCGGGCCCCTTGCTGACTGACAGCGCCTACCGCCGGACGGCGGGTGAGGAGTTCTCCATGCTTACGCCGGAGAACGACTTCAAGCCGCAGTTCGTCCAGCCTCGACGCGGCGTGTTCGCGTTCGCGGAAGGCGATACCTTGGTGGACTTCGCCGAGGCCAACAGGATGAAGGTGCACGCTCACACCCTCGTCTGGTTCGAAGCCCTGCCCGCATGGATGCGTGCCGAGATGACGCACGAGCAACGCAGGCGCGTCATGGTGGAGCACATACGCGCGGTGGCGGGCCACTTCCGGGGGAAGGTGGCGGAATGGGACGTGGTGAACGAGCCCATGTCCGACGAGGATGAGGACTACTCCAACGGCAACCGGGGCGTGCGGCCACAGTTGTGGTTCGAAGCGATGGGTGAGCAGTACATCGACATCGCCTTCCATGCTGCCCGCGAGGCCGACCCGCACGCGGCGCTGTACCTCAACGAGTACGGGGTGGAGGAGGACGGTCCACGCTGGGACGCCCTCTACGCGCTGCTGATCCGGTTGACGGAGCGGGGCGTTCCGATCGATGGCGTCGGTTTCCAGGACCACGAATACGCCGTCGGCGACCGTACCGACCCCGAGGTCTTCCGAGGCAAGGTCCGGGCTCTGGCCGGGCTCGGCCTGAAGGCCCGGGTCTCGGAGGCGGACGTCCTCGTCGACGAGGACGAAGAGGACGTCCAGGCCCGCCAGTTGGCGGGGAAACTCGCAGTCTGCGGCGAAGAACCCAACTGCACCTCGTTCTCGACCTGGGGTTTCACCGACAAGTACGGCTCCACGGCCGACCTGCGTCACTACCCCCCGAGTCCGGGAAACGCTCTTCCCTGGGACGCGGCGTACGAGGCGAAACCCGCCTACTGGGCACTGCGTGACGTCCTGGACGACGCCCGCCGCTCGGGTACTGGATAGGTACGGCGAACACCGCGAACGACGGGGGCGCCGCCGTCGAGGCGGCGCCCCCTGCTCGTGCGGGCCCGGTCAGGTGCGGGTCCAGCGCTGGTTGCTGCCGTTCGAGCAGGAGTAGAGCTGAATCGGGGTGCCGTTGGCGGTGCCGCCTGCGTCGAGGCAGAGGCCGGACTGGACGCCGACGACGGATCCGTCGGAGTTGAGGCGCCACTTCTGGTTGTCGCCGCCCCAGCAGCTGTAGATCTGGACCTTGGCGCCGTTGCCGGTGCCGGCGGCGTCCAGGCACTTGTTGCCGTAGACCCTGAACTCACCGGCATCGGTGTACGTCCACTGCTGGTTGGTGCCGCTGTGACAGTCCCACAGCTGGAGCTGGGTGCCGTCGGTGGTGCTGCTGCTGGGCACGTCCAGGCAGCGGCCCGAACCGACGCCCTTGAGCTGTCCGCCGTCCGCGGGCGGTGTGGTGGTGCCGCCGTTGAGTGCGTTGAGGACGGCCGTGTAGGCGGGCTTCTTGCTGCCGTCGTTGTTGAACAGCAGGGGCGTGTCCCCCGAGCGCCAGGAGTCGCTGTCGCGCACACCCCAGACCGTGACGCCGAGGCAACGGGAGACGGCCAGGCAGTCGTTGACGACGTTGGCGTAGGTGGTGGACGAGGCGCCCTGGATGTCGAGTTCGGTGACGGCCACGTCGACGCCGAGGGCGGCGAAGTTCTGCAGGGTGGTGCGGAAGTTGCTGTTGTAGGGGCTGCCGCTGTTGAAGTGCGACTGGAAGCCGACACAGTCGATCGGCACGCCGCGCTGCTTGAAGTCCCGCACCATGTTGTACATGGCCTGGGTCTTGGCCCAGGTCCAGTTCTCCACGTTGTAGTCGTTGTAGCAGAGCTTGGCGGAAGGGTCGGCGGCGCGCGCCGCGCGGAAGGCGACCTCGATCCAGTCGTTTCCGGTGCGCTGCAGGTTGGAGTCGCGCCGTGCCCCCGAACTCCCGTCGGCGAAGGCCTCGTTCACGACGTCCCACTGTGCGATCTTGCCCTTGTAGTGGGCCATCACGCCGTTGATGTGGTCGATCATCGCCTGGCGCAGCGCGCTGCCGCTGAGGCTCTGCATCCAGCCGGGCTGCTGGGAGTGCCAGGCCAGGGTGTGGCCGCGCACCTGCTTGCCGTTCTGCACCGCCCAGTTGTAGACGCGGTCGGCGGCGGTGAAGTTGAACTGGCCCCGCTGCGGTTCGGTGGCGTCGATCTTCATCTCGTTCTCGGCCGTCACCGAGTTGAACTCACGGCCCGCGATCGTCGCGTACGTCGAGTCGCTCAGCCTGTTCGCGGCGATGGCGACGCCGAAGTAGCGGCCGCTCTGGGCCGCCGCGGCGCCGAGCGTGCTCTCGGCGGCGTGTGCGGGCGGCGGCGTGACCAGTGCGATCGCCGCACCGAGGACGCCGACGACCAGCGCCAGCAGTAAGCCGCGGATCTTGCGGCGGACGACATGTCCGCCGGGAAGGGCGTACGAGCCCATGGCTGTGCCTCCAAGGCAGCAGGAATGACGGGATCACCGAGCACCGCGGCCGTGGGATCCGAGGGTCTCGGCCGGCACGGACGGTCCCGGTCGGCCACCGGGTGCAGTTGTTCGACATCTCGGCCTGCGGTCGGTTCGCCAGACAGATGATTGAGCGTTGACGGTGACTCGTCAATCCTTGTGGCAAGAAAAGTTTCCGCTCCTATCTCGAAACTTTCGATGGCCATATGAAGGTGAACGGACCTCTAGGACCTCGCCCGAGGCGAGGAACTGTTTGCGGACAGATCGACGACAGACCTTGACCGGAGGGCCCGACCTTCCTAGCTTGTGGCGCCACAGGTTCGGAATCCCCGCGAAACTTTCGAATCCCCCATCCCGGCTACCACCCACCCCCATTGGAGGCCCTCTGATGTGGCTTCGTCACCCGTCCCCGGTCCGCCCAAGACGCTTACTCGGCGTCCTCGCGCCCCTGCTGCTGCTGGCCGCCTTCCTCGGCGCCCAGCCCGCGGAGGCCGCGACCGTGGACCCCAACGCCTCGTATGTGCTGGTCAACCGCAACAGCGGCAAGGCCCTGGACGTCTACAACCTGGCGACCGACGACGGCGCCCGCATCACCCAGTGGACCAGGAACGACCAGAGTCAGCAGCAGTGGCAGTTCGTCGATTCCGGAGACGGCTACTACCGCGTCAAGTCCCGCCACTCGGGCAAGGTGCTGGACGTCCACAACTGGTCCACCGCGAACGGCGGCTCGATCGTCCAGTGGACCGACCTGAACGCCACCAACCAGCAGTGGCGGCTGGCCGACAGCTCGGACGGCTACGTGCGGCTCGTCTCGCGCCACAGCAACAAGGCCCTCGAAGTACAGGGCGGCTCGACCGCCGACAACGCGAACATCGTGCAGTACGACGACTGGGGCGGAACCAACCAGCAGTGGCGGCTCGTCAAGGTCGGCGCCGACACCCCCGGCTCGTGCGATCTGCCGTCGGCCTACCGCTGGACGTCGACGGGCGCGCTGGCGCAGCCCAAGCAGGGGTGGGTCTCGCTCAAGGACTTCACCGTCGCCCCGTACAACGGCAGACAACTCGTCTACGCCACCACGCACGACACGGGGACGAGGTGGGGTTCGATGAACTTCAGCCCGTTCGGCAACTGGTCGGAGATGGCCTCGGCCGGCCAGAACACGATGTCCAACTCGACCGTCGCACCCACGCTCTTCTACTTCGCGCCGAAGAACATCTGGGTGCTCGCCTACCAGTGGGGCCGGACCGCGTTCTCCTACCGGACGTCGAACGACCCCACCAACCCGAACGGCTGGTCGTCCGAGCAGGTGCTCTTCTCCGGAAGCATCTCCGGCTCCGGAACGGGCCCCATCGACCAGACCCTCATCGGTGACGGCACGAACATGTACCTGTTCTTCGCCGGCGACAACGGCAAGATCTACCGGGCCTCCATGCCGATCGGGAACTTCCCGGGCAGCTTCGGCTCGACATCGACGGTGGTCATGAGCGATACGACGAACAACCTGTTCGAAGCCCCGCAGGTCTACAAGCTGCAGGGCCAGAACCGGTATCTCATGATCGTCGAGGCGATCGGCTCGCAGGGCCGGTACTTCCGCTCGTTCACGGCCACCAGTCTGAACGGCTCCTGGACACCGCAGGCCGCGACCGAGAGCAATCCCTTCGCCGGCAAGGCCAACAGCGGCGCCACCTGGACCAACGACATCAGCCACGGCGAACTGATCCGCACCAGCGCCGATCAGACCATGACCGTCGATCCCTGCAATCTGCAGTTGCTCTACCAGGGACGCAGCCCCAACTCCGGCGGTGACTACGGCCTCCTGCCGTACCGTCCGGGTCTGCTGACCCTGCAGCGCTGAACGGCCCCTGCCAACGGGACACGAGTCACGGTCCACGTCCGAGACCGTTCACGGGCGGGGCTCCAGCACCTCCAGGGCGCCGGTTTCGGTGTCGTAGCTGCGCAGGGTGGTGAGGCGGGCCGTGAGGGGCGGCGCCGGGAGGAGTTCGGGGACCCGCCGGCCGGCGAAGGCGCCGGCGCGCCGGGTCCGGCCGAGGGTGATGTGCGGGCTCCAGCGCCCCGGCGTGTGGAAGGGGTTGAGGGCCTCGGGCGGGCTGTCCGAGGCCACCGCCTCCCACACCCGGAGGTGCAGACCGGCCAGCGCGGCGTCGCAGTCCAGCGCCCAGGCCAGCACCGAGGTGGGCCGCTCGAAACGGACGACTCCGGTGAAGCGCACCGGCAGCGGCAGCGCGGCGGCCACCTCGGCGAGTTCCCAGCGGATCGGAGCGGTCAGCTCCGGGCAGGCGGCCAGGGTGAGGTGCGGGCTGTTCGTAGGTGAGCGGTGGCGCGCCTGACTGGGCAGGCCGGCGTCCGCCAGCCGCCTCCAGGCCTCCCGGACGGCCAGTTCCGCCGCCTCGTCCAACAGGAGCTCGACCGTGCGCACCGCCGCAGCCTACCGGCGATCACCGGGACCGACGGCAGCGGTCCCCCGCCGTCCCCGGTCCCCGCCGGTGGCGGCGTCGCCGGGACGGCGGCCCGGCGACGTCGCGCGTTGGCGGTCAGGGCTGGAGGGGCATGGTCCAGCAGTTGGAGGTGGCGGCCTTGCCGGCGAGGCGGTCGGTCAGCCAGGAGATGGCGTCGCCCTGGTCGGTGAGGAGCGGCACGAGGTGGTTGGTGAGGATCTTGTCGCCCAGGTACGGCAGCTTGAGTGCGTCGTAGGTGACGTCGGCGCCCTTGCGGCACCAGTCCACGGCCAGTTGCCTCGCCTGGGAGTGGGGCACGATGTCGTCGAAGACGCCGGTGGCCACCCGCACGGGCCCTGCGGGCTTCAGCCGGCCGATCCGCTGGTTGTCCAGCGCGGCCTGTGCGGCGGGCGCGGACGCGATGACCTCTCCGAGGGACCTGCCGTCCTTGGTCCACTTGCTGCTCTTGGCGAAGCCGTAGCCGAACAGCGCGTCGCCGACGCACATGGTCGACGCGTCGGCCAGCACCGCCCTGCCGCTGTCGCTGATGTTCTGTTCGACCACGGCCCGCACGTCCGGGTCGGCCTGGGCGAAGCCGTTGATCGACCAGGCCAGCGCACCGGCGAGAGCGCTGCCGTCGATCCCCTTCATGGTGGATATGAGATCGGCCGGCGGGGCGCCCGCGTAGGTTCCCTTGAGCGGGACGTCGGGGGCGTAGGACGGCTGGAGTTCGGCCGCCGAGGCCGACGCGCCGCCGCCCTGGCTGTAGCCGTACAGGCCGGTGGGAGAGGCGGCGGTGACCGAGGCGCCCGGCACCGAGCGGGCGGCCCGGGCCGCGTCCAGCAGGGCGTGTCCCTCGTCGAGCCGGTTGACGTAGGTGTGCAGGCGGTCGGTGGCGCCGAGCCCGACGTAGTCGGTGAGGACGACCGCCGCGCCGGTGGCCAGGATGCGGTAGACGGCGAGGGCCTCGTAGCCCACGGAGACGGTGTCGCCGGTGAGGGTGAGCGGGTTCTCCAGCGCGAACGAGGGGGCGCACTGGTCGCCCTGGCCCATGGTGCCCGAGGCCACCGCGACCAGCGGGCGCGGCCCGGGCTTCGTCCAGGCGGCCGAGGGCTCGATGTAGGCGCCGGTGACGGCGACGGGCTTCCCGTTGGAGTCGGTGGACCTGTACATCAGACGGGTCGCCGTGCCCGGCATCGGCTTGCCGTCGAGACCCGGGATGCTGAGCCCCAGCTTCATCGGTTCGGTGCGGATCAGCGCACCGTTCGCGGAGGGCAGCTGGGCCGGCGGGTTGTAGAAGGCGGGGATGGTGACCCCGCGGGACACCACGAGTTCGCCGCCCGCGGCCGAGGCGGGCGCGGTCACCAGGCAGAGGCAGACGCCGCCCGCGACGGCGCCGGCGAGCAACCGGGCTCCGCCCCGGGGGACGGAGGGGAGGGATCTCTTGCGGCTCAAGGTGTACTCCTCGCTCGGTGTGGGGTGTTCGGGGTCGATCGGAGGGCCGTGCCGACGTCCTTCGTGGTGATGCGTCCATAGCGCGTGCGGCCACGGCGATCGGCGGCTGAGTACGCCCGACCGGCGGGGCGCGAAGTGCGGTTACCCGGCGGTCACTTACCGGAGAGTAAGAGGTGGTGTCACTGACTGACAAGATGTCGGCGAACGCCATTTCGGATGTGTGGACGGCGGGCGGACGGCGGCCCCTCGTTATGCTGCGGGGGGGGGCAGAGGACGGGGACGGTGGAGCGAGCGTGCGCCAGACGCCGGTTGAGGCACTGCGGCAGGGGACGACGGGGGCCGGGGGCCTGTCCCTCGTCGAGCGCCGCAAGGCGGCACTGCGCTTCGAGATCGCCTGCGCGGCGGTGCACTTGTTCACCTCGCAGGGGGTCGCCGCCACGACGGGCGAACAGATCGCGCAGTCCGTGGGGATCTCCTCCCGCACCCTGTGGCGCCATTTCCCCACGAAGGAGAGCTGCGTCCTTCCCCTGCTGACGGCGGCGCTCGACTTCGCCGTGGACCGCCTGCGTCACTGGCCGGCGGAGACGAGCCTGCTGGACTTCTTCGCCGAGACCTGCCGCAAGGGTGACCTGCCCGCCGCCACCCCGGAGATCCTCGACCTGATCCGCATGACCTCCACCGAACCGGCCCTGCGCGCCGTGTGGCTCCAGGCCCACGACGACGCGCTTCCCGTCCTCGGCGGGCTTCTCGCGCGGCGCTCCGGCGCCGATGCCGGCGACCTGAGGGTGACGGTGCACGCGGCGACGCTGAACGGCGCCCTGCGGGCGGCGGTGGAGGACTTCGCCCGGCGGTACGCGGACCGGCCGGACGCCGCGGACGCCGAACTCGCCCGCTGTCTCGACGCCGCCCTGCGCGCGGCCTCGGAGGGACTCCCCTACTGAAGCCGGACCGCACCCGCTCGGGGCGCCCGGCGGTTCACCGCCCTCCCGGCCAGCCGGTGTAGGCCTCGGCGAGACAGGTCGACCCCGCGGTGGAGCCGGTCACCGCGGCCGGCTCGCCCTCCTGGCGCCGGACGTCGAAGGGGGTGGCCTCCGGCAGCGTGTGCAGCATGGTGGTCATCCAGCAGAAAAAGTGCTGGGCCTTCCAGACCCGGCCCAGCGCCCGCTCGCCGGCGTCGGCGAGGGCCAGGTTGAGGCCCTTGGCGCCGGTCGGCGGCACCGTGTGCGCGGCATCGCCTGGCGCGCGGCTGGTCACCGACCGTCCGGGCTCCGCAGCGTTGCCTGTCATGACCCACATCGTTCCGCCCGCTCGTCACTCCGGGAACACGTCCCCGAAGTCATCGGATGGATCGCGTCATCGAGAGCCCAACAAGTCGGAAAGCGATGCCGGAGAGGGAAAGTGAAGCAGAAAGGTCGGATGTCTTCTTGCGGAAGATCGCCGGTCGCTCTTATGGTCGAGCCCGGACAGTCATCCGGCGCAGGGGTCCGAAGGACCTGGGCCTCCGGGAGCGACGACGGGAGAGAGAACATGAAGCTGTTGCGAGTCGGGGACCCGGGGCGAGAGATTCCGGCGGTCCTCGGCGACGACGGCGACGCCTTCGCGCTCACGGGCCTCACCGACGACATCGACGGAGCGTTCCTCGCCTCCGGCGGCGTCGACAGGGCCCGGCAGGCACTGGCCGCGGGAGCGCTGCCGCGACTCGACACGGCCGGACGGCGGATCGGCGCTCCCGTCGCCCGCCCGGGCAAGGTCGTGTGCGTCGGCCTCAACTACCGCGACCACGCCGAAGAGACCGGTGCGGCCGCCCCCGAGCGGCCGGTGGTCTTCATGAAGGACCCCTCCACCGTCGTGGGCCCCTACGACACGGTGCGCATTCCCCGCGGCTCGGTGAAGACCGACTGGGAGGTCGAACTCGCCGTCGTCGTCGGCGCCGAGGCCCGCTACCTGGCCGGCCCCGGCGAGGCGGCCGGTCACATCGCCGGCTACGCGATCAGCAACGACGTCTCCGAGCGGGAGTTCCAGCTCGAGTACTCCCCCCAGTGGGACCTCGGCAAGTCCTGCGAGACCTTCAACCCGCTGGGCCCCTGGCTGGTGACCCCCGACGAGGCGGGCGACCCGCAGCGCCTGGGACTGCGCCTGTCCGTCAACGGGGAGGTCCGCCAGGACGGCGACACCAAGAACATGATCTTCGACGTCGCCCATCTCGTCTGGTACCTCAGCCAGTACATGGTGCTGCGCCCCGGCGACGTCATCAACACCGGCACCCCGGCCGGCGTGGCCCTCGGTCTGCCCGGCACCCCCTACCTGCGCGCGGGCGACGAGGTCGAGCTGTCCATCGACGGTCTCGGCACCCAGCGCCAGACGTTCACCGACGCGTGAAAGGCACCGAGTTGTCCGCACCCACCGGGCGGATCACCGCCGTCGACACCTACGACATCCGCTTCCCGACCTCACGGGAGCTGGACGGGTCCGACGCGATGAACCCCGACCCCGACTACTCCGCCGCCTACGTCGTGCTGCGCACCGAGGGGGGCGGACCGGAGGGCCACGGCTTCACCTTCACCATCGGCCGCGGCAACGACGTCCAGGTCGCCGCAGTCGACGCGCTGCGCGACCATGTCGTCGGACGCTCGGTGGCCGGGCTGTGCGCCGACCCCGGCTCGCTCTACCGCGACCTGATCGGGGACAGCCAGCTGCGCTGGCTCGGACCCGAGAAGGGCGTGATGCACATGGCGATCGGGGCGGTCGTCAACGCCGTGTGGGATCTGGCGGCCCGGTGCGAGGGCAAGCCGCTGTGGCGGCTCCTCGCCGACGCCGACCCCGCCTGGCTGGTCTCCCAGATCGACTTCCGCTACCTCACCGATGCCCTGACCCCGGAAGAGGCCCTTGCACTCCTCAGCAAGGGCAAGCAGGGCGCGGCCGGGCGGACCGCCGAGCTGCTGCGCCGCGGTTACCCCGCCTACACGACCTCCCCGGGCTGGCTCGGGTACTCCGACGAGAAGCTCACCCGCCTCGCCCGGCAGGCCGTCGCCGAGGGGTTCACCCAGATCAAGCTGAAGGTCGGCGCCGACCTCGACGACGACATCCGCCGCTGCCGCGCCGCCCGGGCGGCCGTGGGCCCCGGCATCCGGATGGCCGTCGACGCCAACCAGCGCTGGGACGTCGGCGAGGCCGTCGCCTGGACGAAGGCGCTCGCGGAGTTCGACCCGTACTGGATCGAGGAACCCACCAGCCCCGACGACGTCCTCGGCCACGCCGCCGTCCGGCGGGGCGTGCACCCCGTCAAGGTCGCCACCGGCGAACACGTGCAGAACCGCGTCGTCTTCAAGCAACTCCTGCAGGCCGGCGCCGTCGACGTCCTCCAGCTGGATGCCGCACGCGTGGCCGGCGTCAACGAGAACCTGGCGATCCTGCTGCTCGCCGCCAAGTTCGGGGTACCGGTCTGCCCGCACGCCGGCGGCGTCGGACTGTGCGAACTCGTCCAGCACCTCTCGATGTTCGACTACGTGGCCCTCACCGGCACCACCGAGGACCGCGTCATCGAGTACGTCGACCACCTGCACCAGCACTTCCTCGACCCGGTGGTGATCACCGACGGCCACTACCGGGCGCCCGCCTCGCCCGGCTTCTCCTCCGCCATGCACCGGGCCAGCATCGACGCCTACACCTATCCGCACGGCACGTTCTGGGCCGCCGACGCGGCATCCGGCGAGCCGGGCACGGACACGGAGGTCCACGCGTGACGACCGCTCTGCACGGGCTCACCGCACTGGTCACGGGAGGCGCCTCCGGCATCGGTCTCGCCACCGCCCGGCTGCTCGCCGAGCACGGCGCGGACGTCGCCGTCCTCGACCGCGATCCGGGCGGCGTGCCCGCTCCGCTGCGCGCCTTCACCGCCGACGTCACCGACGACCGCGCCGTCCGCGCCGCCGTCGAGGGGGCCGCCGAAGTGCTCGGCGGGATCGACATCCTGGTCAACAACGCCGGAATCGGCGCCGCCGGAACCGTGGAGGACAACGCGGACGAGGAGTGGCACCGCGTGCTGGACGTCAACGTCCTCGGCATCGTCCGCACCACGCGGGCCGCCCTGCCGTACCTGCGCCGCTCCTCCGTCGCCTCCGTCGTCAACACCTGTTCCATCGCCGCCACCGCGGGACTGCCGCGGCGTGCCCTGTACTCGGCCAGCAAGGGCGCGGTCCTGTCCCTCACCCTGGCCATGGCCGCCGACCACGTCCGTGAGGGCATCCGGGTCAACTGCGTCAACCCCGGCACCGTCGACACCCCCTGGGTCGGCCGGCTGCTCGACGCCGCCGACGATCCGGCCGCAGAGCGCGCCGCGCTCGAGGGCCGCCAGCCCACCGGGCGCCTGGTGACGGCGCATGAGGTGGCCGCCGCCGTCGTCCACCTCGCCTCCCCCGCCGCGGGCAGCACCACCGGCACCGCCCTCGCGGTCGACGGCGGCATGGCCGGCCTGCGGCTGCGCCCGGAGCCGCGGTCGTGACCGCCCGTCAGCACCGGCTCGGGGAGAGCGCCGTACGGGTCAGCACGCTAGCCCTCGGCGCGGCCGGCATCGGCAACCTGTTCACCCCCGTGACCGACGACGAGGCCGCGGAGGCCGTCGATACCGCCTGGGAGGCGGGCGTCCGGTACTTCGACACGGCCCCGCACTACGGTCTCGGCCTGTCGGAGCGCCGGCTGGGCGCGGCCCTGCGCGCACGGCCGCGCCACGAGTACGCCGTGTCCACCAAGGTCGGCCGCATCCTGGAGCCGGTCCCCTCGGCCACCGGCGACGATCTCGCCCATGGCTTCGCCGTCCCCGCCACCCACCGCCGGCGCTGGGACTTCAGCGCCCGCGGTGTGCGCCGGTCGATCGAGGAGAGCCTGCGGCGGCTCGGTCTGGACCGGATCGACATCGTCTACCTCCACGACCCCGACGACCACATGGAGCAGGCGCTCGAGCAGGCGTACCCGGAACTGGAGCGGCTGCGCGCCGAGGGAGCGGTCGGCGCGATCGGCGCCGGCATGAACCACGCGGGCCCGCTCGCCCGTTTCGTCCGCGAGACCGACATCGACGCCGTCCTGCTGGCGGGCCGTTACACGCTGCTGGACCAGTCCGGGTTCGCCGGACTGCTGCCGCTCGCCGCCGAGCGGGGCGTCGGCGTGGTCGTCGGAGGCGTCCTCAACTCCGGCGTGCTCGCCGACCCGCGTCCCGGGGCCACCTTCGACTACGCCCCGGCGCGGCCCGACCTGCTGGCCCGGGCGCTGGACATCCGGGCGGTCTGCGAGCGGCACGGAGTACCGCTGCGCGCCGCCGCCCTGCACTTCCCCCTCGGGTCCCCCGCCGTCACGAGCGTCCTGACCGGAGCCCGCAGCGCGGCCGAGGTCCGGGACGCCGCCGCCCTGCTCGGCCGCCCGGTGCCGGACGCGCTCTGGGCGGAGCTCAGGGAACGCGGGCTGCTCCCCGCCGGCGTCCCCACCCCCCGGGAGGCCGGCTGATGCGCGTCGCCCTGCACACCCGCGTGCGCGAGGACGGCGTCGCGCGGTACGAGGCCGCCCACCGCGAGGTGCCGGCCGGGCTCACCGCCGCCATCCGGGCCGCGGGCGTCACCTCGTGGACCATCTGGCGCAGCGGCCGCGAGCTGTTCCACCTGCTGGAGTGCGAGGACTACGCCCGGCTGCTCGCCGAACTGGAGCACCTCCCGGTCAACGTGGCCTGGCAGGCGCGGATGGCCGACCTCCTCGACGTCGTCCACGACTACTCCGAGGACGGCGCCGGGGCGGGACTCCCGGTGGTGTGGGAGCTGTGACCGGCCGGCGGATCATCGACGCGCACCACCACGTCTGGGACCTCGCGGTCCGGCCGCAGCCGTGGATCACCGGCGACGCCCTCGCCCCGCTCGCCAGGACCTTCCCGGTCGCGGAACTCGCCGCCGAGGCGCGGGCGGCGGGCGTGTCCGGCACGGTCGTCGTGCAGACCGTCTGCGTGCCCGGGGAGACGCCGGAGCTGCTGGCGCTCGCCGCCGGCAGCGACCTGGTCGCCGGGGTCGTCGGATGGACCGACCTCACCGCGCCGGACGTCGCCGACGCGATCGCCGCGCTGCGGGCACGGCCCGGCGGCGACCGGCTGGCCGGCATCCGCCACCAGGTGCAGGAGGAGCCGGACCCGCGCTGGCTGCTGCGCCCGGACGTCATGCGCGGGCTGAGCGCCGTCGCCGGGGCCGGGCTCGTCTACGACCTGGTCGTCAAGCCGCACCAGCTGGCCGCCGCGGCGGAGGCCGCGGCCCGGCTCCCCGGACTCACCTTCGTCCTCGACCATCTCGGCAAGCCCCCGATCGCCTCGGGCGCGCTGGAACCCTGGGCCGCCGGCCTGCGCCGGCTGGCCGCCCTGCCCAACACCGTGGGCAAGCTCTCCGGCCTGGTCACCGAGGCCGCCCCCGGCGCGTGGCGGGCAGAGGGCCTCGCACCGTACGCGCGGTGCGCCCTCGACGCCTTCGGCCCGCGGCGGCTGCTGTTCGGCTCCGACTGGCCGGTCTGCACCCTGCGGGCGGACTACGCGACGGTTCTCGGGATCGCGGACACGCTCACGGCGGGCCTGTCCCTCGCGGAGAAGGACGCGGTGTTCGGCGGCAACGCGGTCCGCGTCTACGGACTGCGGGACCACCGGGCGCCCTGATTCCACGGGGGCTGCCGTGACCGCGGCCCACCGGAGCCGCTTCGCACCCGCACGTCTCCCGGCCCGTGACGAACGGCCGCGCTGGGGTACCTGGACGGGGCTCGACGCTCACTTTCGTCACGAAGGTCCGGTACAGGACCTCCGGCGGCCCGGTGGAACGCGGGAAAGGGAGGCGGATCGGTGGAAGGCGAACCGGTGTCGGTGGACGTGGCCGGACTGGAGGAGGCACTGCGCGACCGGGTGCGGGGCGAGGTCCGCTTCGACGCCGGCAGCCGGGGCGCCTACTCCACCGACGGTTCGAACTACCGGCAGGTGCCGATCGGCGTGGTCGTGCCGCACGACGTGGAGGCCGGCGCCGAAGCGGTCGCGGTGTGCGCGCGGTTCGGCGCCCCGGTGCTGTCGCGGGGCGCGGCGACCAGCCTCGCGGGCCAGTGCACCAACGCCGCCGTCGTCATCGACTGGACGAAGTACTGCGACCGACTGGTCTCCCTCGACACGGAACGGCGTACGTGTGTGGTGGAGCCGGGGATCGTGCTGGACGAGCTCAACCGGCGGCTTTCCGCCCACGGACTGAAGTTCGGTCCCAAGCCCTCCACCCACAGCCACTGCTCCCTGGGCGGCATGATCGGCAACAACTCCTGCGGCGCCTCCGCCCAGGCGTACGGCAAGACCGTGGACAATGTGCGGCGCCTGGAGGTCGTGACCTACGACGGGACGCGCTGCTGGACCGGTCCCACTCCGGCCGGTGAGTTCGAGCGGATCGTCGCGGCGGGAGGCCGGCGGGCCGAGCTGTACCGGGGGCTGCGGGACATCGTCGACCGCCGCCTGGGCGAGATCCGGCTGCGCTACCCCGACATCCCCCGGCGGGTGTCCGGCTACAACCTGGACTCGCTCCTGCCCGAGAAGGGCTTCGACCTGGCGCGTGCCCTCGTCGGAAGCGAGGGCACGCTGGTGACGGTGCTCCGCGCCGAACTCGACCTGGTGCCGGTGCCGCCGTACGAGGCCATGATCGTGCTCGGGTACCCGGACATCTGCGCCGCCGCGGACGACGTGCCGCGCCTGCTGGAGCACGGGAACCCCGAACTGCTGGAGGCCATCGACGGACGGATGGCCCAGCTCATGCGGCAGGAGGACTCCCACCTCGACTCCCTGGAGCAGTTCCCCGAGGGCGAGAGCTGGCTCCTGGTGCAGTTCAGCGGCGACAGCCGGGAAGCCGCCGACTCCCAGGTACGCGCGCTCCTCGACGCCCTCGGCAAGAGCGGGGACGACCCGGACGTGGCGTTCTCCGACGATCCGCGGCGCGAACAGAAGATGCTGCGGGCCAGGGAGGCCGGGCTGGGCGTCACCGCGCGGCCGCCGGACGGCAGGGAGACCTGGGAGGGATGGGAGGACTCGGCCGTCCCCCCGGACCGGCTCGGAGACTACCTGCGCGACCTGCGCGCGCTGTTCTCCGAGTTCGGCTACGACGCCGCCTCGCTCTACGGCCACTTCGGCCAGGGCTGTGTGCACACCCGCATCCCGTTCGAACTGAAGACGGCCGACGGCGTGGCCGCGTTCCGCGCGTTCCTGCAGCGCGCCGCCGACCTGGTCACCTCCTACGGCGGCTCCCTTTCGGGCGAGCACGGAGACGGCCAGGCCCGCGGTGAGCTGCTGACCCGGATGTTCGGGGAGTCGCTGGTCACCGCGTTCGGCGAAGTGAAGGGGCTGTTCGACCCGGACAACCGGATGAACCCGGGAAAGGTCGTCGCCCCTCACCGCACCGACGAGAACCTGCGCCTGGGACCGCTGTGGCGGCCCCGCGTCGACCGGACCGAGTTCGGCTATCCGGAGGACGACCACTCCTTCACCCGGGCGGTCATGCGCTGCGTCGGCATCGGCAACTGCCGCAGCCACGAGGGCGGCGTCATGTGCCCCTCCTACCGGGCGACCGGTGAGGAGGAGCACTCCACCCGCGGCCGGTCCCGTCTGCTGTTCGAGATGCTCGGCGGGCACGCCGACTCCGCCGTCACCGACGGATGGCGCTCCACCGAGGTCAAGGACGCCCTCGACCTCTGTCTGTCCTGCAAGGGCTGCAAGTCCGACTGCCCCGTCGGCGTGGACATGGCCACGTACAAGGCGGAGTTCCTCTCCCACCACTACGCACGGCGCCCGCGCCCCGCGGCCCACTACTCCATGGGCTGGCTCCCGCTCTGGGCCCGCCTCTCCCGGGCGGCGCCCCGTCTGGTGAACGCCGCGCTCGGCGCACCGGGCGTCGCGCGAGCCGGCCGGTTCCTGGCGGGGGTGGCCGGCGAACGCGCGGCGCCCGCCTTCGCCGAGGAGTCCTTCCTCCAGTGGTGGGCCGCGCGTGGCCCCTCCGAGCCCGACCCCGCCGACCCGCGGACCGTCGTGCTGTGGCCCGACACGTTCTCCACGTACTTCCACCCCGCGATCGCGAAGGCCGCCGTGCGCGTGCTGGAGGACGCCGGGTTCCGGGTCACGGTGCCCGCCCGGGCCGTCTGCTGCGGACTCACCTGGATCTCGACCGGGCAGCTGGCCACCGCCAAGAAGGTCCTGCGCCGCACCCTTGACGTCCTGCGCCCCTGGATCGAGGCGGGGACGCCCGTGGTGGGTCTGGAACCCTCGTGCACCGCCGTCTTCCGCGGCGACGCCCCCGAGCTGATGCCGCACGACCAGGATGTCCGGCGGCTGTCCGCGCAGTTCCGCACGTTCGCCGAACTGCTGCTCGACAGCGCCCCCGACGGCTGGCGGCCGCCGCGGCTCGCACGGTCCGCCGTGGTCCAGACGCACTGCCACCAGCACGCGGTGACGAAGAACGACGCCGACCGGGAGCTGATGCGCCGCGCCGGCATCGACGCGGACGTCCTGGACGAGGGCTGCTGCGGACTCGCCGGCGACTTCGGCTTCACCCGCGGCCACTACGAGCTGTCCATGACCGTCGGGGAACGGGGCGTCCTGCCGGCGGTACGGGGCGCCGCCCCGAGCGCGATGGTCCTGGCGGACGGCTTCAGCTGCCGCACCCAGATCGAGCAGGGCGCCACCGGCCGCCGCGCCATGCACCTCGCCGAGGCGCTGGCGCTCGCCCTGGACGGCCCCCTGCCGGCCGACCACCCGGAGAAGAGCACCGCCCGCCCCGCGGTGGTCCGGCGCGACGCGCGCCTGCTCACCGCCGCCGTGATCACCGTCGCCGCCGCGGCGTCCGGGACCGCGTACGCCCTGCTGCGCCGGCGGATCCGGGCGTGACGGGCCCGGCAGAGGAGAGACGAGAGGAGATCCCGTGTCGATGAAGGTGTCCGACTACGTACTGCAGCGGCTGCGCGAGTGGGAGGTGGACCACGTCTTCTCCTACGCGGGCGACGGCATCAACGGTCTGCTCGCCGCCTGGGGGCGCGCCGAGAACCGGCCGAAGTTCGTCCAGGCCCGGCACGAGGAGATGGCCGCGTTCGAAGCCGTCGGGTACGCCAAGTTCTCCGGCAAGGTGGGCGTCTGCGCGGCCACCTCCGGGCCCGGCGCCATCCATCTGCTGAACGGCCTGTACGACGCGAAACTGGACCGCGTCCCGGTGGTGGCGATCGTGGGGCAGACCAACCGCAGCGCCATGGGCGGCTCCTACCAGCAGGAGGTCGACCTGCTGAGCCTCTACAAGGACGTGGCCTCCGACTTCTGCGAGATGGTGACCGTCCCCGAGCAGCTGCCCAACGTCATCGACCGCGCCGTGCGGACCGCCTACGGCAGGCGTACGGTGACCGCCGTCATCATCCCCGCGGACGTCCAGGAACTCGACTACTCGCCGCCCGCCCACGCCTTCAAGATGGTGCCCTCCAGCCTCGGCACGGCCCGGTACGCCCCCGTGCCGGCGGACGAGGACCTGGCCCGCGCCGCCGAGGTGCTGAACGCGGGTGAGAAGGTCGCCGTCCTGGTCGGACAGGGCGCACGCGGCGCCCGGGCCGAGGTCGAGGCGGTGGCGGACCTGCTGGGCGCGGGGGTCGCCAAGGCGCTGCTCGGCAAGGACGTGCTGCCCGACGACCTGCCGTACGTCACCGGGTCGATCGGACTGCTGGGCACCCGCCCGTCCTACGAGCTGATGATGGACTGCGACACCCTGCTCGTCATCGGTTCGAGCTTTCCCTACACGCAGTTCCTGCCAGAGTTCGACCAGGCCCGCGCCGTGCAGATCGACATCGACCCGCACAACATCGGCATGCGCTACCCCTTCGAGGTCAACCTCGTGGGGGACGCGCGGCGGACGCTCGAGAACCTGCTGCCGCTGCTGCGACGGAAGAAGCACGGCTCCTGGCGCAAGAAGATCGAGAAGGACACCGCCCGCTGGTGGGACGTCATGGAGCGCCGGGCCGCCGTCGAGGCGGACCCCGTCAACCCCGAGTACGTGGTGCACACCCTCGACGCGCTGCTGCCCGACGACGTCATCCTGGCCGCCGACTCCGGCTCCGCCGCCAACTGGTACGCCCGCCACCTGCGGCTCCGCGGCACGATGCGCGGCTCCCTGTCCGGCACGCTCGCCACGATGGGCCCGGGCGTCCCGTACGTCATCGGCGCCAAGTTCGCCCACCCCGGCCGCCCCGCCCTGGCGCTCGTCGGGGACGGCGCCATGCAGATGAACGGCATGGCCGAACTGGTCACCGCCGCCAAGTACTGGCGGGAATGGCAGGATCCCCGGCTGGTCGTCGCCGTGCTGAACAACCAGGACCTCAACCAGGTCACCTGGGAGATGCGCGCCATGTCCGGCGCACCCCAGTTCCTGCCCTCCCAGGCGATCCCGGACGTCCCCTACGCCGACTTCGCCCGCTCCGTCGGACTCGGCGGCGTACGGGTGGAGAAGCCCGACCTCGTCGAGGCGGCGTGGCGTGAGGCGCTCGCCGCCGACCGGCCCTTCGTGATCGACTTCCGCACCGACCCCGCCGTGCCCCCCATTCCGCCGCACGCCACCCGGGAGCAGGCCGAGGCCGTCGTGTCCGCGATCGTCAAGGGGGACAGCGACCGCGGCGGCATGGTCAGGCAGGGCATCAAGGCCAAGGTGCAGGAGTTCCTCCCCGGACGCCGTCAGGAGGGGAACGGTCCCGGCGCGCAGGGGAAGCGATGACGCGGGCGGGCGCCCCGCCCTCCGGGTCCGCGCTCGCCGGGGCCGGAGAGGGGCCGGCCGTGGACGCCGTCGAGGCGGCCGCGTACACCGTCCCCACCGACGCGCCCGAAGGCGACGGCACCCTGGCCTGGGACTCGACCACCCTGGTGCTCGTAAGGGTCCGTTCCGGCGCGATCACCGGCATCGGCTACACCTACGGCGCCCCGGCGACCGCCCGGGTCGTCGAGGAGCTGCTGGCGGGCGTGGTCGCCGATCGCAGCGCGTGGGACGTGCCGGCGGCCCACGAGGCGATGAACAGGGCGGTGCGGAACGCCGGCCGCCCCGGTCTGGTCGCCGGAGCGATCTCGGCGGTCGACATCGCCCTGTGGGACCTCAAGGCCCGTCTGCTCGGAATCCCCCTGGTGCGGCTGCTCGGGGCGAGCCGCGAGGACGTCCCCGTCTACGGCAGCGGCGGTTTCACCCCGTACGACGACGCGCGCCTCGACCGGCAGCTGCGCGGCTGGGTGGAAGGGCAGGGCATCCCACGGGTCAAGATCAAGATAGGCGAGTCCTGGGGGCGGGCCGAGCACCGCGACCGGGAACGGGTCGAGCGCGCCCGCCGGAGCATCGGGGACCGCACGGAGCTGTACGTCGACGCCAACGGGGCCTACACCCGCAAACAGGCGGTCCGCCTCGACCCGTTCCTCACCGATCGGGGCGTGACCTGGTTCGAGGAGCCCGTCTCCTCCGACGACCTGGAGGGACTGGCGCGGATCCGGGACTCGGTCACCGCCGACGTCGCGGCCGGGGAGTACGGCTACGCACTGCCCTACTTCCACCGGATGCTCGCCGCGGGCGCCGTGGACTGCCTGCAGGCCGACGCCACCCGGTGCGGCGGCGTCACCGGATGGCTGCGGGCCGCGGCCCTCGCCGAAGCGGCCGGGCTGGAGATCTCGGGACACTGCGCGCCGCATGTCCACGCACACGTCGCCGCCGCCGTCCCCAACCTGCGCCACCTGGAGTGGTTCCACGACCACGTACGCGTCGAACACCTCCTGTTCGAGGGCGTACTGGACCCGGCGGGCGGGGCGATCGGGCCCGGGATCTCCGGGAGACCGGGTCTGGGTCTCGCCTTCCGGACGGAGGCCGCCGCACCTCACCGGCGCTGACGCCTCCGCCCGGCCCGACAGGAACGGAAACCATGTGACCCCACCGCACGCACCGCAGTACGACCCACCCCCTCCGCATGTCCTGCGGGAGTACGCGCTGATCGCCGACGGTGAGCGCGGCGCCCTCCTCGGCCCGCGCGGCGACATCGCCTGGCTCTGTGCGCCCCGCTGGCATTCCGGCGCCGTCTTCTCCTCCCTCATCGGGGGTGCGGGCCACTACACGGTCAGCCCCCGGGGCCGGTTCGTGTGGGGCGGCTTCTACGAGGACGGCACACTGATCTGGCGCAGCCGCTGGACCACCGGGAGCGGCATCGTGGAGTGCCGGGAGGCACTGGCCTTCCCCGGCGACCCGCGCCGGGCCGTGCTGCTGCGCCGGATCGTCGCCGTCGAGGGACCTGCCGACCTCACCGTCCGCCTGGAGCCCCACGCGGACTTCGGCGCCCACCCCTCCCACCGCACCCGGCGCGACGAGGACGGCACCTGGAGCGGGCACGGCGGGGCACTGCGGTGGCGCTGGAGCGGAGCGGCCGCGGCACGCCCCTCGCGTCACCCGCGGCACTCCACCGGTCTCGCCATGGACCTGCACCTGGAGCCCGGGGACCGCAGGGACCTGGTCCTCGAGCTGAGTGAGGAACCGCTGCCCGAGAAGCCGGACGCCCCCCGTGCCTGGAGTGCCACGGAGGCCGCCTGGCGCCGGGAGACCCCCGCCCTGGACGCCGGTCTCGCCCCGGGGGACGCCCGGCACGCCTACACCGTGCTGCGCGGACTCACCGGTTCGACGGGCGGCATGGTGGGCGCCGCCACCACGAGTCTGCCCGAACGCAGCGAGGCCGGCCGCAACTACGACTACCGGTACGTGTGGATCCGGGACCAGTGCTACGCCGGCCAGGCCGTGGCCGCCGCGGGCCCGCATCCCCTGCTGGACGACGCGGTGCGGTTCGTCGCGGCGCGACTCCACGAGCACGGCCCGCGCACGGCCCCCGCCTACACCGTCACCGGTGGCCGGGTCCCCGACCAGCGGACCCTCGGGCTGAGCGGCTACCCGGGCGGCTACGACCGGGTCGGCAACCGGGTCAACCGGCAGTTCCAGCTCGACGTGTTCGGTGAGGCCCTGCTGCTGTTCGCCGCCGCCCACCGGCACGGCCGGCTGGACGCCGACGGGTGGCGGGCCGCCGGGATCGCGGCCGACGCCATCGCCCGGCGGAGGCACGAGCCCGACGCCGGAATCTGGGAACTCGACGACCGGGAGTGGACCCACAGCCGGCTCAGCTGCGCGGCCGGGCTGCGCTCCCTCGCCAAGGACGCCCCGGCCGGGCGCGCCCGGACCTGGACCGCGCTCGCCGACTCCCTCGTCGCCGAGACGGCGGCGACGAGCACCCACCCCAGCGGCCGCTGGCAGCGCTCCCCCGCCGACCCCGGGCTGGACGCCGCCCTGCTCCTGCCGCCCCTGCGAGGTGCCCTGGCGGCCGACGATCCGCGCACGGTGCGGACCCTGCGTGCCTACGCCCGGGAGCTGACCGACGACCACTACGCCTACCGCTTCCGCCACGACGCACGCCCCCTGGCCGAGGCCGAGGGCGCCTTCCTGCTGTGCGGCTATCTGATGGCCCTGGCGGAGCACCAGCAGGGCAACCGGGAGGAAGCACTGCGCTGGTTCGAACGCAACCGTGCCGCCTGCGGCCCACCGGGCCTCTACACCGAGGAGTACGACGTCGCCCAACGGCAGTTGCGCGGCAACGTGCCCCAGGCCTTCGTCCACGCCCTGATGCTCGAGACCTCCGTCAGGCTCCCCACCGCACCCGAACCCTGAGAGGGACCCATGTCCGAAACCGTGGTCATCACCGGCGCCAGCGCGGGCATCGGCCGTGCCACCGCCCGCGCCTACGCCGCCCGCGGCGCCGACGTCGTCCTCCTCGCCCGCGGCCGGGCCGGACTGGCCGCCACCGCCGACGAGGTCGAAAAGGCCGGTGGTCACGCGCTCGCGCTGCCCGTCGACGTGTCCGACCACCGGCAGGTCGAGGCCGCGGCCGACACCGCCGTGCGGACGTTCGGAGCGATCGACGTGTGGATCAACGTCGCCTTCGCCTCCGTCTTCGCGCCGTTCACCGACATCACGGCCGAGGAGTACGCGCGCGTCACCGACGTGACCTATCTGGGCTTCGTCAACGGGACACGGGCCGCCCTCGCCCGCATGCTGCCGCGGGACCGCGGCACCATCGTGCAGGTCGGCTCCGCCCTCGGTTCGCGCTCCGTACCGCTCCAGTCCGTCTACTGCGGTGCGAAGCACGCCATCAACGGCTTCACCTCGTCGGTGCGCACCGAACTCATGCACAACGGCAGCAACGTGCGCATCACGATCGCCCAGATGCCGGCCGTGAACACCCCCCAGTTCTCCTGGGTCCTGTCCCGCCTGCCCAGGAAGCCCCAGCCGGTGCCGCCGATCTACCAGCCGGAGGTGGCCGCGCGCGGCGTCCTGTACGCGGCGGACCACCCCGGACGCAAGCAGTTCTACGTCGGCGCCAGCACCGCCGCCACCATCGTGGCCAACAAGATCGCTCCGGGCCTCCTCGACCGCTACCTCGCCCGCACCGGGTACGACTCCCAGCAGACCGACCGGCCCGACGACCCGCGGCGCCGCCACAACCTCTGGGAACCGGTGGACGACGACACGGACCACGGCGCGCACGGCGCCTTCGACGACCGGTCCGGCGCCCGCGCTCCCCAGCTGTGGCTGTCCCACCACCCGGCGCTCTCGGCCGCCGTCCTCGCCGGCACCGCGCTCGGCGGCACGTGGGCGGCCGTACGGCTGGCCGGGCGAGGCGGGTCGTGACCCTGAGACGAACACGCACCGGCCGGCTCCGCGCGGCACGTCCGCGCGGAGCCGGCCGGGCGCGTCAGGCCTTGTGCTGCATGGAGCGACGTGCCGGGTTGCCCTGTTCGGCGGCCTTGGGGTCCTTCTCGTCGGCCTTGGCCCGGACACCGGCGGCGATGCGCTTGCCGATGGTCTCGTCGATGTTGGACCAGTACGCGAAGGCCCGTTCCAGCACGGGTTCGCTCACTCCGTTGAGGAGGTGCCCGACGACATTGTCGACCAGGCGGTCGCGGGCGGCGTCGTCCATCACCTCACGGACCATCGTGCCGGGCTGACCCCAGTCGTCGTCCTCGGGGTGGGAGACGTAGGCGGCGCGGGTGATCTCGCCGTCGGCCGTCCAGCTGGGCGGGGATCCGTGGCGCTCGGTGTCGGCCGCGGGGCCGCCCTTGGAGTTGGGGGCGTACACCGGGTCGGTGGTGTACCGGTACGCCATCGCCCCGTCCTTGGAGTACGTGTGGACGTCGACGACGGGCGCGTTCACGGGCAGCTGCTGGTAGTTGCCGCCGATGCGGTGGCGGTGGGCGTCGGCGTAGGAGAACAGCCGGGCCAGCAGCATGCGGTCGGGGCTCGGTCCGATGCCGGGGACGAAGTTGTTCGGCTGGAAGGCGGCCTGCTCGATCTGGGCGTGGTTGTCCGTGGGGTTGCGGTCGAGCGTCATGCGGCCGACCCGGATGAGCGGATAGTCGCCGTGCGGCCACACCTTGGTCAGGTCGAACGGGTTGAAGCGGTAGGACGCCGCGTCCTCGTACGGCATCACCTGCACGTACAGCGTCCAGCTGGGGTAGTCGCCGTCCCGGATGTGCTCGAAGAGGTCACGGGTGTGGTAATCTGTGTCGGCCGCGGCCATCTGGTCGGCCTCGTGCTGGGTGAAGTACTCGATGCCCTGGTCGGTCTTGAAGTGGTACTTCACCCAGAACCGCTCGCCGGCGGCGTTGATCCACATGTAGGTGTGCGAGGTGTAGCCGTTCATGTGGCGCCAGGTCCGCGGGATGCCGCGGTCCCCCATCAGCCAGGTGACCTGGTGGGCGGACTCCGGGGAGAGGGTCCAGAAGTCCCACTGCATGTCGTGGTCGCGCAGGTTGTTGTCGGCGCGGCGCTTCTGGGACCGGATGAAGTGCTGGAACTTCATCGGGTCCTTCACGAAGAACACCGGGGTGTTGTTCCCGACCATGTCGTAGTTGCCTTCGCTGGTGTAGAACTTCACCGCGAAGCCGCGCGGGTCGCGCCAGGTGTCCGGGCTGCCGCGTTCCCCGGCGACGGTCGAGAAGCGGGTGACCAGGTCGGTGCGGGTGCCGGGCTGGAACAGGGCCGCCTTGGTGTACGGGCTGACGTCGTCGGTCACCTCGAAGTGGCCGAACGCGCCGCTGCCCTTGGCATGCGGCTGGCGCTCGGGGATCCGCTCCCGGTTGAACTGCGCCATCTGCTCGATCAGATAGGCGTCCTGCAGCAGGATCGGCCCGTCGGGTCCCACGGTGAGAGAGTGCTCGTCACTCTCCACCGGTGCGCCGGAGTCGGTCGTGGTGGCGGGTCGGGTCTCCGTCATGACTCTGCCTTCCGTGGTGCGTCAGCAGCGGTATCGGGACGTGGTGAGGGCGCCGGCGTCCGGCGTGTGCGGCGCGGCCGCCGCCTCGGCGCTCCGCACGCCGCGCGGACGCGGCGTGCGGACACTCCGGACCGGTACCTCGTTTCCCACGAGGCGCGTGACCCGGAGCAAGGCTGGTAAACATCCTCGTTGACGTATCCGGAGGCCGCCACCGAGGGATGCGCGCGCCGCCGGGCGTCCGCGGGGCCCCGCCGGCGTCCGGTGGAGGCCGGTCGGGGGAGCGCGCGCCCGGGGAGCCGCTCCGCCGCGGTCCGCCCGCCGGCGTCCGGCACGGACGGGAAACCCCCGAACGGGTGCACGGCTTCCGTGGGCGCGGAGCGCCTGTCCGGGGCCCGCGTGCACTCCGGCGTCTCACCGGGCGCGCGGCGGACGCCGGGAGCGACGGAGAAGAGCAGTGCGGCATAAGGAAGGGCGTCCGCCGGGCCCGGCCGGGCAGCACGGTCCCCGGGCGGGGACGACAAGAGGGGAAGGTGGCGAACGCCGCCGTGGTGCCGGCGACGGGCCGGTCCCGGATGAGGGGACGCAGGAACTCGGTCCCCGGCGAGCGGCCCCCGGGACGAAGTGCCGCCGGTCGTCGATGTGCCGCGTTCGCGGAGGCCCCGCGTCCGCAGCGGGCCGGACCGCCGGTGGAGCGGCCCGGCCGGTCGGCTCAGCCGCCGCTCTTGCGCCTGAACGACCGCTGGCTCGACGCCGGGCCGTGCGTCGCACGCACCTTGGACGTACGGGAGTTGGCGGCCGCGTCGGCGGCGTCGGACTGCGCGCCGCGCTTGCGCGCCAGGGCTTCGCGGAACTTGCGCTTGAGGTCGTAGTTGCCGTCGGCGTCCGGCGCGACGGGGGACGCCTCGGGGGCCTCCGCCGGCTCCGAACCTTCGGTGGCTGCGGGCTCTGCGGTCATGGTGACCTCCTGGGTTCGGGGGTGGGCGTTCACAGCTTGTCATGCCGGGCACGGTGCGCGGCGCACGTCCCGTCATCCCGCTCCGGGGCGACGCGGCTCAGCCGTTGCGGCGCACGAGCGCGGCCTTGCGGGCCTCCGCGAGCTTGCGGGCCTCCCCGGCCTTCCGGGACTTGCCGCCGGTGCCGCGGGAGGCGCCCTTGCTGGTGCCGAGACCGCGGAAGGGAGCGTTGGTGTTCTTCGGCCGGGGGGCGGCGGGCCCGCCGTCGAGCGGGGTCCCGGAGGGGGTCCTGGCGCCGGTGATCCGGCTCAGCTCCGCCTCGCCCGAGCGCAACTTGGTGACGGCCGCCTCGACGCCGGCCTCGGCCATCATCCGGCTCGTCTCGCGGCGCGCGCCCGCCGTCACGAGCGTGACCACGCTGCCGGACGCGCCGGCGCGGGCGGTGCGGCCCGCCCGGTGCACGTAGTCCTTGGGGTCGGCGGGCGGGTCGACGTTGACCACGAGATCGAGGTCGTCGATGTGCAGGCCGCGAGCCGCGACGCCGGTCGCCACCAGAACGGTGATCCCGCCGTCCTTGAACTGCGCCAGGGTCCGGGTGCGCTGCGGCTGGGACTTGCCGCCGTGCAGGGCTCCCGCGGGCACCCCGCTGGCCCGCAGGTGCCGGGTGAGCTGGTCGACGGCGTGCTTGGTGTCGAGGAACAGCAGGACGCGGCCGTCGCGGGCGGCGATCTCCGTGACGACGGCGTAGCGGTCGGGGCCGTGGACGACCAGTACGTGGTGCTCCATCGTGGTGACCGCGCCGGCGGGCGGGTCGACCGAGTGGACGACGGGGTCGTGGAGGTAGCGGCCGACCAGCTTGTCGACGTCACGGTCCAGGGTGGCGGAGAACAGCATCCGCTGGCCGTCGGGGTGCACCTGGTCGAGGGCGTCGGTCACCTGCGGCAGGAATCCCATGTCGCACATCTGGTCGGCCTCGTCCAGCACGGTGATCCGCACGCTGCCCAGGCGGCAGGCGTTGCGCTCGATCAGGTCGTGCAGACGTCCGGGGGTGGCGACGACCACCTCGGCTCCCTGGCGCAGCGCGGCGGTCTGCCGGCCGATCGACAGGCCGCCGACGACCGTGGTCATCCGCAGCCGAAGCGCCTCGGCGTACGGCGCGAGGTCCTGGGTGACCTGCTGGGCCAGCTCCCGGGTGGGCACGAGGACCAGGGCGAGGGGCTGCTTGGGTGCGGCGCGCCGGCCGGCCGTCCGGCTCAGCAGCGGCAGTCCGAAGGCGAGCGTCTTGCCCGATCCGGTGCGCCCGCGTCCCAGGACGTCGCGTCCCTCCAGGGAGTCGGGCAGGGTGGCGGCCTGGATCGGGAAGGGTTCGCGCACCCCGAGCGCGCTCAGTGTCCGCAGCACCTCCGCCGGCAGTCGCAGACCGGAGAAGGAGGCGGAGCCGTCGGGATGATTCATGGGCAGCCTTCCGTAGGAGCACGTACCGAGGAAGGCCCGGCGGGACTGTACGGCCCGCGCGGCAGCGGAACCGCACGGGCGACGTCGCCCACCGCGACGACCACGCAAAAGCGTGACCCTAACACAGGGCGGACACCGCGCCGCCATGCCGCTCCCCGTCGCAGCGGGGGGGACGGCGAGCGGCTACGCGGGTTCGGGGCTGGTGCGGGCCCGCGGCGACGGCCGCGCGTCCCGGCCGGGTTCCGGTCCGGCCGGCTGCGGAAGGCCGCTGGTGCCGGTCGCCGGTGGTTCGGCGCCGGGCGCCGGGTCGTCGTCCCCGCCGAGGAAGCCGCCCGACTGGTGGCGCCACAGTCTGGCGTAGGCGCCGTCCGCGGTGAGCAGTTCTCCGTGGCTGCCCTGCTCGACGACGCGTCCCCGGTCGAGGACGATCAGCCGGTCCATTCCGGCGACGGTGCTGAGGCGGTGGGCGACGACGAGGGCCGTACGTCCGTCCATCAGCCGCCAGAGGGCGTCCTGGACGAGGCTCTCGCTCTCGGAGTCCAGGGCGCTGGTCGCCTCGTCGAGCAGCAGGACCGGGGCGTCGCGCAGGACGGCCCTGGCGAGGGCGACCCGTTGGCGCTGACCGCCCGAGAGTTTCACTCCCCTCTCCCCCACCAGGGTGGCGAAGCCCTCGGGGAGCTGCTCGGCGAACTCCGTGACGTGGGCCGCCGCGGCCGCCGCGTGGATCTCCGCGTCGGTGGCGCCGGGCCGGGCGAAGGCGATGTTGTCCCGCAGGCTGCGGTGGAACATCGCGGGTTCCTGGGGGACGTAGGCGATCAGTGAGCGCAGGTCGGCCTGGCGCAGCCGGCTGATGTCCTGACCGCCGATCAGGACGCGTCCGCCATCGATGTCCGACATCCGCAGCAGCAGCCGGGTGAGCGTGGTCTTGCCGCCGCCGGACCTGCCGACCAGGCCGATCCGGGCGCCGGCGGGCACGTCCAGGTCGAGGCCCTCGAAGAGGGGCTTCGCGCCGCCGTGCGCGAAGGTCACCGCCTCGAACCGGATGCCGGTGTGCCGCGGTGCGAGCGGTTCGGGTTCCGCGGGGTCGAGCACGGTGGGCGGGTCCAGCAGCAGCTCCGTGAACTGCGCGGCCTCGGTCATCGAGCTCTCCAGACGCCGGTAGATCTGGTTGAACTCGAACATGATCTGGGTCGCGTTGGAGTAGTAGGTGAACGCGACGACGATCTCCTCCACTCCCTGGCCCGGGCCGCCGAAGGCGACGGCTACCAGCAGGCCCAGCACGTTGGTCAGCACGGACATGGGGGCGACCAGGGTGTCGACGCGCAGGTTGCCGTAGTCCCACGACCTCAGCGTCAGGCGCCGGGACTCCGCGACCCGGCTGCGGTGTTCGCCGGCCTCCCGGCGCTCGGCCGCGAACGCCCGGATGGTCTCCATGTTGGCGAGGCTGTCGGCGACGTGGCCGGAGACCCGGGCGATCGCCGCCTCACGGTCGTGGACGAGTGCCTGGCGGCGTCGGATGAGGGGCGCGGCGCCCGCCACGGTCAGTGCGATCATCAGGAGGAGGCCCGCGACCAGCAGCGGTTCGTAGTGCCAGAGCACGACGGCGCCGAACACCAGGGGCACGACGCTGCCCACGATCCGGTACGTCAGCGTGTCGACGAAGTCCTCGAAGCGCCGGCCGAAGCTCAGCACCCTTTTGGTGAGGGAGCCGGCGAAGTTGTCGTGGAAGAAGGCGGCGTCCTTGGCGAGGAGTTCGTCCATGCCGAGCACGTAGAGGTGCTCCATGCCGAGGGCGCCCACCCGGTTCAGGCAGTGCTGCCCGATCCGCCACACGCCCTCGGCGAGCAGCAGCGCCGCGCCGAAGCCCAGCACGTACGGCAGCGCGGAGGCGAGGGTGAGCCCCTCCTCGCCGGCCGCCTGCCCCGCCAGTTTCGCGACCAGCAGCGGCGCGACGTAGCGGATGCCGATGTTGCCCACGGCCGGCAGCAGCAGCGCGGGCAGGGCCAGCCGTCGTAGTCGTGAGATCTCCCGGCCGTAGAGGCGCAGCGCGAGGACGACCGCGCTCCTGCCCGGCGTCGGAGCTTGTCCACCCGTGGTCGCCATCACACTCCCGGAGGTCGGTTCCCGGAAGTCTTCCGCCGAACGATCCCGCCGGTCCAGGCATTTACCACGTACGGGCGACAACCGGACACCGGGCGCGAGGTGACGCCCGGTGCCGGGCCGACGCCGCGGGGTATGCAGGCTGGTATGAGTTCCCAGCCCACGGCGCTGTTCGCCCTCGATCTGACCGGCACGTTCGCCTTCGGGCTGAACGGGGCGCTGACGGCGGTGCGTGCCGCGCGGCTGGACGTGGTGGGCGTGGTCGTCCTCGGACTGATCACCGCGATGGGCGGCGGCTTCATCCGGGACGTCCTGATCGACTCGCTGCCGCCCGCCACTCTGCTGGACTGGCGGTACTACACGCTCGCCACCCTGGGCGGCCTGATCGCCTTCGCGCTCAGCAGGCATCTGCGGAGGCTCGAGCGGGCCATCGACGTGCTCGACGCGGTCGGGCTGAGCACCTTCGCGGTCATCGGCGCGAGCAAGGCGCTGGACGCCGGGCTCGGCGTCGCGCCCTCGATCCTGCTCGGCGTGATCACCGCGGTGGGCGGCGGCACGATCCGTGACACGCTCGTCGGCCGGATCCCGACGGTGCTCCGCACCGGCCTGTACGCCATCCCCGCGCTGGTGGGCTCCGCGCTGACCGTCCTCACGGTCGAGACGGGCGTGTACGGACTGCCGGCCGCGCTGGGAGCGGCGGCGGCCTGCTTCCTGATCCGCGCGCTCGGCGTCCGCTACGGCCTCAACGCGCCCGAGCCGCCCGAGACCCGCGGGCGCAGGGACTCGGGCGAAGCCGGCGCATGAACCGTCCCGGCCGGTTCACCCGTACGGCGGACCGGCCCGCTCCGTGCTCGTCCGGTGGCCGAGGATGGGACCGGAAGCCGCACGCCGGCCGCCCGTTCCGGGGTTCCGGAACCCTCCCGTGAGGAGTCTCGATGGCGCATCCCGCCCACACCGTACTGTCCGGCCTGGACGACGTCCGCGCCGACGTGGAGGACCTCTACCGGGACCTGCACCGGCATCCGGAACTCGGTCTGCGGGAGCACCGCACGGCGAAGAAGGCCGCGGACGCCCTGCGCGACCTCGGCTACGACGTCATCGAGGGCGTCGGCGGCACCGGAGTGATCGGGGTGCTCGCCAACGGGGACGGCCCGGTGGTGATGGCCCGGGCCGACATGGACGCCCTCCCGGTGCGGGAACGGACCGGTCTGCCGTACGCCTCCACCGCGACGGTGACCGGTGAGGACGGCGACGAGCAGCCGGTGATGCACGCCTGCGGACACGATGTGCACGTGGCCTGTCTGATCGGCTGCGCACGGCTGCTGGCCGGACGGCGTGACGCCTGGCGGGGTACGTTCGTGGCGCTCTTCCAGCCCTCGGAGGAGCAGGGCAACGGCGCCGAGGCCATGATCGACGACGGTCTCACCGCCAAGTCGCCGCGGCCCGACGTGGTGCTCGCCCAGCACGTCCTGCCGTATCCCGCCGGCTACGTCGGCACCCGTCCGGGCTCCTTCCTGTCCGCCGCGGACAGCCTGCGGGTCACCGTCCACGGACGCGGGGCGCACGGCTCCATGCCGCAGGCCGCGGTCGATCCCGTGGTCGCGGCCGCCATGATCGTCGTACGGCTGCAGACCGTCGTCTCCCGGGAGCTCGCGGCCACCACTCCGGCCGTGCTGACGGTGGGCAGCATCCACGCGGGCAGCGGCCCCAACGTCATCCCGGACCGGGCGGTCATCGAACTCAACGTCCGCACCTACGACGACGCCACGCGCGGGCAGGTCCTGGACGCGATCGAGCGGATCGTCAGGGCCGAGTGCGAGGCGTCCCGCTCCCCCGTGCCCCCCGAGATCGAGCGGATCGCCTCCTTCCCGCCCACCGTCAACGACGAGGAGCCGACCCGGCGCGTCGCGGACGCCTTCGCCTCCTACTTCGGCGACGACGCCCACACCGTCGAACGGCAGACCGCCAGCGAGGACATGAGCGAGATCCCGCGGGCGTTCGGCGTGCCGTTCACCTACTGGGCGATCGGCGGCATCGATCCCGGGCGCTACGCCGAAGCGGCCAGGAACGGCACGGTCTCCGAGGACATCCCCGTCAACCACAGCGCCGGCTTCGCCCCCGTCGTCCAGCCGACGCTGGACACCGGCGTCTCCGCACTGACCGTGGCCGCCCTGGCCTGGCTCGGCGGCTGAGATTCCTCCGCTCAGCGGCGCAGCGCGGTCTCGTCGTCCATGTAGGACAGTTTCTCCGGGTTGCGGACGGCGTAGAGGCCGGTAATCAGGCCGTCGTCGATCCGCACCGCGAGGACGGTGTCGAGCGCGCCGTCGAGCCGGACGATCAGCGCGGGACGGCCGTTGACCTCCGCCGGCCGCAGCGACACCTCGGCGGTGAGCCTGCCCAGGCCGCCCCGCAGCAGGCGGGCCACCTTGTCGGCGCCCACGACGGGCCTGAGGACGGCCTGCTTGATGCCGCCCCCGTCGCCCAGGAGGACGCAATCGGGCGCGAGGACGTCGAGCAGGCCCTGCAGGTCGCCCGTCTCGACCGCACGGCGGAAGGCGTCGAGGGCGTCCCGGGTCTCGGCGGCCGAGACCGCCCCGCGCGGCCGCCGCGCCGCGACGTGCGCCCGCGCCCGGTGGGCGATCTGGCGGACCGCGGCCGGGTTCTTGTCCACGGCCTCGGCGATCTCGTCGTACCCGACGTCGAACACCTCGCGCAGCACGAACACCGCCCGCTCGGTGGGTGCGAGCGTCTCCAGCACCAGCAGCATCGCCATCGAGACGCTGTCGGCCAGTTCGACGTCCTCGGCCACGTCGGGCGTCGTCAGCAGCGGCTCGGGGAGCCAGGAGCCGACGTAGGACTCCTTGCGGCGGCCGAGCGTACGCAGCCGGCCGAGCGCCTGCCGGGTGGTGATCCGTACCAGGTAGGCCCGCCGGTCCCGCACCGCGGCGAGGTCGACGCCCGCCCAGCGCAGCCAGGTCTCCTGCAGGACGTCCTCCGCGTCGGCGGCCGAGCCGAGCATCTCGTAGGCGACGGTGAACAGCAGATTCCGGTGGGCGACGAACGCCTCCGTCGCGGGGTCCGTGTGCACCGTGCGCTCCGCGGGCTCCGTCTGCCCCGCGTGCTCCGTGTCCTCGCTCTTCACCGGCTGCTCCCGACTGGTCGTCCGCCACGTTTCCCGTGCACAGGACGCCGGCCGGGGCGGCCCTGTGACACCCGCGAGCGGTGGCCCACGTCACATTTCCCGTCCGTCACAGGCGGCGGGCCGGCGGCATCTCATGGTCGACCCCACGCACCGACACGAGTGAGGACGAAGCGATGGAATCCCGATTCGACCTGTTCGAGAACGAGCTCGCCGCCAGGTTCGCCAAGCGTTTCGCGGGCGCCGGCCTGGTGATCCACGACTCGCCGCTGCCGAAGTCCACCCAGGAGCTGGTGTCGCTGCGCGCCAGCCAGATCAACGGCTGCGGCCACTGCATCGACATGCACGTCAAGGAGGCCGCGGCGGCCGGTGAGAGCGCGGTCCGGCTCCACCTGGTGGCCGCCTGGCGCGAGTCCACCGTGTTCACCGAGGCCGAGCAGGCGGCACTGGCCCTCGCCGAGGAGGGCACCCGCACCGCCGACGCCTCCCCCGGCGTCTCCGACGAGACCTGGGCCCTGGTCCGCAAGCACTACGACGACGACCAGACGGCCGCGCTGGTCTGCCTGGTCGCCCTGATCAACGCGGCCAACCGCCTCGCGGTGATCACCCACAAGAAGGGCGGCTCGTACGAGGTGGGGATGTTCGCGGCGGCGGTCAAGGGCTGACCTTCTGGGGGCCCGGATCCTCCGTCACGGCACCTCGTGGCGCACGAGCGCCCTGGCGAGGGGCTCGCCGGTACGGCGGGCGTACGCCGCCCGCTCGCGCACCTCCCGCAGCGTGCGCGGGCGGTACCCGGGCCCGCCGCAGCAGCTCTTGTGGAAGCGGACCCCCGCGTGCAGCAGGACGGACAGCACCCTCCACGCCTCGGTGTCCCGCCGCGACGGCGCCGCGAACGCCGACCCCACGTGAATCAGCGGCTCCGCGCACCGGGGGCAGACCCGGTGCGGCCTGTCCCTGTCGTAGCCCTGCTTGTACGAGGCCCGGCAGGGCAGGCAGACGTAGGAGGTCTTCGCATGGCCCATCCCCCCAGGCTAGGCGCCAACGGTCCGGCAGGCGACGGAATATGAGACCCGCCGCGCCCTCTGTCGCCCCCGGGTGACCTCCCCCCTCGCCTGCGCCGGCGACTTCTCGACCGCATAAAGGCGGCGGAGTTCGACTGGGGAGGGAAACCCGCACGTGAAGCACGACATCAGCCACCGCGCCCGCGCGGGCCGGGACGGTGGGTCCGCGGCGCGATGACCTCCGCCCACACCGTCTTGCCGCCCGGCGGGTACGGCTCGCAGCCCCACGCGTCGGCGAGCGAGGTGACGAGGAGCAGGCCCCGTCCGGACTCGCCGTCGGCATCGGCGGCCGGGGCCGGAACGGGCCGACGCTCGCCCCGCGCGTCGGTGACCTCGATCCGCAGCGCAGCCGGGGTCAGGGTGAGGGCGAGACGTGCGTCCCTGCCCCGCACCCGGCCGTGCAGGGCCGCGTTCGCGGTCAGTTCGGCGATGAGGAGGGAGGCCGTGGCCGCGCTGTCGTCGCCGGCGGCGTCCGCTCCACCGTGCTGCGCGGCCAGCCAGCACTCGGCAGCGTGGCGCGCGGTGTGCGCACCGTGCGCGGTGGTGGGGAACACGGTGCGGAAGTGGGCCGTGCCGGCGATCGGTTCACCGGGGGCGGTGACGGTTTCCTGGTTCACATCACCGAGGGTGACCGAGGCGTCCTACCGTGAGAAGCACTCCGGACGGTACGCAGGGTGACTGTCCCGGTGCGGACGGTGTGGTGTACGGGCGTACGGCCGTGACCTGGCCGGGCTTTCACCGGTTCGCTCTCCGCAGGAAGAACAGGGTGGTGGTACGGCATGGCAGCGCAGTCGGGCACGGGGGCTCCCACGGGCGGCGAAGCGGAGGGTACGGACGAGGTCGCGGACCTGTTCCGGACTCTGGGTCGGCAGATCAAGGTCGCCCGGGAGCGGGCCGGACTGAGCCAGAAGGAGCTGGGCGAACGGATCGGGTACGGCGAGGAGACGATCTCGTCGGTCGAGCGGGCCCGTCGGACGCCTCAGCCCGAACTGCTGGTCGCGGTCGACCGGTTGCTGGAATGCGGCGGCCTGCTGGCGTCGGCGGCGGAGGACGTGGAACGGGCGAAGACCCGGCGCAGGGTGCGGCATCCGGAATGGTTCCGGGACTACGCGCGCCTGGAGGCGGAGGCGGTCGAGCTCCGCTACTTCGCCAACCAGGCGGTGCCGGGTCTGTTCCAGACCCAGGAGTACGCGCGTGCCGTGTTCACCAGTCGACAGCCCTTCTTCGACGAGGAAACCATCGAGGAACGTGTGGTCGCGAGGATGGCCCGGCAGGACCTGATGACCCGATGGCCGACGCCGACCGTGAGCGCTGTCGTCCAGGAGAGCATTCTGCGCCAGCCGTTCGGCGGCCCGGCCGTACAACGTGGTCAGTTGGAACAGCTCCTCCGCATCGGTCGGTTGCGGCACATCGAGCTTCAGGTCATGCCGACCGCGAGCGAGGATCACGCAGGCATGGGTGGCCCGTTCACCCTGCTCACCCCGAAGGGCAGACCGCAGGTCGCCTATCTGGAGGTCCAGCACTTCAGCCGTGTCGTCACTGACCCGGAAGAGGTGCGCGTCCTGGCCGCGAAACATGGCAGCATCCGAGGGCAGGCACTCACCCCGCGCGAGTCCTCGCGCCTGCTCGAGAAGATGCTGGGAGACCTATGAACGCCGAACAGTCCGCGCAGCTCCGCTGGTCCAAGAGCAGTTACAGCGGTGACGAAGGAGGCGAGTGCGTCGAGATCGCCTGCGACTCACTCGCCGTACACGTACGGGACTCCAAGGAGCGCGGTGGCCCTCGGCTCGCGTTCGCGCGGAGCGCGTGGGCCGGGTTCGTCGCGGGACTGGGGCGGGACCGGGCCTGACCCAGCCCTCAGTCCCCGCCTGCGCCAACCCCCGCGCCACCACCTGCGAGGACCGCAGGCACTACCGGGCGCGGGGGTGGCGGCGAGAGGCGTGGGGTGTCGTCAGTTGCGCCAGGTGTCGTTGAGGGCGGTCCTCGTGGCGGTGACGGTCGCGGTGCGGTTGGCGCCGCTCTCCCAGGTCACGTTCCCCGACGCGTCCTTGCGGATGTACTTGTACTCGAAGGACGTGCCCTCGGGGAGTTCCACGTCCAGTTTCCACACCGGGTAGGCGGCCGGGTCGAGCTTGAGGGCGCTGCCCGGGTTCCAGTTGCCGAGTTCCGGGCGGTTGCCCGTCACGTAGATGTTCTGGCCCCAGGAGGTGGTGGCGTTGACGGCGAAGGAGACGCCGGAGGCGACCGGGTCGGGGTCGGGGACGGTGCCGCCGTCGCAGTTCCGGGCACCCGCGTGCAGGGCCAGGGCAGTGCCGGCGCCGAGGGTGGCGGTGAACCGGCCGGATCCGTCGACGGTGACGCCCTTGCCCGACTGGACGTCGCAGTAGTCACCGGCGGGCAGGGAGGTCTGGAAGGTGCGGGTCAGCGAGGAGCCCTCGTGGTTGAGGGCGACGTACGCCTTGGAGCCCCGTCCGAAGGCGATCTGGTCACCGCCGTTGTCCCACCAGTCCGTCACGGCCTGGCCACGGGCGGCGTTGCGGAAGCCGACCATGGAGGAGATCTCGCGCCAGGCGTGCTGACACTTCCAGCCGTCGCTGTAACAGGCGTTCACCTGGCCGCCGTTCGGCGGGCCGGCGTCGCGGTCGGTGTACTCGTAGCCGGAGTGGACGTCGGGGCTGCCGTAGGGCCAGGCCAGCATGAAGACGTGGGCCAGGGTGTAGCTCGCGCCGTCCTTGTAACTGAGGGTGTCGCCGCCGCGTTCGGTGTCGTGGTTGGCGACGAAGACGTTGGACTTGTCCGAGGCCATGTAGCCCCAGCTCTCGCCGAAGTTCTTCAGGTGCGCGAGGTTCTCGCCGGTGAAGATCCGCTTGAGGTCGCGTGCGTAGCGGAACTCCTGGACGTCGCCGCTGCCGAGGTACTCGGAGGGGGAGACGGCCTCCCCCGCGCCGTGGATGGCCTCGTGCTTCCAGTACACGTCGGGTTTGCTGAGCCGGGACTTGATGTCGGCGAGGTCCCCGGCGGCCATGTGCTTGGCCGCGTCGATGCGGAAGCCGTCGACGCCGAGCGAGAGCAGGTCGTTGAGGTAGCCGGCGATCTTCCCCCGGACGTGGTCCTCGCCGGTGTCCAGGTCGGCGAGGCCGACCAGCTCGCACTCCTGGACGTTGAAGCGGTCGCCGTAGTTGTTGATCTGCGAGGTGCAGTTGTCGAAGTCGCTCCGCGAGTAGAGGCCGGGGTAGTCGTACTTGGTGTACGACGAGCCCCCGGTCCCGGTGCCGTTGCCCGCGGACATGTGGTTGACGACCGAGTCGGCGACGACCTTCACGCCCGCGGCGTGACACGTGTCGACCATGCTCTTGAACTGTCCGCGGTCACCGAGCCGGCCCGCGATCCTGTAGCTCACCGGCTGGTAGGAGGTCCACCACTGGCCGCCCTGGATGTGCTCCTGCGGCGGCGAGACCTGGACGAAGCCGTAACCGGCGGGGCCGAGGGTGTCGGTGCACGCCTTGGCCACCGAGTCGAACCTCCACTCGAACATCACCGCGGTGACGTCCTTGTCGCTGGGCGGGGCCGCCTGAGCGGGCGCGGCGGTGGCGAGGAGGCTGCCGGCCGCGCCGGCGGTGAGGGCGAGCGCCGCGGCGGTGGTTCTGCGCGCTCTGCTGGTACTCCGGTGCATGGAGTCTCCCGTGTGAGGATGCGGGTGTCCCGGGTGCCGGCCGACGGATGTCCGGGGGGGCGGCCCACGCTTGCAATGGGTTGCAGAAAGATGACTGCAAGATGTTGCGGTCGTGACCGTAAGGGCAGCGTTCAACTAAGGTCAACCCCTTCGACGCCCCGTTCATCAATGCCTCATGACGTGACGTCAGCCGCCTTGTGGCGCCCTCGCGTTCGACGGGCGCGCGGCGGAAAGTTGGAGCGAGACCTCTTTACGGCGGTGTTCCACGCCGGTAACTTGCCGCTGCCGTAAGAGCTTTCTGCAACTTACCGTTCGCACTTACACCGTCCGGGGTGCCCGCACCGCCCGTGCCCCGTCCCTCCTCCCTCGCTGGAGACACGCATGAGACGCACCCGCACACGGCTGCCCGGACGACCACTGGCCGCGGCCGTGGCCGTCGGCGCCGTCCTGGGGCTGGTTTCCGCCCCCTCGGCCAGCCCCTCGCCCAGGACCGCCCCCACCGCCGCCACGGCCGACAACACGGCGACCGTCTTCTACTACACGAAGACGAAGAACTGGGACCGCCACCTCCTGCACTACGCGCCCGACGGCGGCTCCTGGACCACGGTGCCCGGCGTGGCGATGGAGACCGCCTGCACCGACTGGGTGAAGAAGACGGTCACCCTGGGGAGCGCGGAAGGACTGCAGGCCACCTTCAACAACGGCTCGGGCACCTGGGACAACAACTCCGGCAGGAACTACGCCCTCGGCACGGGGAACATCACGGTCAAGGACGGCGTGATCGCCCACTCCGACCCCTGCGCCGGCGGCGAGGACCCCGGTCCGGCGCCGGGGGACGGCAACCTGGCGACCGTCTACTACTCCACCAGGACCCTGGGCTGGACCACCGCCAACCTCCACTACCAGCCGGCGGGCGGTACCTGGACCACCGTGCCGGGCGTCGGCATGCAGGCCGCGTGCGCGGGCTGGTGGAAGAAGGACGTCGACCTGGGCACGGCCGCCTCAATGAAGGCCGCGTTCAACAACGGCAACGGCGTGTGGGACAACAACAAGGGCGCCGACTACACCCTGCCCGCCGGCGTCACCACCGTCTCCGACAACAAGGTCACCGAGGACGCCGACGACCCGTGCGCCGACGAGGCGCCCGACACCCGGGCCCCGACCGCTCCGGCCGGGGTGACCGCACGGGCGGACGGTGTGTCCGTCGTGCTGACCTGGGAGCCCTCCACCGACGACACGGGCGTCACCACGTACCAGGTCACCCGCACCGGCGGAACCAGGGGCGAGGTCGTGACCGACGTCCGCTCCACCGTCTTCTCCGACACCGGCCTGGAGGAGAGGACCACCTACGCCTACACCGTCCGGGCACTGGACGCCGCCGGCAACGTCTCCGCGGCATCGGCCGCCGCGGCGGCGACCACCGGCACGAATCCGCCGGCGCCCGCCGCCGGCAAGCCCCTCGCCACCGACCCGCGCAAGGACCCCATCTACTTCGTCCTCACCGCCCGTTTCAACGACGGCGACAGCTCCAACAACCGCGGCGGCAGCCAGCACCAGAAGTCCGGCAACGCGGCCAACGACGACCCCATGTTCCGGGGCGACTTCAAGGGACTGGTCGACAAACTCGACTACATCAAGGGCCTCGGCTTCTCCGCCGTGTGGATCACCCCGGTGGTCCTCAACCGCTCGGACTACGACTACCACGGCTACCACGGCTGGGACTTCTACAAGGTCGACCCGCGCCTGGAATCCGCCGGCGCCTCCTACCAGGACCTGATCAACGCGGCCCACGCCAAGGGCATGAAGATCTACCAGGACGTGGTCTACAACCACTCCTCACGCTGGGGCGCCAAGGGCCTGTTCACCCCGACCGTGTACGGGGTGCGCGACGCCCAGTGGAGCTGGTACTACGACGAGAAGCAGCCCGGCTTCGAGTACGACGGCCTGACCGTCGACTCCAAGAGCGGCAAGTCGTACTACAACGGCGACCTCTGGTCCACGGCCGAGCCGTCCGGCAACACCTGCGTCAACTGGGGCAGGCCCACCGGAGCCAAGAGCCCCGAGGGCTACACGATCTACAACTGCCAGTGGCCCTCCCCGACGTCCGGCATGTTCCCCAAGGCGCTCTACCACAACTGCTGGATCGGCAACTGGGAGGGCGAGGACTCCCGTTCCTGCTGGCTGCACGAGGACCTCGCCGACTTCAACACCGAGAACGCCCAGGTGCAGAACTATCTGATCGGCGCCTACAACAAGTACATCGACATGGGTGTCGACGGCTTCCGCGTCGACACTGCCGTGCACATCCCGCGCACCACCTGGAACCGCCGTTTCCTGCCGGCCATCCAGGAACGCGTCACCCGGCAGCACGGCGCCGAGGCCGCGGAGAACTTCTTCGTCTTCGGTGAGGTCGCCGCCTTCGTCAACGACAAGTGGAACCGCGGCTCGGTCAACCACTCCGCCCAGTTCTACACGTGGAAGGAGCGCAAGGAGTACAGCGCCGACGACGAGAAGGCGGCCCTGGAGATGTACGACTACGAGCAGCAGCAGGGCACCGGGAACCAGCCCACGTCCCGCAACGCCTTCCTCGAGGGCAACAGCTACCACGCCCCCGACCGCAGCCGCTTCTCCGGCATGAACGTCATCGACATGCGCATGCACATGAACTTCGGTGACGCGAGCAACGCCTTCCACAACGGCAAGGACTCCGACGACAGTTACCACGACGCCACGTACAACGTGGTCTACGTCGACAGCCACGACTACGGCCCCAACAAGAGCAGCGAACGCTACACCGGCGGCACCGACGCCTGGGCCGAGAACATGTCCCTGATGTGGACCTTCCGCGGCATCCCCACCCTCTACTACGGCTCGGAGATCGAGTTTCAGAAGGGCAGGAAGATCGACTGCGGCCCGAGCTGCCCGCTGGCCACGACGGGCCGGGCGTACTACGGCGACCACGTCGCCGGCGAGGTGAAGGCCTCCGGCTTCTCCGAGGTCGACTCCGCCTCCGGCGCGGTCGCCACGACGCTGCAGCAGCCGCTGGTCAAGCACGTACAGCGGCTGAACCAGATCCGCCGGGCCGTCCCCGCGCTGCAGATGGGCCAGTACTCCACGGACGGCATCAGCGGCGACATGGCCTTCAAGCGCCGCTACACCGCGGGCGGCACGGACAGCTTCGCCCTCGTCACCGTCTCGGGCGGGGCGACCTACACCGGCATCCCCGACGGCACCTACCGGGACGCGGTCACCGGCGACACCCGGACCGTCACCGACGGCAGCCTCACCGTGGCCGCGCCGGGGAAGGGGAACCTGCGGGTGTACGTGCTGAACGGCGGCGGGAAGGTCGGGACCGCCGGTCCCTATCTCAAGTAGAGGCGGGGCAGGCGGTGTTCACAGTCCCTACACTCACGATCATGACCACTGAAACCCCGCTCTCCGGGGCGCCGGCCGACGGCACCGACGACCCGGCCCTCTTCGCGACCATGTCCACCATGCGGGCCATGCGGCGGCTGCGGCCCGACCCGGTGCCCGACGACCTCCTGGACCGGCTGGTCCAGGCGGCCGTCTGGGGCCCCAGCGGCGGCAACATGCAGCGCTTCGAGTACGTCGTCGTCACCGACCCCGCGGTCATGGCCCGGCTCGCGCCGCTGTGGAAGCGCTGTGTGGACGCGTACCTGGCCACCACCGGCAAGTACGCCCCGGCCGGCATGGACGAGGCCGCGTACGCCCGCATGGTCGCCGCCATCGAGTACCAGCGCGACCACTTCGCCGAGACCCCGGCGCTGATCATCCCCTGCTACCAGTTCCCGGCGCCGAGGATCGAGGAGGAGGGCCTGCGCCGGTACGCCGAGGCGCTCGGCGCCGAGGCGACGGAGCGCATGGGGCGGGTCCAGGAACGCTTCGCCGCACTCGCGGAGGGTTCCTGCGTCTACCCGGGCGTGCAGAACCTGCTGCTCGCCGCGCGGGCCCTGGGCCTGGCCGCCAACATCACCATCTGGCACCTGTTCCTGGAGAACGAGTGGAAGGCGGCGCTGGGCATCCCCGACGCCATGAACACCTTCGCCGCCATCCCGGTGGGGTGGCCGCGCGGCAGGTTCGGTCCGGTGAGCCGCCGCCCGGTCGCGGAGGTGGTGCACCGCGACCGCTGGTAGGCCGCGGTGCCCGGCACGCGGGCCCGGACCGCGGAAAGCGGTCCGGGCCCGCGTGCCGGGCGGCGGATCTTCGGTCACCCCTCCTGGGTGAAGGCCGCGTGGAAGCGGCGGGTGTGGTCCACCTGGCGCACGGGGCCGGTCAGGGCGACCGTCGCCGTCATCGTCGTGTCGGTGCTGGACGTGGCGAGACGCAGCTCCAGGTCACCGGGTTCGACGATCCGGCGGCCGTCACGGCCGGTGAACGAGGCCACGTCGGCCGGGACCGTGACACGGAGGCGGCGGGACTCCCCCGGCTCCAGCGGCACCCGGGTGTAACCGACGAGCCGCTGCACCGGCTGGACGACGGAGGCGACCGGGTCGTGCAGGTACAGCTGGACGACCTCGGTGCCGGACCGTTCGCCGGTGTTGCGGACGGTGAGGGCGAGGGTGAACTCGCCGTTCGTCGGGGCCTCGTGCGCCTCCACGGTGAGGTCGCTCCAGTCGAAGCTCGTGTACGTCAGACCGTGTCCGAAGCCGAACGCCGGTGTCGGGTCGACGTTGGACACCTCGCTGGCCCGGGCCAGCCGTGCGCCGAGGTAGGTGGTCGGCTGGGAGCCCGGGCCGCGCGGCACGCTGACCGGGAGCCGTCCGGAGGGGTTGGTGCGGCCGCTCAGCACCCCGGCGATCGCCCGGGTGCCCCCGACTCCGGGGAAGAACGACTGCACGATCGCCGCGGACTCGGCGGCGGCACGGCCGAGCGCGTACGGCCGCCCTGCGAGCAGCACGGTGACCACCGGCCTGCCGGAGTCCAGCAGCGCGTCGAGCAGGTGCTGCTGGGCGCCGGGCAGCGCGAGGGACTCGGCGTCGCAGCCCTCGCCGCTGGTGCCGCGGCCGAACAGGCCCGCGCGGTCGCCGAGGACGGCGACGACGAGGTCCGCGTCCCGTGCCGCGTCCACCGCCTCGCCGATGCCGGAGAGGTCCCCGTCGTCGACCCCGGTGCCGCGGACGGCCGTGATCTCCGCGTCGGGGAACTCTGAGGCCAGGGTGTCGCGCAAGGTGGGCAGGTCGATGCCGACCGGGACCTCGGGGTGCTGCACGCCCACGTGCTGGGGGAAGGAGTAGCAGCCCAGCACGGCGGTCGGTTCGGCCGCGTTGGGGCCGACCAGGGCGATGCGGCGGGGCGCGGCGAGCGGCAGGGTGCCGTCGTTGGCGAGCAGGACGACGGCCTTCTCCGCCATCTCGCGGGCCAGTTCCCGGTTCTCGGGCCCGTCAAGGTCGATCGTGCCGCGCAGGGCCTCCGGGTCGTCCAGGTCGGCGCCGTCGAGCGCGGACGGCACCGGGCTCCAGTCGGGGTCGAGCAGGCCGAGCATCGCCTTCTGTCCGAGGACGCGGCGCAGGGCGCGGTCGATGACCGCCTCCGGTACCCGGCCGTCGGCGACGGCCTCGGCGAGGGGTGCGCCGAAGGTCTTGACGGTGGGCAGTTCGATGTCGACGCCGGCCTTCAGCGCGGTGCCCGCGGCTTCGGCCCAGTCGCCCGCGACGCCGTGCAGGGTCTTGAGGAAGGCGATGCCGAAGTAGTCGGCGACGACGGTGCCGCCGAAGCCCCAGGTGTCGCGGAGCAGTCCGGTCAGCAGGCTCTCGTCGGCCGCGGAGGGGAGACCGTCGGTGTCCGTGTAGGAGTGCATCACCGAGCGGGCGCCGCCCTCGCGGACGGCCATCTCGAACGGCGGGAGCAGCACGTCGGCCCGTTCGCGGGGGCCCATGGACGCGGGGGCGAGGTTGCGTCCGGCGCGGGAGGCGGAGTAGCCGACGAAGTGCTTGAGGGTGGCGACGATCCCCGCGGACTCCAGGCCCTGGACGTACGCGGTGCCGATGGTGCCGACGAGGTAGGGGTCCTCTCCGATGGTCTCCTCCACCCGGCCCCAGCGGGCGTCGCGCACCACGTCGAGGACGGGTGCGAGCCCTTGGTGGACACCGACGGAGCGCATGTCGCGGCCGATGGCGGCGGCCATCCGGCGCACCACGTCCGGGTCGAAGGTGGCGCCCCAGGACAGCGGGACGGGGTAGGCGGTGGCGCCCCAGGCGGCGAAGCCGGCCAGGCACTCCTCGTGCGCGACGGCGGGAATGCCGAAGCGGCCCGCCGAGACGATGCGTGTCTGGGTGCGCAGCAGGGAGAGCGCGCCGAGCGCCGGGTCGACGGGGGCGGTGCCGAAGGGGCGGGTCAGCTGGCCCAGTCCGGTGGGCAGCAGCGCGTCGAGGTCGGCCGGCTCCTCCATGTCGTGCTGGTGGGGGGCGACTTCGCCGCCGCTGGCGGACGCCCCGACCCACACGCCGTACAGCTGGGCGATCTTCTCGGGCAGGGTCATCGCGCCGATCAGCGCGTCGACCCGGGCGTCGACGGGGCGGTCGGGGTCGTTCCAGAGGGGGGCTTCGGGGGTGGTCTCTACGGCCACGTCGGCAGTCACTTTCCTCCGACGCCCATCAGACCCTGGACCAGGGCGCGACGGGCGAACAGGTAGACGAGCAGGATGGGCACCATGGACAGCACCACGGCTCCCAGCAGACCGGGGATGTCGATGCCGTGCGCGGTCTGGAAGTTGTACAGACCCAGGGTGACCACCTTGGTGGAGTCGGACTGGGTCAGGACGAGCGGGAACAGGAAGCCGTTCCACGCCTGGAGCGCGGAGAAGACCACGATCGTGGACAGTCCGCCGCGCGACAGCGGCACCACTAGCTGGAAGAACATGCGCCGCGGGGTGGCTCCGTCCATGGCCATGGCCTCGTACAGCTCCGGCGAGATGTCGCGCATCGCGCCGCTGAGGATCAGCGCCGACATCGGCAGGCAGAACGCGGCCGTGGGCAGGATGACGCCCAGCAGGTTGTCGTACAGGCCGGCCTCGCTGATCAGGTAGAACATCGGCACGATGACGGCCTGGGCCGGGATGGCGAGGCCGAGCAGGAACAGCCGGAAGATGGCCGAGGTGGTCCGGCCGCGGCTGCGGACGATCGCGTAGGCGAGCGGCGGCACCAGCAGCAGCACGATGCCGATCACGCAGGCGGTGACGACGAGCGTGTTGAAGAAGTACTGGCCGAAGCCCGAGTCGAAGGCGCGGGTGTAGTTGTCCAGGGTGAAGCTGTCCGGGAGGGACACCGGGCCGTTCTCGGCGTAGTCCTGGCGGGTGCGCAGGGTCGCGGCGAGCATCACGTACAGCGGCAGGCCGACCAGGAAGAGCCACAGGAGGGAGCCCGCGCCGGCCAGGTAGTTGGGTCGGCGCCTCATGACACACCCTCCGCGGAGCCGCGCATCTTGTCGTAGCCGGAGACCCGCACGACGATCAGCGAGATGATCGTGGACGCGACGACCAGGGCCAGGGCGATCGCGGAGCCGGTGCCGTAGTCGAAGCCCTTGAACGCCTTGTCGTACATGTAGTAGGCGCTGATGGTGGTGTCGGTGCCGGGTCCGCCCTGGGTCAGGATGAGGACCGTCTCGAACGTGGTCAGACCGCCGACGATCATCAGGATCATCGCGGTGATCATCGCGTTGCGCAGCTGCGGCAGCGTGATGTGGAAGAACTGCCGGTAGCGGCCCGCCCCGTCGATCTCCGCCGCCTGGTACAGCACCTGCGGGATCGCGCGGGCGGCGCCCTGGTAGATCAGGGTGTGGAACGGGGTGAACTGCCAGGTGCTGACGAACGCCAGGACCCCGATGGCGGTGGCCTGTTCACCGAAGAGGTTGCCGTCGCCGAACAGCCAGGCGGCGTCGGCCGGGATGCCGAAGTTCGGGTCGAGCAGCGCCCGCCACAGCACGGAGACGGCCGTCGCGGACAGCAGCAGCGGAATGAAGTAGATGACGGACAGTACGGCCCGGTTGCGCTGGTGGCCGGCGGCCCAGACACCGAGCACGATGCTCAGCGGCGTCTGGAGGAGCACACCGAGCGCGGTCAGGAGCAGGGTCAGCCAGATGCTCTTGAGCATCACCGGATCGTCCATCAGGCGGGACCAGTTGTCCGTGCCGGTGAACCGGGGCGGGCTGATGCCGTCCCAGCTCATGAAGGACAGCACCGCCACCATGATCAGCGGGACGATCGCGAAGAGGGCGAAGAACAGTGCGGCGGGCAGTGCCCAGGCGAAGCCGGGGCGGCCCACCGTCGTCGCGGACGAGGCGGGCGGCCGCCGCCGGGTCCCCTTGCGGGGTCCGGCGGCGGGCCGGGCGCTCGTGATCTGTGTGGTCATGAGCCGTTCGTCACTCGGTCGGAAGGGCCTGCATGGCCTTGATGAAGCCGTCCGTGTCGAGCTGTCCGTTGAAGAACTGCTGGACGGCCTTGTGCATGTCCGAGCTCGCCTTCTGCGGGTACGCCTGGTCCCAGGAGAGCTGGAACGACGGGGCGTCGGCGACCAGGTCGTACTGGAAGCGCGAGTACTCGGGCGTGCCGGAGGTCTCGATGAACTCGTCGGTGTTGGTCGTGGTCGGCAGGTTGCCTATCTCCAGCTGCGCCTTGACGAACTCGTCGGAGTACATGAGCTTCAGGAACTCGGCGACGGCCTCGGGGTGCTTGGTCTTCTTCATCACCGAGTAGTAGTTGTTGGTGTTGCCCGCGACGTCGGCCGGGTCGCCCTTGCCGCCCTCGACGGCCGGGAAGGCGGTGTAGCCGAGGTCCTTCTCGGCGAACTCCTGGTGGTCCGTCAGCTGCTGGGAGTAGTACCAGGAGCCCATCAGCTCGAAGCCGGCCTTGCCCGCGGCCACCAGCTGGACCGAGCCGCCGTTGGTGTACTTGACGGAGTCGTAGTTCTTGCCGAAGGCGCCGGTGTCGACGAGTTCCCTGATCATGCCCAGGGCCTTCTTGCTGTCCGGGCTCTCCCACGCGCTCTTGTCGCCGCCGAGGGCCTTCTGGAACAGCTCCGGGCCGGCGATGCGGTCGTAGAGGTACTGGAACCACATCTGCGTCGGCCAGACGTCGCCGCCGCCGAGCGCGATCGGCGTGACGCCCTCGTCCTTGAGCTTCCCGACCGCGTCCAGCAGTTCGTCCCAGGTCTTCGGCGGCTCGACGCCCGCCTCGTCGAGGACCTTCTTGTTGTGGAAGAGCAGGACCGGCTGGGTGCCGCGCATCGGGACGCCGTACGGCTTGCCGTCGACGACGGCGTTGTTGAAGACGGACGGCAGGAACTTGTTCTCCAGATCGGGGTTCTTCTTGATGAGGTCGTCGAGCGGCAGCAGCAGGCCGGCCTTGACGAACGGCTTGATGCTGCCGCCGCCCCAGTTGAAGAAGACGTCCGGGGCCTGCGGGGTGTTGATGATGGTCTGCAGCTTCTGCTGGTAGTCCGCACCCGGGATGGTGTCGAGGACGACCTTGACGTCGGAGGTCTTGTTGAACGTGTCGACGAGCTGCTTCTCGACCTTGTTGGTGGCGTCCCCGTAGACCAGGACGTGGATCTTGCCGTCGTCCCCCGACGCCCCGCCGTCTCCGTCCCCGCAGGCCGAGAGACTCAGTGCCAGGGCGAGCGTCGCACCGGTGGCGACCAGTCTGGGCAAGCGCGCACGTGTCTTCATCGTTCGCCTTTCGAAAGTTTCGGCACCATCACCGAAAGTCCATGCCGACGGACAGTAGGTCAGACCCGTGTTTCGGTCAACGGTCGGAACGGGACTCACCCAAACCGTTATCGAGGCGCGCTGCCCTATCCTGCGGCTATGCACGACGATGACGAGGTGAACGGCAGAGTGACCCTGGCCGCGGTCGCGAAAGAGGCCGGTGTTTCGATGCCGACAGTTTCGAAGGTCCTCAACGGCCGTTCGGATGTCTCCCGTGCCACCCGGGCCACAGTGGAACGGCTTCTGGAGCTGCACGGCTACCGCAGGCGCTCCCGGCCGGCGTCACGCGCCCCGCTCATCGAACTGGTCTTCCACGAGCTGGACAGCATCTGGGCGATGGAGCTGATCAGGGGGGTGGAGAGCGTTGCCAGGGAGAACCGCGCGACGGTGGTGCTCACCGAGAGCGGCACCCGGCACGCGCCGGCCCCGGACTGGCTCCCGGGCGTACTGCGACGCAGACCGCTGGGCGTCGTGCTGGTCTTCTCCACGCTCCCCGGGGAGGTCCGGCGCCGGCTCGGAGCGGCGGCCATCCCCTTCGTCGTCATCGATCCGGCGGGCGACCCCGACCCGGACGTCGCCTCGGTGGGCTCCGCGAACTGGGCCGGCGGCCTCGCGGCCACCCGCCATCTCATCGACCGACGGCACCGGCGGATCGCGATCATCACCGGTCCCGAGGACATGCTCTGCTCGCTCGCCCGCCTCGACGGCTACCGCTCGGCCATGGCGATGGCGGGTCTGGAGGCCGATCCACGGCTGACCCGCTTCGGCGACTTCCACGTACGGGGCGGCTTCGCACACGCCATGGACCTGCTGGAGGGTCCGGACCGGCCGACGGCGATCTTCGCGGGCAGCGACCTCCAGGCGCTCGGCGTGCTGGAGGCGGCCAGGGTCAGGGGCCTGCGCGTGCCGCGGGACCTGTCGGTGGTCGGCTACGACGACGTGCCACTGGCGCAGTGGTCGAGCCCGCCGCTCACCACGGTCCACCAGCCGCTGCGGCACATGGCCGAGGAGGCCGCCCGGATGCTGCTCCGCCCGGACGATCCCGGCACCGCGGCGCACCGCATCGAGCTGGCGACGCATCTGGTGGTACGGCAGAGCACGGCCCCGCCGGCGGGGCCGTGACGGCAGGCGGGGGCGTGACGGCAGGCGGGCGCGCGGCCACGTGGGTCCGCGGCACCCTGTCGCCGTCCCGCCACCGGGGCCACGGTGACGGCGGTCGCGCCGTGGGTCGGCGGAGCGAGACCGGCGGCGCCCCGCGGGGCGCTCACCACCGCCATCGGCACCCACGGCTTCCGCACCGCCCGCTTCGGGCCCCGGGGGGGACCGACACAGACGCCGGTCCCCCGTTCCGGCGGCGCCCCCGGATCCCCGGGCCGGGACGCCGACGGGCTCCCGCCGGCGCCGCGGCAGGCCGGTGGGCGGTGTCAGGCGCCGGGCAGCACGCCGGTGCGGGCGACCTCCGCGTACCAGCGGGCGCTGGCCTTGGGGATGCGGGTGCCGGTCGGATAGTCCACGTAGACCGCGCCGAAGCGCCTGCCGTAGCCGTGGGCCCACTCGAAGTTGTCCAGCAGCGACCACAGGAAGTAGCCCCGCACGTCCGAGCCGTCGACGATGGCGCGGTGGACGGCGGCCAGATGGCCGCGTACGTAGGCGATCCTGGCGGGGTCGTTGACGTTCCCCGAGGGGTCGGCGTAGTCGTCGAAGGCGGCGCCGTTCTCGGTGATGACCAGCGGCAGCCTCGGGAAGTCGGACGACAGCCGGCGCAGCAGGTCGTACAGGCCGGTGGGGTCCACGGCCCAGCCCATGGCGGTGGTGTCGCCGGGCGGCTGGTGGAAGGCGACCCGGTCGGCGCCCGGCCAGGGGCTGTGGGGGCTGTCGCCGTGCCCGTCGGAGGTGTGGGTGCCGCTGCCGTCGGCCGCGGAGACGACGGTGGGCGAGTAGTAGTTGACGCCGAGGAAGTCCAGCGGCTGGTGGATCCGGTCCAGGTCGCCGTCCTGGACGAAGGACCAGTCGGTGAGCGCCGCGGTGTCCTTGAACAGGTCCTCCGGGTAGGCGCCCCGCAGCATCGGGCCGGTGAAGACCCGGTTGGCGAGCGCGTCGATCCGGCGGACCGCGTCGGCGTCGGCGTCGCTTGCGGTGAGCGGGCGGACGTGGTGGATGTTGAGGGTGACCGAGCACTGCCCGTCGGCACGGATGCGGTCGCGCAGGGCCTGGACGGCGAGGCCGTGGCCCAGGTTGAGGTGGTGGGCGGCGCGCAGCGCGGCGACCGGCTCGGTGCGGCCGGGGGCGTGCACTCCGGAGCCGTAACCGAGGAAGGAGCTGCACCAGGGCTCGTTCAGGGTGGTCCAGGTCTTCACCCGGTCGCCGAGGGCGTCGGCGGCGAGGGCCGCGTACTCGGCGAACCGTTCGGCCGTCGCGCGCTCGGGCCAGCCGCCGGCGTCCTCCAACTCCTGCGGCAGGTCCCAGTGGTAGAGGGTGGCGACGGGCTGGATGCCCTTGTCCAGCAGGTCGTCGACGAGGCGCCGGTAGAAGTCCAGGCCCTTCTGCACCGCCGGGCCCCGGCCGGTGGGCTGGATCCGGGGCCAGGCGAGGGAGAAGCGGTAGGCGCCCAGGCCGAGTTCGGCCATGAGGGCGACGTCCTCGCGCCAGCGGTGGTAGTGGTCGGTGGCGATGTCACCGGTGTCGCCGTTGCGGACCCGGCCGGGGGTGCGGGCGTAGGTGTCCCAGATGGACGGCGTGCGGCCGTCCTCGGCGGCGGCCCCCTCGATCTGGTAGGAGGCGGTCGCGGATCCCCAGAGGAAGCCTCGGGGGAAGGTGCGGGCGGCGTCCGGGGCGGAGACGGTCTGCTGTGCTGCGGTGACCACGTAAGTCCTCTCAGGGGTACGGGAGTTCGCGAGGGGGGAGGGGTCGGGCGGGTCAGCCCTTGACGGCGCCCGCCATGATGCCGCTGACGATCTGCCGGCCGAAGACGACGAACATGGCCAGCAGGGGCAGCGTGCCGAGCAGCGCGCCCGCCATGATCAGCGACTGGTCGCGGACGTAGCCCGCGCTGAGCTGGGTGAGGGCGACGGGGACCGTCGGGTTGGTCATGTCGAGCACCACGAACGGCCAGAAGAAGTCGTTCCACGCGTGCACGAACGTGATCATGAACAGCACCGCCATGGCGGGCCGGGCGACGGGCAGCACGATGCTCCAGAAGATGCGCAGCGAGTGCGCCCCGTCCACGCGTCCCGCCTCGACGAGTTCGTCGGGCAGCGCCTCCGAGAGGTACTGCCGCATGAAGAACACGCCGACCGCGCTCACCAGCGTGGGGAAGATGACGGCGGGCAGCTGCTGCGACCAGCCGAGCTCGGACATCATCATGAACAGCGGTACGACGCCGAGCTGCGGCGGCACCAGCATGGTGCCGATCACCAGCATGAGCAGGGCGTTGCGGCCCTTGAACCGCAGCTTGGCGAAGGCGAATCCGGCCAGGGTCGCGAACATCACCGTGGACAGGGCGATCACCCCGGCGACGATCAGGCTGTTGATCATGGCCTTGCCCATCGCCGCCTCGTCCCAGGCGCGGGCGAGGTTGCTGAACAGGTTGGGGCCGGGCAGGAAGGGCGGCGGTGTCTGGCTGACGCGGGTGTTGTCGGTGGAGGCCGCCACCATCGTCCAGTACAGCGGGAAGATCGACAGCACCGCCATGACGACGAGCAGGACGTAGGCCAGCGGCCCCGCGTGGTGCTGGCGGCCGGCCCGCTGGCGCAGCAGCCGGCGGCCGCCGCGGCCGGGCTGCTTCCCGGCGGGGGCCGGGTCCGGGGTGTCCGTCCGGACCGGGAGGCTGTGAAGGGTCATGAGGACTCCAGGTCAGGACGCGCGGGAGCGCAGGAACGTGATGAGCCGCTGTGCCGCGAAGGCGAGGACGAGCAGCAGGAACATCGCCCAGGCGACGGTCGCCGAGCGGCCCATCTGGTAGTTCTTCCAGCCCTCCTCGTACAGCAGCAGGCCCAGCGTCTGGTACTGGTTGTCCGCGCCGCCGGTGACGCCGTTGGGCCCCTGACCGAAGATCAGCGGTTCGCCGAAGAGCTGGGTGGCGCCGATCGTGGAGAGCACGATGGTGAAGACGATGGTGGAGCGGATCCCGGGCACCGTGACATGGGTGAACTGCTTCCACCGGGACGCCCCGTCGAGGGAGGCCGCCTCGTAGCGGTCGGCGGGGATGGCCTGCATGGCGGCCAGATAGAGCAGGGCGTTGTAGCCGGTCCAGCGCCAGATGACGATGGTGGAGATCGCCACCTGGGCGGGCCACTTGTCGGCCTCCCAGTCCACCGGGTCGACGCCGACCGAGCCGAGCATCCAGTTGATCATGCCGAAGTCGCGTTCGAAGATCATGGTGAAGACGAGCGCGGCGGCGGCGACCGAGGTGGCGTAGGGGACCAGCGAGGCGACGCGGAAGAACAGCGAGGCGCGCATCCGATAGTTGAGCAGGTGCGCCAGACCGAGGGCCATCAGCAGCTGCGGCACCGTGGAGACGACGCCGATGGTGAAGGTGTTCTGCAGGGCGTTCCAGAACCGTGAATCGCCCCAGAGTTCCACGTAGTTGTCGAACGCCACCCACTCCATCACGTCGAGGGTGGCCAGTTCCACGTCGTGCAGGGAGATCCACGACGTGTAGACGAGCGGGTAGAAGCTGAACGCGGCGAAGACGACGAAGAACGGTGCGACGAACGCGTAGGGGGCGCCCTTGACGTCCAGCAGGTGCAGCCATGCGCCGCGCCGGCGGGCGGTCTTCCCGGCGCCCGCCGCGCCGGGCGGGGCCGGCGGCTCCTCGCCGGCCAGGGCCTTGGTGGTGGAGGTGGCCACCGGACTTCCCTTCCTGAGAGCGGATGTGCGAGCCGGGCCCGGACCCGCCGGCGGGATGCCGGACGGGCCCGGGGCTCCTGGGGGCTGCCGGTCAGCCGACCGCCTTCTCGATGCGCTCCGTGGTGGTCTTCCACGCCTCGTCACGCTTGGTGCCCTGCTCGACCAGGGCCAGGCCCTGGGAGAAGGTGTCCTTGATCGTTCCGTCCTTGCGGCCGAGGACCTGCTTGTCCGGGATCTCCTGCGCGGCGGCGCCGAAGATCTCGCCGATCGGCGCGTCGCTGAAGTACTCCGACTTGGCGCCCTTCACGTCGGCGTTCTCCAGCGCCTCCCGTGAGGACGGGATGTTGCCGATCTCCTTGAAGATGTGGGCCTGCTGCTCCGGCGCGGTCAGCCACGCGACGAGCTTCTTGGCCTCCTCCTTCACCGGGCTCTGCTCGACCACGCCGAGGAAGGACCCGCCCCAGTTGGCGCCCTTGGGCGCCCTGGCCACGTCCCACTTTCCCTTGTTCGCGGCGCCGGCCTTCTCGCTGATGTGGCTGAGCATCCAGGCCGGGCAGACCGCGGTCGCGAACGTGCCGTTGGCCAGGCCGGGGTCCCAGCCCGGCTGGAACTGGCGGAGCTTGGCGGTCAGTCCGTCCTCGGCGGCGTCGGCGGACAGCGTCCAGGCATCCTTGACGGCCGGGTTGCTGTCGTAGATCAGCTCGCCCTTCTCGTCGTAGTACTGCTCGGGGTGGCCGTAGACCATGGCGTTGAACAGGCCGCTGGCCGAGTCCGTGAACGCCACCTTGTCGCCCTTGAAGTCCTTCTTGAAGGCGCGGCCGACCTCGACGTACTTGCTCCAGTCGCCCTCCCAGAGCTTGCCGACCTCCTCCCGGTCGGTGGGCAGGCCGGCCTGCTCGAAGTAGTCCTTGCGGTAGCAGACGGCCATCGGGCCGATGTCGGTGCCCAGGCCCAGCACCTTGCCGTCCGCGGTGCTGATCTGGGACTCCTTCCAGGGCAGGAAGTGGTCGGTGCCCGCCACGCCGGAGAAGTCCGCGAACTTGTCCGACTGGGTCTCGGTGATCTCCTTGGCCCGGCCGATCTCGATGCCCTGGATGTCCTTCAGGCCCTTGCCTGCGGCGAGCCTGGTCTGCAGCGCGGTGTAGTACGTCTGCTCGTCACCGGCGATCTCGGCCTTGATGTCGACATCCGGGTTCTCCTTCTCGTACTGCTCCAGGAGACCCGTCTCCTTGATGCCCATCACCCCGTACAGGCCCATGGTGATGGTGACCTTGCCGTCCTTCTTGCCCCCGCCGGTGGCCGAGTCGTCGCTGCCGCCGCAGCCGGCGACGAGCGCCAGCGCGCCGGCGGCCGCGACCGTCGCCAGCGCCTTCCTGCGCGGTGAACCGAGAGTGCCCATGGATCTCCTCCTAGCGACGGCGCTGACACATCGGAGCGTCGAGTTCTGCGATGGCTACAGCGGCTCTGACGGACGTGGGAACGTGCCCAACTGATGGTGGGCACGTTCCCACCGCGCAACGAAGACTCATGGCAAGCGGACGGGTCTGTCAATGACTTGAACCCAACTCGTCCGCCGACGGAGGGCGTTCGGTGAGCCGACCGGGAGCGGGGGGTGCTGTGCCGTCGACGGCGTCTGCAAGAATTGCCGCAGGTCACCTCCGCGGCCGGCATCACCGCCGCGGCCGCACAGGGGGGAGCACATGACCGGCAACCGCCGTCCGACCATCAAAACGGTCGCCGCCCGCGCCGGCGTGGGGCGCACCACGGTCTCCCGTGTCGTCAACGGCTCGGACCTGGTGAGTGCCGACGCCCGCGCGAGGGTGCTGGCAGCGATCAAGGAACTGAACTACGTACCCAACTCCGTCGCCCGCGGCCTGGTGACCAACCGCACCAACGCGGTGGCCCTGGTGATCCCGGAATCGGAGAGCCGGCTCGGTTCGGAGCCGTTCTTCGCCGCGCTGATCCGCGGCGTCAGCGGCGCGCTCGCGGAGAGCCGGACCCAGCTGCAGCTGATGCTGGTCCGCGACCAGGCCGAGCGCGACCAGCTCACGGAGTCGGTGGCGACGCGCCGGGTGGACGGTGTGCTGCTGGTCTCCGTGCACGCCGACGACCGGCTGCCCGGCATGCTGGACGAGATGGGACTGCCCACCGTGCTGGCCGGCCGCCGCGACGCGGACGAGCGGCTGAGCTACGTCGACTCCGACAACTCCGGCGGGGCGGCCGCCGCCGTACGGCACCTGCTGCACCGCGGCCGGACCCGGATCGCCACGATCACCGGACCGCTCGACATGGACGTCGGCCGCAGCCGGCTCGCCGGCTGGCGCACCGCCCACCGGGAGGCGGGGGTGTCCGCGGACGAGCGCCTGGTCGAGGTGGGCGACTTCACGGAGGAGGGCGCCTGCCGCGCGATGCGTTCGCTACTTGAACGCGCGCCGGACCTGGACGCCGTCTTCGCCGCCTCCGACCTCATGGCGGTCGGGGCCCTGGCCGAATTGCGCCGGTGGAAACGACAGGTACCGGGCGATGTGGCCGTCGTCGGCTTCGAGGACTCCATCCTCGCCCGGCACACCGCCCCGCCGCTGACGACGGTGCGTCAGCCGGTGGAGGAGATAGGCCGCACCATGGCCAGGATCCTCACCGGCATCACCCGGCACGGCGGGCCCCGCCAGCAGCGGACGCTGCCCACGGAACTGGTGGTGCGCGAGTCGTCGTGACCCGGCCCGCCGGGTGCGGCGGCGCGGCCGCGATCGGTGTCCGGGGCGTCACGGAGCGTCACCCGGAGTCGGTCGGGGCCCCTCAGGAGGCGCCCCGCTCCCGGCGCAGTCGGCGCAGTACGACCAGCAGGTCGAGGAGCGCGGTCAGCGCGAGCACTCCGCAGACGGCGGCGAGGAGTATCAGCGGGCCGCGGCCCGGGCTGTCCCCGGCGCCGGACAGGGCGGCCCAGACGCCGAACAATACGGCGCCCGCGACGAAGAGGGGGAGGAAGACCGCGGCGAGCAGCAGGCGCAGCCGCAGCGGGCTGCGCGCGGTGACCGGTTCGGTGCCGGTCCGCGGGGAGCGGCGGCCGATCGTTCCGGAGCGGTCCCGGGAGACCGGCTCGCGGCCGGAAGTCGTCTGTCGGCCATTCGTCTGTCGTCCCGCCACACCGGACACCTCCTCCGCGGCGTCGGGACCGGCCGGGTAGCCCTCGCCGGCGGTGACAAACCGGCACTCGTTGGAGGACCGCATTCCGGGTACTCGGGCGGTTGCCCACCGCCGACGACCGCATCATGGCGAGCGCACCATCGCGCGCGCGCCATGAGGAAGGACGCCGCCTCATGCGGCACGACGAGTTCATCGGAAAAGTGCAGGCTCTCACCCGGCTGCCGGACCGGGGGTCGTCCGAGCGGGCGACGCGGGCGGTGCTGAGCACCCTCGCCGAGCGGCTGCCGTCCGGGCTGGCGGGCCATGTGGCCGCCCAGCTGCCGCCGACGCTGGCCTCCCCCATGCGGGAGACCACACCGGGTGAGCGCTTCGACCTGACCACCTTCGCCGGACGGATCGCCGGGCGCGCGGAGACGGACGAGGACGCCGCCGTGCGCGAGGCGGCCGCCGTGCTGGAGGTGCTCGACGCGGCGCTCACCCCGGAGCTGACGGAGAAGGTGGCGGCCGCGCTGCCCAAGGACATCGGCGGTCTGCTGCCCGTGGGCCGGGCCGCGGAGGACGCGGACTGACGCGTGTGTTTCCCAGGAGGTGACCGGACATGGTCTCCGCATCGGTGAGTGTTCCCTCGGGCGGGGCGGCGCTGCCCGGGGACCTCGAGATCCCCCGCGGGGCGCGCGGGGCGGTGCTGTTCGCGCACGGCAGCGGCAGCTCGCGGCTCAGCCCCCGCAACCGGGCGGTCGCCGCCGCGTTGCGGGAGGCGGGGTTCGGGACGCTGCTGCTGGACCTGCTGACCCCGGAGGAGGAACGCGAGGACGACGCCACGGGTCGGCACCGCTTCGACATCGGCCTGCTGGCCGGACGGCTCGCGCATGCCGTCGACTGGCTGGAGCGGCGCGCGGACACCATGGACCTTCCGGTGGGTCTGTTCGGGGCGAGCACGGGAGCGGCGGCGGCGCTGGTGGCGGCCACCGAGCGGCCCGGGCGGGTGGCGGCGGTCGTCTCCCGGGGCGGGCGCCCGGACCTGGCGGGCGACGCGCTCGGCCTGGTGTCGTGCCCGGTGCTGCTGGTCGTGGGCGGGGACGACGAGACGGTGCTCGGCCTCAACCGCCGCGCGGCCGGCATGCTGACCGCGCCGCACCGTATCCATGTGGTGCCCGGCGCCACCCATCTGTTTCCCGAGCCGGGCGCGCTGGAGCAGGTCGCGGCGCTCGCCGCCGACTGGTTCCGCGAACATCTGTGACCGGCACGGGGCGAGCCGCGGCATGGGTGTTCGCCGCGGCTCGCCCGTTGCTCAGTTCGTGAGGCAGGTGACGGTCGGCCAGTTCCAGTTGCCGTTGGCCTGGATCGTCACGCCCCAGTTGTCGCCGCTGCCGTTGGACCTGGCGACGAGGGTCTGGCTGTCGGGGTAGGAGGTGCTGACGTTCCAGGTCGCGGAGACCTTCGCCGGGGACGGCACCTTCATCGTCACGGTCCAGTTGCCGGAGCCGCCGACCGAGACGTTGAGGTTGTAGCGGTCGGCCCAGCGGCTGCCCGCCGACAGGGTCGCGGTGCATGCGGTGCCGCCACCGCCGCCCCCTCCCCCACCGCCGCCGGAGCCGTCGGGGGCGACGGCGCGGCCGGTCTGCGGGGAGATCATGCCGGCGCACAGGCCCCGCGACGCCAGGTTCTGGGCGATGCGAGGGATCGCGGCGATAGTGTTGGCCGGCCAGTCGTGCATCAGGATGACCTGGCCGTCGCTCAGCCGGGAGGCGGCCCCCACGATCGCGTCGGTGCTCGCGTTGTTCCAGTCCTGCGAGTCGACGTCCCAGATGACCTCGGTCAGGCCGTACTTCGCCTCCACCGAGCGCAGCGTGGAGTTGGTCTCGCCGTACGGCGGGCGGAACAGTTTCGGTGTGCCGCCGCCGGCGGCCGCCACCGCCTGCTGGGTGCGGGAGATCTCCGAGTCCATCTGCGCCTGGCTGAGCTGGGTCATGTGCGGGTGGGTGTAGCTGTGGTTGGCGACCCACATCCCGGCGTCCACCTGGGCCTTGACCAGGGACGGGTTGGCGGCGGCGTACTGGCCCTGGTTGAACATGGTGGCCCGCAGCCCGTTCTGGCGGAGCGCGTTGAGCAGGTTGGTGGTGCTGCCGGTCGAGGGGCCGTCGTCGAAGGTGAGTCCGACGTATCCGTTGCAGGCGGCGGCGTGCGACGGTGCGGCGTTGAGGGTGGCGGTGGCGGTGCCCGCCACGGTCAGGGCGGCGACGGCCAGCCCCGACACCAGGGACCGCGTGGCCGGCTGTCGTTTTCCGGTGCTCATGTGCGGTGCTCCTCCTCGTGTGGTCAGCCCGCGGCGCAGGAGACCGTCGGCCAGTTCCAGTTGCCGTTGGTCTGGATGGTGGCGCCCCAGTTGTTGCCGCTGCCGTTGGACTTGGCGACGAGCGTCTGGCTGTCGGGGTAGGACGCGGCGGCGTTCCAGGTGGCGGAGACCTTCGCGGGCGAGGGGACCTTCATCGTCACGGTCCAGTTGCTGGAGCCGCTGACCGAGACGTTGAGGTTGTACCGGTCGCCCCACTTCTCACCGGCCGACAGTGTCGCGGCGCAGCCGCCGGTGCCGCCGCCACCGCCGCCACCGCCTCCGCCGGAGCCGGACTCACCGACCGTGATGCTGGAGCTGCCGCTGCTCTGGTAGCCCTCGGTGGCCATGATCATGTAGTTGTGGTTGCCGAGGTTCATGCCGTTGCGTGCCCAGGCGTCGAAGTGGTTGCCGCTGGTGATGGTGCCGCCCGTGCGCTTGGACTGCCGGACGGACCAGTACTGGTCGAAGGTCTTGGTGCCCTCGATGGAGGGGGCGTTGTACCGGGTCGTCTTGTAGATGTCGTACGTGCCGCCGTCGCTGGTGACGGTGCCCTTGTAGGTGCCGGTGGGCCGGTAGGTGCCCCAGTTGTCGACGATGTAGTACTCGACGAGCGGGCCGGTGGTCCATCCGTAGAGCGTCAGGTACGCGTTGCCGGACGGGTTGAAGGAGCCGGAGTAGTTGACGGTCTTGCGGCCGCCGGTGCTCCAGCCCTTGCCGGCCACGAAGTTGCCGGTGTTGCTCCACTGGGTGCTGTAACCGCCGCCGGAGCCCAGGTCCATGGAGACGGTTCCCTGGGCGTCGGTCCAGAACGAGTAGTAGTAACCGTTGTTGGTGCCCGTCTGGTTCGTGGTGATGACCGGGGCCGCGGTGGCGGTGCCGGTGAGGAGGAGCGCGGTGACGGCGGCGAGCGCGATGGTCCAGACGCTTCTGACGCTCGGCAGCGGGCGGCCGCGACCGCGGACTCTCGGGTGGGCTGACGGGTGCATGGGGTGCGCCTCCTGTGACGGCTCGGTGGGGGGTGCGATGCCGGACAGTGTTGGTCTGTGCGCGTCGACCGTCAACAGTTTCGGTAGATGTTTCGAATCCTTCGTTCGCTCCACGGCCCGGAAGGATCCGGATTGCCGCAGCTCAAAATGAATCCAGGACCGGTTGAGTCGAGGGTCCGGATAGTGCGAGCCCACTACAGAACGAAGCATGATGGACAGTCATCGAAACTTTCGAGCACCCCCAACAAGCACGAAGCCCGGGCGCCTGTTAGGCGTCCGGGCTTCGTGTCGCGGACGGGCGGTGTCCGGGGCTCCTCCGAGTCCCGGTGACGCCGGCTCAGGTGGGGGTCGTCCAGCGCGGGGCCGTCTCCGCCCAGGCGATGTCCCACTCGTCGAGGTTGCGGCGGCGCAGGGCGAGGCCGGTCAGGGCGTGGGCGGCGGCTCCGGTGAGGGCGACGCCGATGGCGGCGAGGAGGGCCCAGCCCATGGCACGGCTGCGGACCTCCTTGCGGGTCAGCGGCGGCTCCGACGCCTCGCCGTCGGCGGTGACCCAGATGCGGACGGTGTTGCCCGCGGTCAGTCCCGGCTGGACCTCCGTCCGCGTGGTGCGGACCCGCCCGTCCCGGGTGACGACGTGGACGTCGACCGGGTAGCGGGTCTTCTTCTCCTCGTCCGAGCCCGGTTCGGGGTGACGGGGGGCGTCCCTGGTGAGGGTCGCGTCCGTCTGGTGCCGGGTCTGGTTCTGGTGGCGGGCGGTGTCCTCGTAGTGGCCGCGGGCCGCGTCGCCCACCAGCACCGCGGCCACGGGCGCCACGGCCAGTACGGCGACCAGCACCCCGAGGCCGAACCAGGCCTGGAGGGTGTCGGTGCGCCGGCGCAGGGGGTTGGGCCGCCAGCGCCACAGCAGGGGCCGCGGGGGTGGGCCGGGGGGCGGCTGTGCCGGAGGTATCTCGCCCGCCACGTCATGGCTCCTTCCGGGTTGGGTCGCAGGCAGCTGGGGTGGGTGGGTCAGCGGGTCCCGGTGTCCGAGGGGTGGTTGTGCGCCGCGGCGAGCAGGCGGGCGGCGCCCCGGACGGCCGCGGTGTGCGGGGACGGCACCTGCTGGACCGGGCAGCCGAGGCTGCCGGGGAGGTCGCCGGTGACGTCGGGCCGCAGCGCGCCCCCGCCCGCCAGGAGGACGCCCCGGCGCAGGGCGGTACGGGTGAGCGAGGTTCGGTCCTGCCGCAGCATCGCGGTCACCATGTCGACCACGGCGTCGGAGATGTCGCCGGGCGGCGTGCCGTCGGCCAGGTCGGCGGTGCCCAGCGCGGTGCGGCGGGCGTCGGTGACCGCGCCGTCCGCGAGCAGCACCACCTCGGTGAGGTGCGCGCCGATGTCCACGACCAGCAGCGGCCGGACGTGGTCGGCGCCGGCCGCGAGGGCCACCGCCCGCGCGCCCGGGACCGTCAGCACCGCGCGCGGACGGAGGACCTCGACCGCCGTGCGGGCCTCGGTCCGGAAGGCGAGCCCGTCCAGGACCGGCGCCGTGACGACGACCAGCGGGCGGCCGATGCGGGGCAGCCGGTGCCCCAGCAGCCGGTCCAGCATCCGGGCGGTGCCGGGGGTGTCCACGATGGTGCCGCGCTGGATGGGGTGCACGGCCCCCGAGCCGGGGAAGGTCACGGTGGGCACGTCGAGGACCATGCCCCGTCCGGCGATCCACGCGCGTGTGCGGGCGCTGCCCAGGTCGAGAGCGATACCTGAGCAGCGCCGGCACAGCGGCCAGTACCGGTGCCGTGGCGGAGCCGTGCGGGGGCGCCGGATCACGGTCACCGGCCGGCCTCCCTCACCTGCTGGCAGCGCCCGCAGTAGCGGGCCTGGGGGACGATCAGCAGGCGGTGGCGTTCGACGGTCCGGCGGCACAGGTGGCAGACGCCGTAGTCGCCGGAGTCCATCCGGGCGAGCGCCGCCTCGACGTCGGCGAGCACCATGCGGGCGGAGGCCGCCAGCTTGATGCCGACCTCGATCTGGGCGGCGTCCGACTGCCGGCGCCGGTCGTCGGCACGGCTCGAGGAGTAGGTGGCGAACTGCCGCAGCTGCTCCTGCCGGAACAGCTGCTGCTCGTGCAGGTTCTCGCGCAGCGCGGCGAGGTCCTCGGAGGTGAGGACCGAGTCGCGCTCACCGATGGTCTGATGGGTCACCACTGCACCCCTTGGGCAGAGCGGGAGAGGAGGACGGATGCGGTCAGGCCGCGCGGCGCTGGCAGGCCACGCAGTACCGGGTGTGCGGGAGGATCTCCAGCCGCTCCGGCGGTACGGCCTTGGAGCAGCCGAGGCAGGTGCCGTAGGTGCCGCCGTCGACGCGGGCGAAGGCGTCGTCGATCTCGGCGAGGACCCGCTTGATGGCGTCCTTCTGCGTCGACATCAGGTGGTCCTCGGGGCTCTGCCCGGTTTCGTCGAGGGCCTTGAGCTGCGCCAGCCGGGTCGAGCGGGCGTGTTCGAGGCGCTGCCGGACCTCGTCTGCGGCCGGGTTCGCGGAACGGGGTTCGGTGCGGGGCAGGTCGAGCGACACGGAAGGTCCTCCTTCATGGCGTACGGGTGTTGAGTCCACCCTCGCCCGTTTCCCGCCCCCCGCCCATTGGGCGCGGTACCCATCTGTGCCGGGTCCGAGGACCCACCCCGTTGGGAGTGGGTCGGGCGGGCCTCGGGAAATGGGGCGCGTGGCCCATCGACCCGGGGGCGGTCCCCGGTGCACCCTGGCCGGTGTCCGCCGGGACATGGGGCCCGCTGCCACGAAACGGGGCGGAGTGACCGACAGTAGAGGCAGACGAGAAAGAGGAAGGCGTGACCTCCGTGTCCCTGTACTGGCGGATCTTCGGGCTCAACGCGGTGGTGCTGGGTGGTGCCACCGCGCTGCTGCTGTGGGCCCCGGTGACCGTGTCCGTTCCGGTGCTGCTCACCGAGGCGGTGATCCTGGTGGGCGGCCTGGGCGTCATGCTCGTCGCCAACGCGGCGCTGCTGCGCATCGGGCTGGCCCCGCTGGACCGGGTGACGCGGCTGATGACCACCGTCGACCTGCTGCGTCCCGGTCAGCGGCTGCCCGTGCGCGGCGGCGGTGAGGTCGCCGAGCTGGTCAGCACGTTCAACTCGATGCTGGAGCGGCTGGAGGGGGAACGCGCCGCGAGCAGCGCCCGCGCGATCCTCGCCCAGGAGGCCGAGCGGCGCCGTATCGCCCAGGAGCTGCACGACGAGGTCGGGCAGAGCATGACCGCCGTGCTGCTGGCCCTGAAGAGGGCTTCCGACGAGGCGTCTCAGCCGCTGCGCGGTGAACTGCAGCAGGCGCAGGAGATCACCCGGGAGAGCCTGGACGAGGTGCGCCGGCTGGTGCGCCGGCTGCGTCCCGGCGTACTGGACGATCTCGGGCTGGTGAGCGCGGTCACCTCGCTCGCCACGGAGTTCGCCACGCACACCGGGCTGCGCGTGCGGCGCCGCTTCGACTCCGATCTGCCCTCCCTCGACCACGAGACGGAGCTGGTGATCTACCGGGTGGCGCAGGAGAGCCTGACCAATGCCGCGCGGCACGCCGAGGCGCGGAGCGTGGAGGTGAGCCTGCGCGGCGCCGACGGGTGCGTCGTCCTGGAGGTGGGCGACGACGGCCGCGGCATCGGCGCCGCGCGCGAGGGCGCCGGACTCCGCGGGATGCGGGAACGGGCCCTGCTGATCGGGGCGGGCCTGGACATCACCAGCCCCGACAGCACCTCCGCCACACCGGCCGGCACCCGCGTCCGGCTGACCGTGCCCGCCGTCAGGAAGCAGTCATGAACCACCAGGACACCCACGACGACCACCGGACGCACGCGCCGATCCGGATCCTGCTCGCCGACGACCACGCGCTGGTGCGGCGCGGTGTCCGGCTCATCCTCGACCGGGAGCCGGACCTGCGGGTGGTCGCGGAGGCGGGTGACGGGGCGGAGGCGATCGCCATGGCCCGCACCCACGACGTCGACCTGGCCGTCCTGGACATCGCCATGCCCCGGCTGACCGGTCTGCAGGCGGCGCGCGAGCTGACCGCGCTGAAGCCGGGGCTGCGCATCCTGATGCTGACGATGCACGACAACGAGCAGTACCTGTTCCAGGCGCTCAAGGCCGGGGCCGGCGGCTATGTGCTGAAGTCCGTCGCGGACCGGGATCTGGTCGCCGCCTGCCGGGCCGCGATGCGGGACGAGCCGTTCCTGTACCCGGGCGCGGTGACCGCGCTGATCCGCAACTACCTCGACCGGGTCCGGCACGGCGAGGAGGCTCCCGAGCAGCTGCTGACCCCGCGCGAGGAGGAGGTGCTCAAGCTCGTCGCCGAGGGGCACTCCTCGAAGGAGATCGCCGAACTGCTGTTCATCAGCGTCAAGACGGTGCAGCGGCACCGTGAGAACCTGCTGCACAAGCTGGGTCTGCGGGACCGCCTCGAGCTGACCCGCTACGCGATCCGAGCCGGGCTCGTCGAGCCTTGACGACCTGCCGGCGGCGACGCTCCGCCCTCCTTCCGTTCCGGGCCGCCTCGGCGGCCCTCGCCGCGTTCGCGGCCGTACTGCTGACCCTCGGGTTCACCGGCGGCACGGAACCCGTGTCCGCCACCGGTGCGTTCTCCGCGCCGGTCTCCCGCTCGGCGTACTCCTCCGACACCCTCCCGCACGGCGACGACGCCTACGTCGGCGCGCGCACCCTGTTCAGCAGGCCGGAGCGGGACGCCGGCGAGCGGACGGTGCCCGCCGGGCACCTGCTCTTCACCGCGGCGCACACTCCGCCGGTGCCGCCCCGCCCGGCCCGGCCCGCGCCGGTGGCCGGGCACGCGCCGCCGGCCGCCGCGCACGTCCCGTCGGATCTCGGGCGGGCACCGCCCCCGGCCTCCAGCACCTGAGATCCCTCTTCTTCCTTTTTCCGCGTGCCTGCTGGAGGCATCTGTGAAACGTCCCGCCCGCGTCAGGGCGTTGTTCGCGCTCGCCGTGATCGCCGTATCCGTGTTCATCGCCGTCACCGTGCCGGTCCGTCTGGGTCTCGACCTGCGGGGCGGCACCCAGATCGTGCTGGAGACCCGCTCCACCGAAACCCTCGACGCCGACGCCGAGGCCACCGACCGCACCCTGGAGGTCCTGCGCGGCCGTATCGACGCGCTCGGTGTCGCCGAACCGGGCATCGTCCGCTCCGGCGACAACCGGATCATCGTCGAGCTGCCGGGCCTGCAGGACCCGCGGCAGGCCGCCGAGGTCCTGGGCCGCACCGCACAGCTCTCCGTGCACCCGGTGCTCGGCCCCGGCGCCCAGTCGGACAAGGAGCTGCCCGAGGGCGAGCGCGTCCTGGCCGACGAGGAGGGCGAGGCGCTGCACCTGGGGAAGGCCTCGCTCACGGGCCAGGACGTGAAGGGCGCCGAGGCGCTCTTCGACCAGCAGGGCGGCGCCGGCTGGCACGTCACCGTGGACTTCCGGGACAGCAAGGGCTGGGCCGGGCTGACCGGCGAGGCCGCCTGCCATCCGGCGGGCGATCCGCAGCGCCGGGTCGCGATCGTGCTGGACAACAAGATCATCTCCTCGCCGCAGGTCGACCCGTCCGTCGCCTGTGGCGCGGGCATCACCGGAGGGTCCACCCAGATCACCGGCTCCTTCACCAACGAGGAGGCCAAGGAGCTCGCGCTGCTCGTGCACGGCGGCGCCCTGCCGGTGCCGGTCGAGACGGTGGAGCAGCGGACCGTGGGCCCGACGCTGGGCGCCGAGGCCATCGAGGCCAGTGCCTGGGCCGCCGTCGTCGGCACCGCCCTGACCGCGGTCTTCATCATCGTGGTCTACCGGCTCATGGGTGTGCTGGCCACGCTGGCCCTGCTCTGCTACGGCCTCATCTCCTACGCCGGTCTGGCGGCCCTGGGCGCGACCCTGACCCTGCCCGGTCTCGCCGGCTTCGTGCTGGCCATCGGCATGGCCGTGGACGCCAACGTGCTGGTCTTCGAACGGGCCCGGGAGGAGTACGGCGCCCGCAACCGGCCCAGCAGCCGCTCGGCGCTCACCGCCGGGTTCAAGGGCGCCTTCAGCGCCATCGCGGACTCCAACGTCACCACGCTGATCGCGGCGGCGCTGCTGTTCGTGCTCGCCTCCGGTCCGGTGAAGGGCTTCGGTGTCACCCTGGGCATCGGTGTCATCGCCTCCATGATCAGCGCCCTGGTGATCACCCGGGTGCTCGCGGAGTTCGCGGTGGCCCGCCGCTGGGTGCACCGCCGTCCCCGGACGACCGGTCTGGCCTCCATCGGCCGGGTCCGCACCTACCTGACCCGCCGCGACCCGCAGCTGATGCGCCGTCCGCGGCGCTGGCTGGCGGTGTCCGCCGTCGTGCTCGTCGTCGCCGGCGCGGGCATCGTGGTGCGCGGGTTGAACTTCGGCGTGGAGTTCACCGGCGGCCGTCTGATCGAGTACTCCACCAGCGACGCCGTGGACCCGGACCGGGCCCGTGAGGCGCTGGCGGACGCGGGGTTCCCGCAGGCCGTGGTGCAGTCCTCCGGGGAGAACCGGCTGACGGTGCGCACCGAGGAGCTGACCAACGCGCAAGCGGTGGAGGTGGCCGACGCCGTCGCCGGGGTCGGCGGCGGTGCGGAGAAGGTGCGCGACGAGCTGATCGGCCCGAGCCTCGGCGACGAGCTCCGGCGCAACGCGCTGATCGCGCTCGGTCTGGCGCTCGGCGCGCAGCTGCTGTACCTGGCCTTCCGGTTCCGCTGGATGTTCGGCGCCGGCGCGGTGAGCGCGCTGGCCCACGACGTGGTCATCCTCACCGGCATCTTCGCCTGGCTGGGGAAGCCGATCGACGGGGTGTTCCTGGCCGCGCTGCTCACCGTGATCGGTTATTCGGTGAACGACTCCGTGGTGGTCTTCGACCGGATCCGCGAGCTGTGGCGGAAGGACGGCAAGGCGCCGCTGGCGCAGGTCACCAACCGGGCGATCCTGCAGACGGTGCCGCGCACGGTCAACACCGGTATTGGTGTGATCTTCATTCTGGCCGCGCTGGCCGTGCTGGGCGGTGACTCGCTCACCGACTTCGCGCTCGCCCTGCTGATCGGCATGCTCGTGGGCACGTACTCGTCGGTCCTGACCGCCTCGCCGCTCGCCGTCGAGCTCGACGCGCGCTCGGGCGGGGGCAGGGGCGGGGGCAGGGGCGGCCGGGGCCGCGGCCGGGGCCGGGGCTCCGCCGGGCGGACGAAGACCGCCGCCGCGGAGGACCGTCCGGACCGGGCCGGGGCGGCCACGCGGGCCCGGTGAGTGCGTGCGGGGTGGGTGCCGTCTCCGGACGGCACCCACCCCGCGGGGATCCCGTGGTCCTACACCGCCGCCGCGGACTCCCCCGCCTGCTGCTCGAACTGGGTGCGGTACAGCTCGGCGTAGCGGCCGTCCGCGGCGAGCAGTTCCTCGTGGGTGCCGCGTTCCACGATCCGGCCGGCCTCGACCACCAGGATGAGGTCGGCGGCGCGGACGGTGGACAGCCGGTGGGCGATCACGATCGCCGTCCTGCCCTCCAGCGCCTCCGTGAGCGCCTCCTGCACGGCCGCCTCGGAGGTGTTGTCCAGGTGGGCGGTGGCCTCGTCGAGGATGACGACGCGCTGGCGGGCGAGCAGCAGCCGGGCGATCGTCATGCGCTGGCGCTCCCCGCCGGAGAGCCGGTAGCCGCGCTCGCCGACCACCGTGTCGAGGCCGTCGGGCAGCGACGTCACGAGGGTGTCGAGGCGGGCCCGGCGCAGCGCGTCCCACAGGTCGGCGTCGGCCGCGTCCGGGCGGGCCAGCAGCAGGTTGGCGCGGACCGTGTCGTGGAAGAGGTGACCGTCCTGGGTGACCATGCCCAGGGTGGCCCGCAGCGACGCCGCGGCCAGGTCCCGGACGTCGACGCCGCCCACGCGCACGGCGCCGGCGTCGACGTCGTACAGGCGCGGCAGCAGCTGGGCGATGGTCGACTTGCCCGCTCCCGAGGAGCCCACGAGGGCGACTGTCCTGCCCGGCTCGGCGCGGAAGGAGACGCCGTGCAGGACCTCGTCGCCGCCGCGCTGGTCGAGGGTGGCGACCTCCTCCAGGGACGCCAGGGAGACCTTGTCGGCCGACGGGTAGCCGAAGCGGACGTCGTCGAACTCGACGGAGACCGGACCGTCGGGCACCTCGCGCGCGTCCGGCCTCTCCCGGATCAGCGGCTCGAGGTCCAGCACCTCGAAGACCCGCTCGAAGCTGACCAGCGCGCTCATCACCTCCACCCGGGCGCCGGCGAGCGAGGTGAGCGGCGCGTACAGCCGGGTCAGCAGCAGCGCCAGGGCCACCACCGCGCCGGGCTCCAGGGTGCCGGCGAGGGCGAGCCGCCCACCGAGGCCGTAGACGAGGGCCAGGGCGAGGGCGGAGACGAGGGTCAGCGCGGTGACGAACACCGTCTGCGCCGTGGCCGTACGGATGCCGATGTCCCGCACGCGGCGGGCGCGCAGCGCGAACTCCAGCGACTCCTCCTCGGGGCGTCCGAACAGCTTCACCAGGGTGGCGCCCGGTGCGGAGAACCGCTCCGTCATCCGGGTGCCCATGGCCGCGTTCAGGGCGGCGGCCTCGCGCTGCATCCCGGCCATCCGGCGGCCCATGCGCCGGGCCGGGACCACGAACACGGGCAGCAGCGCCAGGGCGAGCAGGGTGATCTGCCAGGACAGGGTGAGCATCACGGCGAGGGCGAGCACCAGGGTGACCAGGCTGCCGACCACGGTCGACAGGGTGTTGCTGAAGGCGCGCTGCGCGCCGATGACGTCGTTGTTGAGACGGGAGACGAGCGCTCCCGTACGGGTGCGTGTGAAGAACGCGACGGGCATCCGCTGCACATGGTCGAAGACCGCGGTCCGCAGGTCGAGGATGAGTTCCTCGCCGAGCGCCGCCGACAGTCTGCGGCCGAGTACGCCGAGGGCCGCCTCCACGACCGCGATCACGGCGATGAGCAGGGCCAGGCGGACCACCCGGCCCCCGTCGCCGCCGGAGACGATGGCGTCCATCACGCGCCCGGCGAGTACGGGGGTCGCGACGGCGAGCGCCGCGGTGGCCGTGCCGAGGAGCACGAAGAGGGTGAGACGGCGGCGGTGGGGGCGGGCGAAGGCGCCCACGCGGCGCAGCGTCTCCCTGGTGAGGGGACGGTGTTGGTCCTCGGCGGTCATGACGCTGCGCAGCTGTGTCCACGCTGTGGTCTCCATGCTCATGCAGGAGAACGTAGGACCTCGACCATGATTGAGGTCAAGGAGGCCCCCGCCCCGCCACCCGGCCGTCGGCGGACGTCCGCGCCGGGGCCATCCGCCGTTGGCGCCGGGCGCGCAGGATCGGTGGTCGTGACGGGGACGATCCGCCGGATCCTGTGCGTGCTGCCGCTGCTGCTGGTCACCGTGGTCGCGGTGCGGCACCGGTCGGTGCTGGCCGAGGGCTTCGCCCAGCTGGCGACCGCCCGGTGGCCCTGGCTGCTGGCCGCGGCGGGCGCGACGTGTCTGACCTGGGTGGCCGCCGCGTGCACCCGGCAGGGCGCGGTCCCCGAGCGGCTGCCCGGGCGGCGGCTGCTGGCCACGCAGTTCGCGGCGGGCGCGGCGAACCACCTGCTGCCGACGGGGCTGGGCGCGAGCGCGGTCAATCTGCGGTTCATGACGGTGTGCGGGCTGTCGCCAGCCCGCTCCTCGGCCGCCCTGGCGCTGTATCTGCTGGCGGAGTCCGTCGGCCGGGTGGGGCTGCTGGCGGCGCTGCTCGTCGCGTTCCCCGGCGCGCTGGACCCCGGCTCGCTGCTGCCCGACGGGGCGTTCGGTCCGCTGCTGCTGGTGGCCGTCGCCGTGCCGGTCCTCGCGGCGGGCGTGCTGGCGTGTGTACGGCGGCTGCGGGCGGCGGTGTGCTCGTTCCTGCGCACCGCGCTGGGCGAGGCGCGGTCGGTGCACGCGCTGCCCTCCCGGGCGCTGGCGCTGTGGGGCGGTGCGCTGGCCTTCCCCGCGCTGCAGGCGACCGCGCTGGTCCTGGTGGGTGTGGCGTTCGGGCTGCCGGTGCCGCCGGCGCACATGGCGGTGGCGTATCTGGCGGCGACGGTCGCGGTGGCGCTGGTGCCGACTCCGGGCGGGCTCGGCTCGGTGGAGGCGGCGCTGGTCGTGGCGCTGGTGACGGTGGGCGGGGCCGCGGCGGCCGCCACGGCGGTGGTCCTGGTGTTCCGGGTCATCACGGTGTGGCTGCCGCTGCTGCCGGGGGCGCTGACCCTGGGCGCGCTGGTGCGGCTGAAGGTGATCTGACCCGGGCGACGGGCGGGCCGGTACGAACTCCCCGCGGAATACGGCAGGATGAGCGCTCGCGCCGACCGCAGGTCAGGGGCGGTCGGCACGACGTACATCCCGTGGAAACCGAGCAGGTGACGATACGTGACACGATTTCACATACGGCCGTGGGCCAGGGCGTTCGCCGGAGGTGAGCGGTGACCCGCGCGCTCACCGGGCAGGACCTGCTGTACGCCGGCATCGCGGTGGCGGCCGGACTGCTGGCGGCGTTCCTGCTGCGGGCCCTGCTGCGCTGGCTGGGCCGGCACGCCGACCGCACCCGCTGGCGCGGCGACGACGTCCTGGTGGACGCGCTGCGCATGATCGCGCCGTGGGCGGCGATCGCCGGCGGCGCGGCCTCCGCGGCGGCTGCGCTGCCGCTGACCCGGACCGTGCAGCACAACGTCAACCAGGTGCTGACGCTGCTGGTCATCTTCGCCGCGACCATCTCGGCGGCACGGGTGGTGGCGGGGCTGGTGCGGTCGGTCACCCAGTCCCGGTCGGGTGTCGCCGGGTCGGCCACCATCTTCATGAACATCACCCGGATCCTGGTCCTCGCGATCGGCTTCCTGGTGGGCCTGCAGACGCTGGGCATCTCGATCGCCCCGCTGCTCACCGCCCTGGGCGTCGGCGGTCTCGCGGTCGCGCTGGCGCTGCAGGACACGCTCGCCAACCTGTTCGCGGGCATCCACATCCTCGCCTCCAAGACCGTGCAGCCCGGTGACTACATCCGGCTGAGCAGCGGCGAGGAGGGCTACGTGGAGGACATCAACTGGCGTCAGACGACCGTCCGCGCGCTCTCCAACAACCTGGTGGTCATCCCCAACGGGCAGCTCGCCAAGACGAACATGACCAACTTCATGCGCCCCGAGCAGAAGCTGACGATCCTGGTGCAGGCCGGGGTGTCGTACGACAGCGACCTGGAGCAGGTGGAGCGGGTCACGACGGAGGTCGTCGCCGAGGTGATGACGGGGATCACCGGCGCCGTGCCGGAGCACGAGCCCGCGGTGCGTTTCCACACCTTCGGGGACTCCCGCATCGGCTTCACGGTGATCCTGGGCGTCGGCGAGTTCAGCGACCAGTACCGGATCAAGCACGAGTTCATCAAGCGCCTGCACCGGCGCTACCGCGAGGAGGGCATCCGCATCCCCTCGCCGGCGCGGACGGTGGCGCTCCAGCAGGGCGCGGTGGTGCTCCCGCAGCAGCGCACGGCGGAACCCGGGGCGGAGGACATGACCGCCACCCGGCCGATCTGAGCACACCGCCCGGGTGATCTCCCGCCACGCCGGAAGGACCGTGGCGGGAGGACGGCCGGAAGTGGGCACGGACCCCTGTCGAGCTCCGGCCGGTCAGGAGATATCTTGATGTCGAGCAATGTTGCAGACGTGGAGCGGAGCACCCGGTGACTGACTCGACCATCATCTATACGCACACTGACGAGGCCCCGGCCCTGGCAACGTATTCCTTCCTGCCGGTGGTCCAGGCGTACGCCTCGCAGGCGGGTGTCACCGTGGAGACGCGTGACATCTCGCTGGCCGGGCGCATCATCGCCGTGTTCCCGGAGTACCTGGCCGAGGACCAGCGCATCCCCGACGCCCTCGCCGAGCTGGGTGAGCTGGCCAAGACGCCCGCGGCCAACATCATCAAGCTGCCGAACATCTCGGCGTCGATCCCGCAGCTCAAGGCCGCGATCGCCGAGCTCCAGGGCCAGGGCTACGCGCTGCCGGACTACCCGGACGACCCGAAGACCGACGAGGAGCGCGAGATCCGCGCCCGCTACGACAAGATCAAGGGTTCCGCCGTGAACCCGGTCCTGCGTGAGGGCAACTCGGACCGCCGCGCCCCCGCCTCGGTGAAGAACTACGCCAAGAACCACCCGCACCGCATGGGCGCCTGGAGCGCCGACTCCAAGACCGACGTCGCCACCATGGGCGCGGACGACTTCCGCTCCACCGAGAAGTCGGTCGTCATCGCCGAGGACGGCGCGCTGCGCATCGAGCTCAAGGGCGACGACGGCAGCACCACCGTGCTGCGCGAGTCCGTGCCGGTCCGCGAGGGCGAGGTCGTCGACGCCTCCGTGATGCGCGTCGGCGCGCTGCGCGAGTTCCTGACCGCGCAGGTCGCCCGCGCGAAGCAGGAGGGCGTGCTGTTCTCCGTGCACCTCAAGGCCACGATGATGAAGGTCTCCGACCCGATCGTCTTCGGCCACGTGGTGCGCGCCTTCTTCCCGAAGACGTTCGCCCGGTACGGCGACAAGCTCGCCGCGGCCGGCCTGACCCCGAACGACGGTCTGGGCGGCATCTACAAGGGCCTGGAGGGCCTGCCCGAGGGCGCCGAGATCAAGGCGTCCTTCGACGCCGAGCTCGCCGAGGGCCCGGAGCTGGCGATGGTCGACTCCGACAAGGGCATCACCAACCTGCACGTCCCCTCGGACGTCATCGTCGACGCCTCCATGCCGGCGATGATCCGCACCTCCGGCCACATGTGGGGCCCGGACGGCCAGGAGGCCGACACCCTCGCGGTGCTCCCGGACTCCAGCTACGCCGGTGTCTACCAGGCCGTGATCGACGACTGCCGCGCCAACGGCGCCTACGACCCGTCCACCATGGGCTCGGTCCCGAACGTCGGTCTGATGGCGCAGAAGGCCGAGGAGTACGGCAGCCACGACAAGACCTTCGAGATCCCCACCACGGGCACCGTCCGTCTGGTCGACCAGGCCGGCAACGCCGTCATCGAGCAGACCGTGTCCGCCGGTGACATCTTCCGCGCCTGCCAGACCAAGGACGCCCCGATCCGCGACTGGGTGAAGCTGGCCGTCACCCGCGCCCGCGCCACCGGCGACCCGGCGGTCTTCTGGCTGGACGCCACCCGCGCGCACGACGCCAACCTGATCGCCAAGGTCGAGCAGTACCTGCCGGAGCACGACACCGAGGGCCTGGACATCCGCGTCCTGGCCCCCGTCGAGGCGACGAAGCTGTCGGTGGAGCGCATCCGCCGCGGCGAGAACACGATCTCGGTGACCGGCAACGTGCTCCGCGACTACCTGACCGACCTCTTCCCCATCCTGGAGCTGGGCACCAGCGCCAAGATGCTGTCGGTCGTCCCGCTGATGGCGGGCGGCGGCCTGTTCGAGACGGGCGCCGGCGGCTCGGCCCCGAAGCACGTGCAGCAGCTGGTCAAGGAGGACTACCTGCGCTGGGACTCCCTCGGTGAGTTCTTCGCGCTGGTGCCGTCGCTCGAGCAGTACGCCACGGCCACGGGCAACGCGCGTGCCAAGGTCCTCGCCGACACCCTCGACCGCGCCACGGCGACCTTCCTCAACGAGGACAAGTCCCCGACCCGTCGCGTCGGCGGCATCGACAACCGCGGCAGCCACTTCTACCTGTCCCTGTACTGGGCGCAGGAGCTGGCCGCGCAGACCGACGACGCGGACCTGGCGAAGGCCTTCGCCCCGCTCGCCGAGACCCTCTCCGCCAACGAGGCGAAGATCGTCGACGAGCTGAACGCCGTCCAGGGCAAGCCGGCCGAGATCGGCGGCTACTACCAGCCCGACCCGGCCCTGGCCGCCAAGGTCATGCGCCCCTCCACCACGTGGAACGAGGCGCTGGCGTCCCTGAGCTGACGCCTCGGGACCCCGTGTTCCGCCCCGGCCGGCGATGCGCCCGGCCGGGGCGGAGCCGTGTCGGCGTCCGGGGAGGGGCACGGAGGGCCTCGGTCCGTGGGCGTTGTCAGTGCCGTATGGCACCTTGATCGTGCCCGACCCACTGACGACGCTTCCGGAGCAGCCGTATGACCGACGTCCCGCCGTCCTTCGAGTTCCTTCCCGGCGACGCGGACTCGCCCGTGATCCTCCATGTTCCGCACTCCGCGCGGGAGATACCGGCCGATGTGCGGCCTGGGATCGTGCTGGACGACGCCGGGCTGGAGCGGGAGCTGGACCACATCACGGACTCGCACACCGCGGCGGTCGCCGAGGCGGCGGCCGGGGCGGCCGGGGTCGCGCCGTGGCGGTTCGTGAACCGGCTCTCCCGTCTGGTCGTCGATCCCGAGCGGTTCCCGGACGAGCGGGAGGAGATGCTGGCGGTCGGCATGGGCGCGGTCTACACCCGGACCACGCACAAGGACAAGCTGCGGCCCGACGGCTTCGACCCGGGACCGCTGGTCGAGCGGTACTTCCGTCCGTACGCGGAGGCGATGACGGAGGCGGTCTCCGAGCGGCTCGCGGCGACCGGGCGGGCGGTGATCATCGACGTGCACTCGTATCCGAGCGCGCCGCTGCCCTACGAACTGCACGGGGACGGGCCGCGGCCGGAGGTGTGCCTGGGCACCGACTCCTTCCACACCCCGCCCGCGCTGCTCGACGCCGCCCGCGAGGCGTTCGCGGCGTGCGGGGAGACGGGGCTGGACAGCCCGTTCGCCGGGACGTACGTGCCGCTGGAGTTCTACGGGAAGCGGGCGGAGGTGTCCGCGCTGATGGTGGAGATCCGCCGGGACACGTACATGTCCGAACCGGGCGGCCCCGCCGGGCCCGGGCTGCCCCGGCTCGCGTCGGCACTCGCCGCGCTGATCGACGCCGTCTCCCGCTGACCCCGCCGCCGGGCCGGAGGGGTCAGGTGCGGAGCCACTCCGTGACGACCACGTCCGCGCCGGTGTGCAGGCGCAGGGCGAAGGGGCCCGACGGCGGGGTGTCCGCGGTGAAGCGGCCCATGTCGTCGGTGGTGAGGGTGGCGGCCGGCTGCGGTCCGCCGAGCACCTCGACGCGGGCCGGCCCGGGCGGCAGCACCTGGCCCATCAGCCCCTGCGAGGTCACCTCGACGTCCAGCGTCACCTCACCGGCCTCGAAGGTGAGCATGCGCGGCGGGTCCGCCGCCCCCCGCACCGGGATGGCGTCCACCAGCGAGTCGAAGGTCAGCTCGGCCACCCGGGCGTCGAGGTCGTGCAGCGCGTAGGCGTCGACGGCGATCTGCAGCAGGGCCGGCGGCAGCGGGTCCAGCACGGCGGCCGCCTGCCGCAGTTCCTCCTCCAGCAGCCCGGTGTCGAAGTCCCCTTCGTCGTAGGTCTCTTCGCCGTTCATGTCGTCCATGTCGCTCACGTGGTCCCCCGTGCCTCGAGCCGGGCCCGCAGCCGGCGCAGACAGCGCTGGCGCAGCGGCCCGATGCTGCCCACCGCGATGTCGAGCGCGGCGGACACCTCCTGATAACTGGGTGGCGGCGAGGCGATCAGGACACGCAGCAACTGCCTGCACCGCTCGCCCAGTTCCTCGAACTCCTGCCACAGCCGCCGCACGCGTTCGCTCTGCGCGGCCGCCTCCTCCGCCTCCAGCAGCGACTGCTCCGGCGTCCCGTCCTCGCTGACCCGGTCCAGCAGCTGCGGATCGTCGGTCAGCATCAGCCTGCGCGCGTTCCTGTGCACCTTCAGGCACTCGTGCCGCGCGGTGCTGGCCAGCCAGGAGCCCGCCTTGTCGGGCTCCCGGATCCGCCCCAGGTGCTGGGCGAAGCGGAACCACACCGTCTGGTAGACCTCGTGCGCGTCGGCGTCGGAGAGCCGGTGGGCGCGCACCACGGACCACACCAGCGGGCCCAGGCCCTCCACGATCGCCTTCCAGGCCGCCGCGTCACCGCCGACAGCGGACCGGACCAACGCGCCGACTTCCCTACGCTCCACGGTCCCACCCCTCGTGTACGGCACGACATCGTACGCCGCGGAGGGGATGACTCCGGCCCTCATGCCCGTGCGGAGGGTGGTGAGACCCGTACCGGGCGCCAGGTGGGCGGAAGGAGCGCGGGCACGTGCGCCCCGCGCACTTCCGCGAACTCGGTGTTCGCCTGCAACAGTTGCCGGCGGGCCTCGCGGGGATCGGTCTCCGCCCGCGCGGTCATGTGGGCGGCGACCATGCCGACGGCGACAGGGGTGGCGAACGAGGTCCCGCTCCACTGGGCGAGCCCTTCGAACATCACCTGGTCCGGCTTGGCGGAGACGCCGTCCTCGCTCAGCACGCCGGTGTGGCGCGGGTGGTGACAGGTGCAGGGGTACGTGAAGCCGTAGCGGCAGGCGTCGTAGGTGGAGTGCTGGTACACGTACGGGACGGGGGTCTCGAAGCCGGTCAGGGCGCCGGTGAGGCGCTCGCCGGGGGCGTATGCCTTGACCCAGCCGCCGTGGTTGCTGAAGCAGGCTCCGGACTCGCCGTCGGCGCGCAGCGCGCCCACGGACAGCACGGCGTTCTCGTAGCCGGGCAGGTCGGCGTAGGCGGCGGGCCAGAAGGGCGTGGCGCTGCCGTTGTTGCCGGCGGCGGCGACCAGCAGGGTGGGCCGGTCGCGCAGTTCCCGCATGAAGGCGTCGACGCCGAGGAGTCCGTCGGTGCGGCCGTTGGAGGTGCCGGCGGACAGGCTGATGACGTCGGGCCAGCCGTCCCGGTCGACGGCTTCGAAGAGCTTCTCGCCGAACTCGGACTCCAGGACGGCCCCCGCGTCGTTCAGCGTGCCGCGGACGGTGATGTCGGTGTTGGGCGCGACGGCGGCGACGAGTCCGGCGATGAACGTGCCGTGCCCGCAGTACTGCTGGAGGATCCCGTCGCCGTCGCACTCCGCCACCTGGGCGTCGCCCCGGGTGTGGGCGAGCGGCGGGTAGGAGCGGTGGTCGCGCATCAGCCCGGTGTCGATGACGAGCACGGCGACGGCGGAGCCGGGGTCGTGCACGCCTTCTGCGGCGGCGGGGTTGGGCCCGGCGGCGCGCGACGCGGGCACGGGCTCGTCGCCGGGGCAGGCGTTGACCGCGATCGACACCACGTGGTTGCGGCTGACCAGCCGGCGCCCGGTGCGGCCCTCGGCCGCCGCCAGCGCGCGCAGCGCTCCCGCGACCGCCGGGTCGCCGCTGCCGTCTCCCTGGCCGGGGTCGGCGACCCGGATGCGAGTGATGCCGGAGCGGTTGGTCTCCGGGCCGGCCCGGCGCACCTGCTCCGGGGTGAGTCCGGCGAACGTGGTGAAGTGCCGGCGGACGGTGTCCTCGACGACGCGGGCCTCCTCGCCGTCGCGGGCCAGGACGACGCCCTTCTCGTAGAGGAACTCGCCCGCGTCGTCGGGCCCCACGGCCAGGGGGACGTCGGGCATCGAGCGCTGGATCTGGGTGAACTGCTCTCGGAATCGCTGTGGTGCCATGGCGTGTCCCCCCACTGGTGCGAAGGCGGCCGGTGCCGCGGAGCTGTCGTGATGAAGAGCCCCGCGGCGGACGTTTGATACAACGTCACACCTGTGAGGCGCGGTCGTGGACGACTACCATCGTGGGGTGACAGCGGGAAGCGACACGGTGCTGGACCTGCTGCCGATGGTGTTCGCCGACCCGGGTGAGGCGCTGGCGCGGGCGGAACAGGTGCTGGGCGGCCGTCCCGCGCCCCTGCACGCCTCCGTCGCCCATCAGGTGATCGGCATCTGGCAGCGGGACTTCGGCGACTTGCGGCTGGCCCTGACCCATCTGCGGCGGGCCCGGCTCTGGGCGGCGCGCGCGGACTCGGCCGAACGGGAGGCGGACGTCCTCGCCACGCTCGGCGTCGCACTGGTGCACGCGGGGCGCACCCGGCAGGGCATGGACGCGCTGCGGCGGGGCGTCGAGCGCGGCGCCGGGCACACGCGTGCGCGGGTGCTGTTCCGCCGGGCGTACGCGTGGTGGGTGCTGGGCCATCACAGGGAGGCGCTGGAGGACGTACGGCGGGCCATTCCCGTGCTGCGACAGGCCGAGGACGTGATCTGGACGGCGCGCGCGCTGACGCTGCGGGCGACGGTGCACCTGGCGCTGGGTTCGGTGGAGCGGGCGGACGCCGACTTCACGGCGGCCGAGGCGCTGTGGGAGACCACCGGCCAGGAGCACGACAAGGCGGACGCCGTGGAGAGCCGGGGGCTGGCCGCGTTCCGTTCCGGTGACGTCCCGGCGGCGCTGCGGCTGCTCGACGAGGCGGAGGAACGGTACGCCAAGCTGGGCACGCCGACGTTCATGCTGAACATCCGGCGTTGCGAGGTGCTGATGGCGGCCGGCCTGGCAGCGGAGGCGCTGGCCGAGGCGGACGCGGCGATCCGGGCGCTGGACGGGATCGGCGGGCAGTCCACGCGCAAGGCGGAACTGCTGCTGGCGGCCGCGCGGGCGGCCCGGCTCGCGGGTGAGCCGGGGACCGCGATCGCCCGCGCGGCGCTCGCCGTGCGGCTGTTCGCGGGGCAGCGGCGCACCTGGTGGGAGACGCACGCGCGGCTGGTGCTGACCGAGTCCCGGCACGCGGCCGGGCGCGGTTCCGGCCGGCTGGTCGCGGACGCGGCGGCGGTCGCGGAGAAGCTGGCCGCGCTCGGCGCGCCGGCCGCCCCGGAGGCGTCCCTGCTGGCGGGCCGGATCGCGCTGGACCTCGGCTGGACGGCGGACGCGGAGCGGCATCTCGCGGTGGCCGCGCGCAGCAGACGCGGCGGGCCGCCGCTCGCCCGGATGACGGGCTGGGCGGCGCAGGCGCTGCGCGCGCAGGCCGCCGGGTCCGCGCGGGGCGTGCTGGAGGCCTGCCGGCGCGGCCTCGACGTGCTCGACGACCACCGGATGACGCTGGGCGCCTCGGAGCTGCGGGCCCGCGCCACCGCGCAGGGCGCGGAGCTTGCCGCGCTCGCCCAGAAGGCCAGTCTGGTCTCGGGCGGGCCGCGGCGGCTGCTGGTGTGGAGCGAGCGGTGGCGGGCGACCGCGCTGTCCGCGCCGCCCACCCGGCCGCCCGCCGACCTCGCCCTGCTGACGGGGATGACCGCCTACCGGGAGATCGCCGCCCGCGCGGAGGAGGCCCGCATGGAGGGCAGGCCCGTGCCGACGCTGGAGCGGGAACAGCGGCGCCTGGAACGGGAGATCCGCTCCAGGACGCTGCACATGCGCGGTGAGACCCCCGAGGGCGGGGACCGTTTCGACGTCGGCCGGCTGCTCGCGCGGCTGGCCGAGGGCGACGACGGGCAGCTGGTGGAACTGGCCGTGCTCGACGGGCGGGTGCAGGTGCTGCTCTGCGGGCAGGGACGGGTGCGGAGGTTCGAGGCGGGGCTGCTGGCGGCGGCGGAGACCGAGGCCGAGCACGTGCAGGCGGGGCTGCGGCGGCTGGCGCATCCGGGGGCCCAGGCGCGGCTGCCGGTGGTGGAGGCGGCGGGGCGGCGGCTGGAGGAACTGCTGCTGGGTCCGGCGGCGGCGCACCTGGGCAGCGGCCCGGTGGTGATCGTGCCGCCCGGGCGGCTGCACCGGGTGCCGTGGGCGGTGCTGCCGTCGCTGCGGGAGCGGGTGCTGAGTGTGTCGCCGTCGGCGAGCAGCTGGCTGCGCGCCCGGGAGACGGCGCCGCCGCCCGGTGGCCGCCAGGTGCTGGTGCGCGGGCCGGGCCTCGCCACGGGCGGCGCGGAGGTGCCCGTGCTGGCCGGCCGCTACGACGGTGCGACCGTGCTGGAGCACGACGACGCGACGGTGCCGCGGGTGCTGCGGGAACTGGACGGGGCGGGGCTGGCGCACATCGCCGCGCACGGCGCGTTCCGCGCGGACGGCCCGCTGTTCTCGTCCCTGCGGATGGCCGACGGCCCGCTGATCGTGCACGACTTCGAGCGGCTGGACCGCAGTCCGTACCGGATCATCCTGTCCTGTTGCGACACCGCCCGGTTCGCCACCGTGGGCGCGGACGAACTGCTGGGTCTGGTCACGGCGTTGCTGCCGCTGGGCACGGCGGGCGTGGTGGCGTGCAGCGCGCCCGTGAACGACGCCGCGGTGGTCCCGCTGACGCTCGCCCTGCACAAGTCCCTCGACACCGGGCTCTCCTTGGCGGAGGCCCTGCGCGACGCCCGCGCCGCCCTGCCGCCCGACGCGCTGCACCGGGCCACGGGGTGGGCCTTCACCGCCTTCGGGGCGGCGTGATCACGCCGTCGGCGACCGCGGGTGGGTCGTGGTTCCTCGCGCAGTTCCCCGCGCCCCTTCAGGTGGGTCGGCCGTACCGGCCTCGAAGGGGCGCGGGGAACTGCGCGACCAGCCACGGACAGCCGCCTGCGAAACAAGACTCCCCGAGCCGTCAGGCGGTCCGGCGGGGCACGGGGGCGCCCAGCCGGGTGTACGCGCCGTACAAGTGGTTGCCTACCGTGCGGACGGAAAGGGTGAGGCGTTCGGCGATCTGGCGGTTGCTCAGTCCCTGTGCGGCCAGCGTGACGATCTGCCGTTGACGTGAGGTGAGTTCACCGAGGACGAGGCCCGCTAGGGCGGGGGTGCGGGCGTCCTCGCAGCGGCGGGCGAGCGCGATCGCACGCGTGCGGGAGGTGCGCGCGGCGTGCGGCTCCCGGTGGGCGGCGACGGCCTGGGCGTACGCCTCCGCGGCGAACAGCAGGAGGCCGCGCCGCTCGAACTCCTCTCCCACCCGGTCGAGGAGGGTCCCGTCGCCCCGGGTGAGGGCGTCGGCGTGGTCGGCGAAGACGCCGGTGAGCCGGCCGGCGGCCCGCGCGGGGGTGCCGAGGCGCACGGCGTCGTAGGGGTCGCCGTGCGGATCGGGGGTCCCCTCGGCGCGGGTGAGTTCGGTGTGACAGGACCGGTCGGCGGGGGCGGTGCGCAGGCCCTCGCGGGCCCAGGCGGCCGCCTCCCGCAGTGCGCCGCGCAGCCGCGCGCAGCGGGCGCGCAGCGCCGCGTAGCCGGCCGGGAGCGGCGCCCCCTCGGCGACCAGCCAGTCCCCCACCGGCGCCGGGACATCCGCCACGTCGGCCCGTTCGATCCGCCGGGTCAGCTCCGCCGCCTCCGCGCGCAGGGCGGGGGCGTGGTCCTCGGGGTCGCGTGCGAGCCGACGGGCCCGGAGCCGGCCGGCGGCGGCCCGCAGGACCGGGCCGTGCAGGGGGTGGGTGAGGCGTACAGCGCCGTGGTCGTCGACGTGGACCAGGCCCTCGGTCTCCAGGCGTTCCAGGACGGCGAGGTCGAGGCCGTCGCCGCCGGGCGGCAGGGGTTCGGCGAAGGCGAGGCGGTCGAGCGTCTCGCGCTCCCCGGGGCGGGTGCGGTCCAGGAGGCGGGCGGTGCGTTCCCGCAGGGCCGGTGTGAGGGGCAGCGGGCCCCGCCCTTCCCAGGTGCCCGGGATCCCGGTGGGTCTGCCGTGCGCGCGTACCGCGTCCAGAAGGTCGCGCAGCAGCCGCAGGTCCCCGTGGCACAGCCGGTGCAGCCGGTTCACGGTGAGCGGCTCCGGGGTGTGGTCCGCGCCGGTGGAGAGCAGCCTCGCGGTGTCCTCCCGGGGCAGCGGACGCAGCGCCAGACGGGGCAGCAGTTCCCCGGTCCACAGCCGGGCCACGGCGGCGGGCGCCGGCTCGCCGTCGGTGACCACGACCAGCAGCCGGGTGCGCCGGTGCACGGCGAGCTGGTGGACCAGCGCGGCGGAGGCGTCGTCGAGCAGGTGGGCGTCGTCGACGAGCAGCGTCCGCACCCCGGAGAGGTGGTGCAGCGCGTCGTGCAGGGTGACGGGGCCGGGCAGCAGCGGGGCGAAGGCGGCGAAGGGCAGCTCGCCGGCCCGCGGCGTTCCGGTGACGCGGGCGCAGTCCGAGTCGCGCGAGACCTCGGTGACGAGCCGGGTCTTGCCGCGGCCCGCCGGTCCGGTCACCACCAGGCCGCGCCCCGCGCCGGTCAGCGAGCGCCGCAGCAGGTCGAGTTCGTCCTGGCGGCCGGTGAACGGCCAGGGCGGCCGCAGGGTCGCCGCCTCCCTCTCGTACGGCCCGGTGGTGTCTGGTCGCAAGGTCATCACGAGAACAGGAGCACGGGTACTCATGCCTGATACAGGGCCACTTGAGCAGACCCCGACTCAGGCGTCCGGCGCCGCGGCACGGCAGCCTGTGGTCCATGACCGTTCGCCACTGCTCGCTGCCGCCGCAGCCGGCCCCCGCGTATCCGCCGGGGCTGGCCGCCGAGCGGCTCGGCGCGCTGGCCGGCGGGCGGCGGCTGTGGGTCAACGGCACCGTGCTGCACTACTGCTTCTTCGACGGCGGGACGGCGGGTTCGGAGATCGCCGTTCCCGGTGCCGCGCGGACCCGTTGGGTTCCCTGGGGCGGCGCCAAGGAGCAGCAGGACGTGGTGCGCGAGTGCTTCGCCGAGTGGCAGGGTCTCGGGACGGGACTGACGTTCACCGAGGTCCGCGACCGCACCGAGGCGGAGCTGCGCATCGGGTTCCAGCCCGGTGACGGTTGCTGGTCGGCCGTGGGCAGGGAGGCGCTCCGGGTCGGCGCGCACGAGCGCACCATGAACTTCGGCTGGGACCTGACCGCTCCGGGTGAACGCGCCACGGCCCTGCACCAGATCGGGCACGCGCTCGGGATGCTGCACGAACACCAGAGCCCGCACGCCGGCATCCACTGGGACGACGAGTCCGTCTACGCCGAACTGGCGGGCCACCCCCACCACTGGAGCCGGGAGCGGACCTACCACAACGTCCTGCGCAAGCTCGCTCCCGAGGAGGCCAACGGTGCCGTCTGGGACCCGCAGTCGATCATGCAGGACGGGTTCCCGCCGGGGCTGATACTGGAGCCGGAGCAGTACCGCGGCGGTGTGCACCCGCCCGGCGCCCTCTCGCCGGCCGACAAGGACTTCGTGCTCCGCAGGTACCCGCCGGCCGATCCGCCGCGGCCGCCCCCGCTGGTGCCGTTCCGCTCGGTGCCGCTGGGGCTGGGCGCCGGCGAGCAGGCGGACTTCCGCATCGATCCGCCGGAGACCCGCGACTACACGGTGGGCACCTTCGGCGACGCGGACAGGGTCCTCGTGCTCTTCGAGGAGCGGGACGGCGAGCCCCGCTTCCTGGCGGGCCAGGACGACGGCGGCACCCCGCGCGACGCGACCGTCGCGGCCCGGCTGGTCAAGGGCCGCCGCTACTACGTCCGGGTCCGCCTGTACTGCGCGTGGGGTCCGGGCGAGACGGCGGTCATGTGCTGGTAACGGCACCGGCCGCGCACACCAGAGCCATTTCCGGCGCCGGGGGAGCGGCCGGAGGGCGTCACCTTCAGGGGGAGGGTGACGTTCTCCGGCCCGCGCGCAACGGCCGGGAGCCCCACCGGATTCCTCCGGCAGGGCTCCCGGCCGACTTCTGTCGGGACGACAGGATTTGAACCTGCGACCCCTTGACCCCCAGTCAAGTGCGCTACCAAGCTGCGCCACGTCCCGATGCGTTTCGCGTGGCGAACCACGTGATCACGCAGGTCAACAGTACCCCATCGGGACGGGGAGGCCGCTCAGCCGGTGACGGCCGGCCGCCTCGGCAGGCCGTCCCGCTCCGCCGAGCGCGCGGTCCGCAGCGCGGCGACGCCGATGAAGACCATCGACGCCGTGCCCGCCAGGGCGAAGGCCGTGAAGCCCCAGTCGCCCCGGTCCGCGGCGAGCAGCTGGCCGCCCAGCCACGGCCCGAAGACCGCGCCGAAGCGGCCCATGCCGGAGGTCCAGCCGACCGCCGTGGCGCGGTGCGCGGGGGCGGAGCCGATGGACACGGTCGCGTAGATCATCGTCTGGGCGCTGTTGAGGAACACCCCGGTGAGGAAGACGACCACGAAGGTCAGGGCCAGCGGCATGTGGACGCTGAGCAGGAACACGCCGCCGGCGGTCAGCGCGAACCAGATCGCCGAGATGCGCGGGGCGCCGAAGCGGTCGGAGGCCCGGCCGGCGACCAGCATGCCGACGATGCCGCCGAGGTTGAACAGCACGACGAAGGTGAGCGCGGAGCCGAGCTCGTAGCCCTCGCCGCGCATCAGGGTGGGCAGCCAGGTGGCGACGCCGTAGACGAGGAGCAGGCCGCCGAAGGAGGCCAGCCAGTACAGCAGCGTCTGGACCCATTCGCCGCCGCGGAACAGGTCGAGCAGGTTGGCCCAGCGGGCGCCGGCCACGGGCTTGCCGGTGGCGCCGGCGGGCAGCTCGGCGTCGTAGCGGGAGGCCAGCGCGCGGGCCTCCTCGAGGCGTCCGCGGGCGACGAGGAAGCTCAGCGACTCGGGCAGGAACCGGGCGAGCACGGGGACGAAGAGCAGGGGGGCCACACAGACCCAGAAGGCGGCGCGCCAGCCGAGCGGTTCGACGATCCACAGGGCCACGTAGGCGGAGAGGATGCCGCCGGCGTGGTGGGCGGTCATCAGCAGGCCGATGGTGAGGGCGGCGCGGGCGCGCGGGGCGTAGTCGGAGACCATGCTGATCGCGGTGGGCAGGAGGCCGCCGAGGCCGATGCCGGCCAGGGTCCGGCCGAGGCCGAAGACGGCGACGCCGCCGGAGACCGCGCAGAGGCCGGAGGCCAGCGAGAACAGCGTGACGCAGGAGACCATCAGCTTCTTGCGGCCGATGCGGTCGGCGACGGTGCCCGCGGTCAGCGCGCCGACGAGCATGCCGAAGGTGGCGTAGCTGCCGAGGTCGCCGGCCTGGGCCGAGGTGATGCCGAGGGCCTTCTCCTCGAGCATGTGGGGCAGGACCGAGCCGTAGATGAACATGTCCAGGCCGTCGAAGAGGACGGCGAGCCAGCACAGGCCGACGACCAGCAGGGCCAGTCTGCTGCCGCGGGCGGACAGCGCGGAGGAGGAGGACATCGTTGTTTTCCTCTCGTCCAGGAGGAGTTGCCTGGAGGGGACGTGTGATGGAGCGACGCTAGGGACCCCGCCCAAGTAGTGTCAACGCTTTTGTTGACAATCTCAGCGACAATTCAGGGGCGGGTCGCGCACGGACGTGCGCGACCCGCCCCCGGTGGTGCGGCGTGCGTCAGGCGACCGGCGGTGTGCCGTGGGTGTGGAACGACTCGATGGTCCTCAGGCCCCAGGCCTGCCCCTTGGCGCGCTCCGCCTCGGTCCAGGTGATCAGCGGCCAGTCGGGGGCCAGCACCAGACGGGTGAGCGGATTGCACAGTTCGATGCGGTTGCCCCCCGGCTCGTAGACGTAGAGGAAGAACGTCTGCTGGATGGCGTGCTTGTGCGGGCCCGTCTCGATGAACACGCCGGTGTCGATGGCGAGGTCGGCGGCGCGCAGGATGTCCTCACGGGTGTCGGCCGCGAAGGCGATGTGGTGGAGCCGGCCGGAGGAGCCGGTCCAGTCCTCGGTGTAGACGACGTCGTACGACTTGTCCGTGAAGGTCAGCCAACGGGCCGCGATCCTCCCGGAGTCGAGCCGGATCTGCTCGGTGGGCCGGGCGCCCAGGAGCTGTTCCTGGAACTCGGCGTTGGCGAGCACGTCGGCGGCGAGGAAGTTGACGTGGTCGAGGCGGCGTACGCCGACGCCCCGGTTGGGCCTGGCCTGCGGCTGGTTCTTCAGCGCCGGCTTCAGCTCGTCGGGGGCCCGGTAGTGCTCGCTCTCCCAGTACAGGGCGTGCTCGTGGCCGTCGGGGTCGGCGGTGAGGTAGAGCTTGCCGAGGCCGGGCTCGTCCTCGGCCCACCTCCCGGGGCGTCCCGCCGCCTCCAGGGCCGCCACCCTGCGCCGCAGCGCCTCCTCGCCGGAGGCGCGCAGCGCGAGCCGGCCGAGTCCGGGCCGGTCACGGGCGGTCAGCACCAGGCTGTGGTGTTCGTAGTCGTCGTAGGTACGCAGGTAGACGGTGTCGCCGTCCTGGCCGTTGACGGTCAGTCCGAGGTAGTCGGTGAAGAAGGCGACGCTGGCGTCCAGATCGGGTGTGAACAGCTGGGCGTGGCCGACATGGGCGATGTCACCGAGCGGCGGAGTCACGGGTGCCTCCAGGGAGTTGGGCGGGAGTCGGCGCCGTCCCGGCGGACCGGGGGAAGACGGTGCCGTCGAAGATCTTGCGCGCGGTGCGCACGACGGCGGTACGGCGGACCACGGCGGAGCCGGGGTCGACGCGGACGTCGACCTCCAGGAAGCCGGTGGGGTGTTCGACCCGCACCCGGTCGCCGGATCCGGGGAGCCGGGCGATCCCCTCCCCCACACCGCCCGGGACGCGCAGTCCGGCCGCCACGCTCGCGGCGCCCAGGACGCCGATGGAGGTGTGGCAGCGCACCGGGATGAAGGTGCGGGTGGTGACGGCGCCGCCGTGCCGGGGCGGGGCGAGCAGGGTCAGTTTGGGTACGGTGGCGCCCTCGACGTCCCCGAGGCCCATCAGGTGTCCGGCCGCCAGCCGGATCTCCCGGAGCCGGCCGGCGAGTGCCGTGTCCTGTTCCAGCTCGGCGGGCGTCTCGTACCCCGTGACCCGCAGCGCGGCGGCGGGGATCAGCACGACCGGCATCCCGTTGTCGACGCAGGTCACCTCGGTGCCGGCGATCGTGTCGCGGACGTTGCCGGTGGGCAGCAGCGGTCCGGCGCCCTGCGGGAACTCGATGACGACCGGGGCGGCCGTGCCCGGCACCCCGGAAATTGCGGCGGTACCGGTGTGGTCGACGCGTCCGCCCGGGGTCGGGAAGGTGGCGACGGCGCGTTCGCCGGTGTTGAGCATGCGGATGCGTACGGAGGTCCGGTCGTCCCCGGCCGGCACCAGCCCGCGCTCGACGGCGAACGGGCCCACCCCGGCGAGGATGTTGCCGCAGTTCTGTCGGTCGGTGACCTCGGGCGCGTCCACGGCGACCTGGAGGAACAGGTAGTCGACGTCCGCGTCCGGGTCGGCCGAGCGGGAGACCACGGCGACCTTGCTGGTCAGCGGGTGACCGCCGCCCAGGCCGTCGATCTGTCGCGGGTCGGGGCTGCCCATGATCCGCAGCAGCAGGGCGTCCCGGGCCGCGGCGTCGGCGGGCAGGTCGCCGGCGAGGAAGTAGGCCCCCTTGGAGGTGCCGCCGCGCATCAGCGTGCAGCGCACCTCCTCGCCGCCGGTCACGGCCGTCCCCCCGCGGTGTACTCGTCGTACGACCGGTAGGTGACGCCGAGTTCCTTCAGCCTCTCCCTCAGTCCGTAGCGGTCCAGGCCGAGTTGCCCCTCGATGAAGGCGGCGCGCGAGGCGGCCTCCTTCTTCTCGCGGGCCTCGGAGGCCTCGGCGACCCGCCGGGCGCTCTCGCGGGGCACGACCACCACGCCGTCGTCGTCGGCGACGATCACGTCACCGGGGCGGATCACCCGGCCGTCGACCGCGACCGGCACGTTGACCGAACCGCCGGTGGCCTTCACGGTGCCCTGCGCGGAGACCGCGCGGGACCAGGCTGCGAAGCCCAGCTCGCGCAGCTCCTGGGTGTCGCGGATGCCCGCGTCGATGACCAGGCCGCGCACGCCGCGCCGTCGCAGCGCGGTGGCGAACAGTTCGCCGAACATGCCGTCGGTGGACGGGGAGGTGGTGGTGACGACCAGGATGTCGCCCTCGCCGCACTGCTCCACGGCGGCGTGGATCATCAGGTTGTCGCCGGGCCAGGAGAGCACGGTGACCGCGGTGCCCGCGACGCGTACGCCCTGCTGGATGGGCCGTATCCCCGGTCCGAGCAGCCCGGTGCGGCCCATGGCCTCACTGATCGTGGCCACGCCGTATCCGGCGAGCGCCTCGACGTCCTCGGCTTCGGCCTTGGGGGGGTTGGTGACGACGACGCCGCTCATGCGAGCTCCTTCGCGATCTGCGGGTACGGGCGCATGAACGCCTCGGCCATGGTCGTGTGCGGCAGGCCGAGGTTCGGGCCCGCGTTGCGCTTGAGCTGGACGCCGCGGCGGACGGCCAGGTCGGTGTAGTAGTCCCACAGGTGCCGCTGGGCGCCGAGGCACTCCATCGCCTCGCGCTTGGTCTCCCACACCTCGGTGATGTCCAGGAGCACTTCGGGCCGGAAACCGCTCATCTCGGGCTGGTGCGGCTCGAAGAAGAAGACGGGCGGGGCTCCGATGATCTCTCCCTGGCCCGGGTAGCCGATGGCCTGGGCGAGGACGCGGGCCTCCAGGGCCATGCGGTGGGCGGCCGGATGGTCGCCGTTGTACGGGTCCTCGGCGGGGTGGGTGAGTACCACGTCGGGCTGGGTGGCGCGGTAGACCCCGACCAGCCGGTCGGTCAGTTCGGGGGTGGCGAGCAGCGGGTAGTCACCGGCGTCGAAGAAGAGGACCTCGGCGCCGAGGGCCGCGGCGGCCCTCTCGGCCTCCTCCCGGCGCATCGCCTTGATCTCGTCCAGTTTCCTCCCCTCGCGCCAGGCCTTGGCGGACTCGCCGCGCTCGCCGAAGGTCAGGCACGCGATGGTGACCTTCTCCCCGCGCGAGGCGGCCAGGGCGATGGCGCCGCCCGCCCGCCACACGAAGTCACCCGCGTGCGCGGTGACGACGAGCGTCGATCGGGGCACCGCGGCGGGCGCGTCGGCATGCGTCATGACTGAGGATCTCCTTGGTGACAGGTGACGCCCGCCCCGGTGCGTGCGTCAGTCGCGCAGCGCCTCGATCACGCTGGCGAGGTGGGCGCGGACGGCTTCCTCGGCCGCCCGCGGGTCCCTGGCCGCGATCGCCTCGATCATGGCCAGGTGCTCGTTCAGGGATTGCTGGGGCCGCCCCGGCCGCAGCGCCAGCTGGAAGCGATGACGCACCAGTTGGGCGTTGAGCCGCTCCAGGAGTTCCACGGCCGTCAGCTGGCCGGAGAACTCCCGCACCTTGGCGTGGAGTTCGTGGTTGAGGTCCGAGTAGGTGAGCGGCTCGCCATCGGCCACGGCCTTGCGCATCGCCGTGCCCAGGTCCTGGAGCTCGGTGACCTGCGCGTCGGTGACGGCCGCCGCCGCCTTCGCCGCGCAGAGACCTTCCAGGACCAGACGGCACTCGGTGATGGCGACCGCCTCGTCCACGGTCACCACCCGCACCCGTGAACCACGGTTGCGGATCCGCTCCACGAGCCCCTGGGACTCCAGCTCGATCAGCGCGGCCCGGATGCTGGCCCGGGTCACACCGAACTGCTCGGCCAGTTCGTTCTCCACCAGCCGCTGCGCCGGCGCCATCTCGCCGCGCAGGATCGCCTCCCGCAACTGCCCGAGCGCGAGCCGTCTGGCCTGCTCCCCGGTGCCCGGTCCGGCTTGGTTCGGCATGGTTGCCCTCCCTGTGTGAGTGCTTGCTGAACGTAAATCTAGCCAGACAGCACTGTCAACAATTTTGTTCGCCAAAATGCGGGCAAGCCCGCGTCGCATGTTTGTCCTGTCAAACGGTTGACATGATCCTTCGTCCCGCACAGGGTGGGCGGGACAGCACAGGGAACGGGCCGGAGTGAGGCTTTCATGGTGGATGCACTGGGTGTCGCCGTCGTCGGATTCGGATGGATGGGACGGGTCCACACCCAGGCGTACGCACGCGTGCGGCACCACTACCCGCAGCTCGCCGTCCGCCCCGAACTGGTCACGGTCGCCGAGGAGGTGCCGGGCCGGGCGGAGGAGGCCGCCGCGCAGTTCGGGTTCGCCTCGACGACCCGCGACTGGCGGGAGGTGGCCGCCGATCCCCGGGTGCGGGCCGTCAGCATCACCGCCCCGAACTTCCTGCACCGCGAGATCGGTGTCGCGATGGCCGAGGCCGGCAAGCACATCTGGATCGAGAAGCCGGTCGGCCTGACGGCCGAGGACGCCCGCGCGGTCGCGGACGCCGTCGCCGAGGCCGGTGTGCAGGGCGCGGTCGGCTTCAACTACCGCAACGCGCCCGCCGTGGAGGCGGCCCGCGACCTGATCGCCTCCGGTGACATCGGCACCGTCACGCATGTCCGCGTCCGGCTCTTCAGCGACTACGCGGCACATCCCGAGGGCGCGCTGACATGGCGCTACGAGCGGCAGCGCGGCGGCAGCGGGGTGCTCGGCGACCTGGCCTCGCACGGCGCCGACCTGGCCCGCTTCCTGCTCGGCGACATCGACTCGCTGACCGCGGACACGGCGGTCTTCCTGCCCGAGCGGGCCCGCGCCACCGGCGCCACGGCCGGCCACTCCCGCGCGGCCGGCGGTGAACTCGGGCCGGTGGAGAACGAGGACTACGTCAGCTGTCTGCTGCGGTTCGCCTCCGGGGCGCGCGGGGTGCTGGAGGCGTGCCGGGTGTCGGTCGGCGAGCAGAACAACTACGGCTTCGAGGTGCACGGCACCCGGGGGGCGGTGTTCTGGGACTTCCGCCGGATGAACGAGCTGGGCGTCAGCAGGGGCACCGCCTACCAGGACCAGCCGGTCAGCACCGTGTACGTCGGGCCGGGGCACGGGGAGTTCGGCGCCTTCCAGCCGGGTGCGGCGAACGCGATGGGCTATGACGACCTGAAGGTCGTCGAGGCGTACCGCTTCCTGCGGTCGGTCGCGGAAGGGGTGCCGTACGGGGCGACGCCGGCGGACGCGGTGCACAGCGCGACGGTGCTGGACGCGATGGCGCGGTCCGCGGAGAGCGGTGCGTGGGTATCGGTGCGCTGAGGTCCGGCCCGTTCCCGCCGCCCCTTCCCGTTGCCCCGGACGCGCGGGCAGGTGGGGGTTGTTCGCGCGGTTCCCCGCGCCCCTGAAGGGGCGCGGGGAACCGCGCGACGGGGGTCTGGGGGCGAAGCCCCCAGGATGCGGCCCACGGAGCGTCACCCCGTCATCGCCGGGGGCGGCATGTTGTAGGGGGTCACCACCTGGATCGCGGAGGGGTGGGTGGGGCCCGCCGGCGGCAGTGCCCCGTGCGCCCGCATCACCAGATGGCACGCCTCCCGCACATCGTGGCGCAGATCGTGGTGCAGCACCGCGGACAGCCGGTGCTCACGCAGCAGCCGCGTGTTGTCGTGGTCGAGGTCGTGCGCGACGAACACGGCGCACTCGCGGCCCGCGTCCTCGAAGGCCCCCAGCGTGGCGATATTGCCGCCGCCGATCGAGTACACCGCGCGGATCGCCGGATCCCGGTCCAGCGCGGCCCTGACCAGGTCGTACTGAGTGGCGTCCAGGCCCTGCCCCTCGGCGATCTCGACGAGGACGCGCCCGGGGTGCCGGGCGCGCATGGCGCCCCGGAAGCCCATCTCCCGCTCCTCCTCGTTGCGGAAGAAGCCGCTGGAGAGGCTGGTGAGCACATTGCCCGGCCGGTCGCCCAGCCACTGCCCCATGAGATAGGCGGCGGTGGCGCCCGCCGCCCGGTTGTCGCTGCCGACATGACCGATCCGGGCGCTCGCGGGCAGGTCCGTCACCAGGGTCACCACCGGCACGCCGGACGCCGCGAGCCGGGCGACGGCGGCGGTGATCTCGGGGACGTCGGGCGCCTTGAGGATCACCCCCTGGGAGCCGCGCCGCCCGATCCGGTCGAGGACCGCGGCCAGGTCCCCCGCCGGGCCCGTCTCACGGAAGTGGAAGCGCGAGCGGACCACCGCCGGGTGCAGGGAGGGCAGTTCGGCCTCGAGGGCGGCGCGTACCGCGGTGGAGAACCGCTCCGGTGACTGCATCACGATGTCGACCATGAACGTCCGGCCGACGAGCCGGACCTGGGTGCGCTGCCGCTCCAGGTCGGACACCGCCCGGTGCACCTCCCGCGCGGTGCTCTCCCGCACCCCTCCCCTGCCGTTGAGGACGCGGTCCACCGTGGCCTCGCTCAACCCGGCCTGACGTGCGATTTCCCGGATCGGGAAGGGGTGGCCCACTGCCGCTCCTGAGGGGTTTTTGATGGCTTCCTGCTGGTTGTTCGAAGGGTTTGTACTGACAAGAATGACATCACCCGCGTCGCTCCGTGACCCGAAGGGACGACCCCATGTCCGCATCCTCCCCCGCGCGGATCTCCGCGCCCGCCGCCTGGCTCTCCGGGCGGGACTGCGACCTGGACGCCTTCCGCGCGCTGGTCGAGCAGCAGACCGAGGCCGCCGCCTACCCGCACGCCAGTGCCGTCGAGCGGAACGTCCTGCTCTACGACGCCGACCGGCTCGCCCTGGCCGACCGCCGCGAGGTCCAGGCCGAGCTGGTGCGCGCCTTCGCCGACGGCCCCGGCATCGCGGTGGTCCGCGGCGCCTTCGCCGAACCGGCCGTGGTGGACCGGATGACCGCAGTGTTCGACGCCCTGATCGCCGGGCAGCGCGCCTCGGGCGCCGTCGCCGGCGACCACTTCGCCAGGCCGGGCGCCAACGACCGGGTGTGGAACGCCCTGGAGAAGGCGGCCCTGCACGACCCGGAGGCGTTCGCCGAGTACTACGCCAACGAGACGCTCGCCCTGGTCTCCTCGGCCTGGCTCGGCCCCGGTTACCAGGTCACCTCCCAGGTCAACGTGGTCAACCCGGGCGGCGCCGCACAGACCGTGCACCGCGACTACCACCTCGGCTTCCTCTCGGACGAGGCCGCCGCCGGCTACCCGGCGCATGTGCACCGCCTCTCCCCCGTGCTCACCCTCCAGGGCGCGGTGGCGCACTGCGACATGCCCGTCGAGTCCGGGCCGACGCTGTACCTGCCGCACTCGCAGAAGTACGAGCCGGGCTATCTCGCCTGGCGGCGACCGGAGTTCCGGGCGTACTTCGAGGAGCACCACGTACAGCTGCCGCTGGCCAAGGGCGACGCGGTGTTCTTCAACCCCGCGCTGTTCCACGCCGCCGGCGCCAACCACTCGGCGGACATCCGGCGCATGGCCAACCTGCTCCAGGTGTCCTCGGCGTTCGGCCGGGCGATGGAGACGGTGGACCGCGAGGCCGTGGCGGGCGCCGTCTATCCGGTGCTCCTCAGGCGCCGGGGCGAGGGCGCCGGAGAGCAGTGGCTGGAGAACGTGATCGCGGCGAGCGCCGAGGGATACCCGTTCCCCACCAACCTCGACAGCGACCCGCCGGCCGACGGGCTGGCCCCGCCCTCGCAGGCCGACGTCGTGCGCCGGGCCCTGCGCGAGGGCTGGACCGCGCGGACCCTGCGGGGCGAACTGCGGGCCGGCGCCAAGCGGCGCGAGAGCTGAAGGGGACCGGACACCGTCATGGGACTTCTCGACGACAAGGTCGTCCTCGTCAACGGCGGCAGCCAGGGCGTCGGCGCCGCCGTCGCGCGGGCCGCGGTCCGCGAGGGGGCGGTGGTGGCCGTGAGCGGCCGGCGCCCGGAACCCGGTGAGGCGCTGGTCGCCGAGCTGGCCGCCGCCGGCGGCAAGGCGATGTTCGTCCGTGCCGACCTGGCCGACGCCGAGCAGGCCAGGGCGTGTGTCGCGCGGACGGTGGAGGCGTACGGGCGGGTCGACTGCCTGGTCAACTCCGCCGGGCTGACCTCGCGCGGGACGCTGCTCGACACCACGCCCGAGCTGTTCGACGAGCACATCGCGATCAACCTGAAGGGGCCGTTCTTCGCCATGCAGGCCGCCGTCGCGGACATGGTGCGGCGCGCGGCGCCCGGCACGGTCGTCAACGTCATCACCTCGTCGGCGCACGGCGGGCAGCCGTTCCTCGCGCCGTACGTCGCCGCGAAGGCCGGGCTCGCCGGGCTGACCCGGAACGCGGCGCACGCCCACCGCTGGGACCGGATCCGGATCAACGGCCTGAACATCGGCTGGACCGCCACCGAGGGCGAGGACGCCACCCAGCGCGCCTTCCACGGCGCGGGGGACGACTGGCGCGAGCAGGCCGCCGCACGGCTGCCGATGGGGAAGCTGGGCCAACCGGACGAGATCGCCGGCTTCGTGGTCCTGCTGCTCTCCGACCGCTCCGGGGTGGTCACCGGCTCCGTGATCGACTGGGACCAGAACGTCCTGGGCGGCCTCGACTGACCTGCCCGCACGCACCACCCGTACCGACCCGCGAAGCAAGGAGCACCGCCCCCATGCGCATCGGAATCCTCGGCCTCGGCCGTATCGGCGCCTTCCACGCCGAGACCCTGTCCGGGCTCGGCGCCGTCGAGTCCCTCGTCGTCTCCGACCCGTTCACGGACGCCGCGAAGGCCGCCGCCGAGCGGTTCGGCGCGGAGGTCGCGGACTCCCCCGAGGCCCTGCTCGCGGCCGGGGTGGACGGCGTGGTCGTCGCCGCCGCGACCGATGCCCATCCGGCGCTGATCGTGGCCTGTGCGGAGGCGGGCGTGCCCGTCTTCTGCGAGAAGCCCGTGGCCCGCACCATGGCCGAGGGCGTGGAGGTGCTGAAGGCCGTCGGGGGCCGTGACGTGCCGGTCCAGATCGGCTTCAACCGCCGCTTCGACGCCGGTTTCGTCGCCGCGCGGGCCGCCGTGCGGAGCGGGGAGCTGGGCACGCTGCACACCGTGCGCTCCACCACGCTCGACCCGGCGCCGCCGCCGGCCGCGTACATCGCCGCGTCCGGGGGCATTTTCCGGGACTGCTCGGTGCACGACTTCGACATCATCCGCTGGGTGACCGGCCGCGAGGTGACCGAGGTGTACGCGGCCGGCGGCAACCGGGGCGCCGGCTACATCCGGGAGGCGGGCGACGCCGACACCACCGGAGCGGTCCTCACCCTGGACGACGGAACCCTCGCGGTGGTCTCCAACAGCCGTCACAACGCGCGGGGTTACGACGTGCGCATGGAGATCCACGGCTTCACCGACTCCATCGCGGTGGGCCTGGAGGACAAGCTGCCGCTGCGGTCGGTGGAGCCGGGCGTGACCTTCCCCGCGGGCACCCCGCACGACTTCTTCATGGACCGCTTCGCCGCCGCCTACCGCGCCGAACTGACCGCGTTCACCGAGGTCGTGGCCGGCTCCCGGCCCTCGCCGTGCACCATCGCGGACGCCCTGGAGGCGGGCTGGATCGCCGAGGCGTGCACCCTGTCCCTGCACGAGCACCGCCCCGTCGCCCTCGAGGAGGTACAGCAGGCATGAGCGAGCCCGGCGGCCGGGAACCCCCGCGCCGCCGGGACGCCCGTCAGCGGTACTGGGCCGACTTCTCCACCAGGGCGACCTCCACCCGGCCGCCCTCCTCGAGGGCCCGCACGCCCGCCTCGCAGACGGCCGCCGCGGCGTAGCCGTCCCAGGTGCTGGGGCCGGTGACCCCGCCGCGGCGGGTGGTGTCGACCCAGGCCTGGATCTCGTCGTCGTAGGCCTGGGCGAAGCGGTCGGTCCAGTCCTGGGTGATGGTCCCGCCCCAGCGGCCGGCCATGTGGGTGACCAGGGCGTGGCCGTCGCCGATGCGTGCGGTGCCGCGTTCGCAGACCACCTCTGCCTGCACCTGGTAGCCGAAGCCGCAGTTGACGAAGATCTCCACGTCGGAGAGCGCGCCGCCGTCGGTCTCCAGGACGACGAACTGCGGGTCGCGCAGTCCGTCGGGGGCGCCGGACGACGGCGTGGGGCGCAGAACCGTCACGGCGCTGATCTCGTGGCCGAGCAGCCAGCGGGTGGCGTCCACCTCGTGGGCCACGGAGTCGCTGATGAGCATGGCGCTGGTGAAGAAGGGCGGGCTGGCCACGTTGCGGTGCCGGTTGTGCAGCATCAGGGGACGGCCCAGCTGTCCGCTCTCCAGCAGGGCCTTGAGCCGCACGTACTCGGTGTCGTAGCGGCGCATGAAGCCGACCTGGACCCGGCGGTGGCCGAGGGCCTGTTCGGCTTCCATCACGCGCAGCGCGGAGGCCGCGTCGGGGGTGAGCGGCTTCTCGCACAGGACGGGCAGGTCGTGCGCGAACGCGGCGAGCAGGGCGGCCTCGTGGGCCGGCCCCGGGGAGGCGACGAGCACGGCGTCGACGTCGGCCGCCGCCATCGCGGCGGCCGGGTCGGTGTACGCGGCGCAGCCGTCGACGCCCGCGGCGACCGCCTTGGCCCGTTCGGCGTCGGTGTCCACGACGGCGGTGACCCGCGCGCCGCTGACGACCCGGTCGATCCGGCGTACGTGGTCCGCGCCCATGCGGCCGGTGCCGATGACGGCGACGCGCAGTGGTTCGCGCCGGTTCATCTCTCTCGCCTCCCCTTCCGGGACGTCAGGCGCCGCAGGAGCGGAGGAACTTGCGGGTGCGCTCGGCGATGGGGAGCGGCTTGTCCGGCTCGCAGGGGTACATGTCCTGCTCGACGATGGCGAACAGGTCCACGCCGAGCTTCTGGGCGGCGGTGAGGACCGGCCCCAGTTCGGGGACGCCGGCGGGCGGTTCGCACATCACTCCGCGCTGCACGGCCGGTCCGAACGGGATCTCGTTGCTGACGACGTCGGCGAGGATCTCCGGGTCGACCTGCTTGAGGTGGAGGTAGCCGATCCGCTCGCCGTAGGTCTCGATCAGCTTGACGCTGTCGCCGCCGCAGTAGGCGTAGTGGCCGGTGTCCAGGCACAGGTTGACCAGGCCGGAGTCGGTGGAGTCGAGGAAGCGTTCGACGTGTTCCTCGGTGTCGATGTGGGTGTCGGCGTGCGGGTGGACGACGATGTCGAGCCCGTACGTCTCCTTGACCTCGCGGCCCAGGCGTTCCATGCCCCGGGTGAGGTGGCCCCACTGCTCGGTGCTGAGCTCCGGGGCCTCGAGGATCTCGGCGGTCTTGTCGTCGCGCCAGAACGACGGGATGACGACCAGGTGCTTCGCGTCCATGTCCCGGGTGAGCGCGGCGACGCGGCTGACCTGTTCCCAGGTGGCGTCCCATTCGGACGGGCCGCGGTGCAGTCCGCAGAAGATGGTGCCGGCCGAGACCCTCAGGCCCCGCCTGGTCACCTCGTCGGTGAGGCGGGCCGGGTCGGTGGGGAGGTAGCCGTAGGGGCCGAGTTCGATCCAGGAGTAGCCGGCCTGGGCGACCTCGTCGAGGAAGCGCTGCCAGGGCACCTGCTGGGGGTCGTCGGGGAACCAGACGCCCCAGGAGTCGGGGGCGGAGCCGACCCGGATGCGGTCGAGCGCGACTGCCATGTCAGGACTTTCCTTCCGGAGTTGCGGCTACGGGGGCCGGGAGGTCGCCCTCCCCGGGGAGTTCCTCGGTGTCGACGCCGCGGACCTGCGCCAGCTCGTGCTTGAGCGCGGTGAGTTCGGCGCCGCCGGCCATGTGGTTGGTCAGTTCCTCGAGGCCGACCTCGCTGCGGGAGGCGGTCAGTTCCATGGTGCCCAGGCGCAGCACGCTGAAGTGGTCGCCGACCATGTAGGCGTGGTGCGGGTTGTGGGTGATGAAGATGACGCCGAGGCCGCGGTCGCGGGCCATGGCGATGTACTTCAGGACGACGCCGGACTGCTTGACGCCGAGGGCGGCGGTCGGCTCGTCGAGGATGAGGACGCGGGCGCCGAAGTAGACGGCGCGGGCGATGGCGACGCACTGGCGCTGGCCGCCGGAGAGCGTGCCGATGGGCTGCTCCAGGTCGTCCAGGACGATGCCCATGTTGCGCAGTTCCTCGTCGGCCGTCCTCTTCATCCGGTCGATGTCGAGGCGGCGGACCGGCCAGGGGCCCTTGGTCATCTCCGAGCCGAGGAAGAAGTTGCGCCACACCGGCATCAGCGGGACGACCGCGAGGTCCTGGTAGACGGTGGCGATGCCCCTGTCGAGGGCCTCGCGCGGGGTGGAGAACCGCACGGGCTCGCCGTCGACGAGGAACTCGCCCTCGGTGTGCTGGTGCAGACCCGAGATGATCTTGATGAGGGTGGACTTGCCCGCGCCGTTGTCGCCGAGGACGCAGGTCACCTTGCCGGGGTGGACGGTGAGGTCGACTCCGTGCAGGGCGCGGATGTTGCCGTAGGACTTGCCCGCGGCGCGGAGTTCGACGAGGGGACGGTCGCCGCCGGGGGTGGAGGTCGTCTTGTCGGTCATGGGGGTCACCTCCGGGTCGCGGTGCGCTGGACCCACAGATTGATGAGGACGGCGCCGAGCAGCATCACGCCGAGGAAGGCCTTGAACCAGTCGGGGTTCCAGCCGGCGTAGACGATGCCCTGCTGCACCATGCCGAACATGAAGGCGCCGAAGACCGGGCCGATCGCGGAGCCGTAGCCGCCGGTCAGCAGACAGCCGCCGATGACCGCCGCGGCGATGTAGATGAGCTCCTGGCCCACGCCCTCGCCGGACTGCACGGTGTTGAAGGAGAACAGGTTGTGCATGCCGACGAACCAGGCGCCGAAGCCGACCAGCATGAACAGGGAGATCTTGGTGAAGGTCACGGGGACGCCGACCGCGCGGGCGCTGTCCTTGTTGCCGCCGACCGCGAAGATCCAGTTGCCGTACTTGGTGCGCAGCAGCACCCAGGTGGCCAGGGCGGCGAAGACGAGCCACCACACCACGGTGATCTTCACCTGTACGCCGCCGACCTCGAAGGAGGAGGCGAAGAGGCTCTTGGCCTGCTCGAAGCCGTCCATGTCGCTGATGTCGTCGGTGGCGACGTTCCCGGTGACCAGCTTGGTCACCGCGAGGTTGACGCCCTGCAGGATCAGGAAGGTGCCGAGGGTGACCAGGAAGCTGGGCAGCCCGGTCCTGACCAGCATCCAGCCGTTGAACGCCCCGATGCCCAGGGAGACCGCCAGGGCGACGATCACTCCCATCCACACGTTCATCGTGAGCTGGTAGCTGAGCATGCTCGCGGTGAGCGCCGAGGTCACGACGGCGACACCGGCGGAGAGGTCGAACTCGCCGCCGATCATCAGCAGGGCCACCGGCAGCGCCATGATCCCGATGACCGACGACTGGTACAGGATGTTCGCCATGGAGCCGGCGTCCCGCACCGGCGGGGCGGCGAACAGGAAGAACACCACGACGGCCACGGCTCCGAGGAACACGCCGACCTCGGGGCGGGCGAGCAGCCGCAGCACCGGCGAGCGCCGCACGGTGCGGCCGTCGGTCTGTTTCGGGCCGGGGGCCGGCGGTGTGTCCACCGCCGGCTCAGCCTGTCGGGCCATGCTCATCACCGAGTGCCCTTGGCGGCGTACTGGGACACCGCGTCGACGTTGGACTTGTCCACGAACGCCGGGCCGGTCAGCACCGGCTGCTCCCCGCCGCCGCTGTAGTTGCCGTTGTTCTTGTAGAGCCAGAGGCCGTCGACGGCGAGGTAGCCCTGCAGGTACGGCTGCTGGTCCACGGCGAACTGGATGTCGCCGGCCTGGATCGCCTTGGTCAGGTCCTTGTTGAGGTCGAAGGTGGCGACCTTCGCCTTGCTGCCCGCGTCGCCCACCGACTGCACCGCGGTCGGCGCGAAGGGCGCGCCGAGGGTGACGACGTAGTCGATGGCGGAATCCTGCTTCAGCTTGGCGGTGATCGTCGACTTCACCGACGGCATGTCGGTGCCGTTGACGTTGAGGATCTGGGTCTTGCCCTCGAAGGTCTTCTTCACCCCGTCGCACCGCTGGGTGAGGCCGACGTTGCCCTGCTCGTGGATGACGCAGACGGCGTTGCTCGCGCCGACCTCGTTGAGCTTCTTGCCGAACGCCTCGCCCGCCACCGACTCGTCCTGGCCGAAGAACTCCAGGAGGTCGAGCTCCTTCCAGTCGGTCAGACCGGAGTTGAGGCCGACGACGGGGATGCCGGCCGCGTTGGCCTTGGCTATGACGGCCTTCAGCGCGTCGGGCTTGGCGAGGGTGACCGCGATGCCGTCGACCTTCTGGTCGATCGCGTTCTGCACCAGGGTGGCCTGGCTGCCGGCGTTCGGGTCGGCCGAGTAGACGAGGTCGACGTTGTCCTTGGCGGCGGCGGCCTCGGCGCCCTTGCGGACGATGTCCCAGAAGGTGTCACCGGGCGCCTGGTGGGTGACCAGGGCGACCTTCATGCGCGGCGTCGACGCCTTGCCGGCGGACGCGTCGGCTCCGCCCTCCTCGGACTTCTTGCCTCCGGAACCGCTGGAGCAGCCGGCGAGGGTCAGGGCGGCTGCCGCCGCGACCGCGACGAACGACGCGATTCTGCGGGGGCGGATGTGAGAAGAGCGGTCCATCTGTCCTGCACCTCACTGTGCTACGCGGGGAAAGGGCGGGAGTCCGAGGAATCCGGTGCCCGGAGCCTCGGGAGTCCGGGTGTGCCGTGAACACGGCGGTCGTGCTGGGACGCGATCCAATCCCCAGAACCGCCTGCTGTCAATACTTTGTTAAGACATCATTTCACTAACTAGTCCGAATGTAAGTACAAACTATTGACAGCGCCGCCCTCCGAGACCTACACCTGTGAGGCGGCAGGTCCCTGGAATCCACGCCCCCCACCGTGGCAGGGCGTCCTGGGACCCGCATCCCCAGCAGCTCGAGGAGCGTCGCTCAATGGCCGACTCACCACACTATTTCGATCTGATCACCATGGGTCGCATCGGGGTCGATCTTTATCCACTGGAGACCGGCGTTCCGCTGGCGCGGGTGGAGACGTTCGGGAAATTCCTGGGCGGATCGGCCGCCAACGTCGCGGTGGCGGCCGCCCGGCTGGGCCGCTCGGCCGCGGTGATCACCCGCACCGGTGACGACCCGTTCGGCGCCTACCTGCACGAGGCGCTGAAGGGGTTCGGCGTGGACGACCGCTGGGTGACGCCGGTGGCCGCGTACCCCACGCCGGTCACCTTCTGCGAGATCTTCCCGCCCGACGACTTCCCGCTGTACTTCTACCGCCGGCCCAAGGCCCCCGACCTGGAGATCCACGCCGCCGAGCTGGACCTGGCCGCCGTGCGCGCGGCCGGGATCTTCTGGATCACCGGCACCGGTCTGAGCGAGGAGCCGAGCCGCTCGGCCACCCTCGCCGCCCTGGAGGCCCGCGCCAAGGCCGGCACCACCGTCTTCGACCTGGACTGGCGCCCGATGTTCTGGCGCGACCCCGAACAGGCCCGCCCGTACTACCGGGAGGCGCTGCGCCACGCCACGGTCGCGGTCGGCAACCTCGACGAGTGCGAGGTCGCCACCGGGGTGCGCGAGCCCGACGCCTGCGCCGAGGCGCTGCTGGCGGCCGGGGTGGAGCTGGCCGTGGTCAAGCAGGGCCCCCGGGGAGTGCTCGCCGTGCACCGCGACGGCACCCGGGCCGAGGTGCCGCCGGTGCCGGTCGAGGTGGTCAACGGCCTCGGCGCGGGCGACGCCTTCGGCGGCTCGCTCTGCCACGGTCTACTCTCCGGCTGGGACCTGGAGCGGATCATGCGCCACGCCAACGCGGCCGGCGCCCTCGTCGCCTCGCGCCTCGCCTGTTCGTCCGCCATGCCGACCGGGCCGGAGGTGGCGGACCTCCTCGCGCGGGCCGCGTCGCCGGACGCGGCGGACCTGCCGAGCCAGTCCTGAACGGAGCACTTCCTTGAATCTCAGCATCCCCGACCTCACCACGGTCCGGGCCCGCAACCCGGAGGCCGTCGCCGAGGCCGCCGCCCGCCGGGCACGGCGCCCGCTGCTCGGCGACAGCGGCCGGCTGATGATCGTGGCCGCCGACCACCCCGCCAGGGGCGCGCTCGGCATCGGCGACCGGCGCCTGGCCATGGCGGACCGCGCCGACCTGCTGGAACGTCTCTGCGTCGCGCTGTCCCGCCCCGGTGTGGACGGGGTGCTGGCCACCGCCGACATCCTGGAGGACCTGCTGCTCCTCGGGGCGCTGGAGAACAAGGTCGTCATGGGCTCGATGAACCGGGGCGGTCTGGCCGGGGCGTCCTTCGAGATGGACGACCGCTTCACCGGCCACCGCGCCGAGGACATCGCCCGGCTGGGCTGGGACGCGGGCAAGCTGCTGCTCCGCGTCGACTACGACGACCCCGGCTCCCTGACCACCATGGAGTCCGCCGCCCGCGCCGTCGACGCCATGGCCGAACGCCGGCTGCCGGTGTTCGTGGAGCCGTTCGTCTCCCGCCGGGTGGACGGCCGGGTCCGCAACGACCTGTCCGCCGAGGCCGTCACCCGCTCCATCGCCCTCGCCTCCGGGCTGGGCGGCACCTCCGCCTACACCTGGCTGAAGCTGCCGGTCACCGACGACGTCGACGACATGCCCGAGGTGCTGCGGGCCTCGACGCTGCCCGTCGTGCTGCTCGGCGGCGAGGTCGGCGACCAGGATGCGGCGTACGAGCGGTGGGGCAAGGCGCTGCGGCTGCCCACCGTGCAGGGCATGGTCGTCGGCCGCTCGCTGCTCTACCCGGCGCAGGGCAGTGTGGAGACGGCGGTGGACACGGCCGTCGGACTGCTGTGAGACGCGTGAGAAGCCTGTTCGAAGACGGAGGCACGGCATGACACATCACCTTCCGGCGGGCAGGGCCACCGCCGGCCCGTACGTCGTCGACGTGACCCCCAAGGCCGCCGGCTGGGACCACTCCAGCCTGCGCGTCCTGGAGCTGCCCGCGGGCGGCACGCACACCTTCGACACCGGGGACAGCGAGTGGATCGTGCTGCCGCTGAGCGGTGGCTGCACGGTCGTCGCCGACGACGACTTCGGCCACGACTCCTTCGAACTCACCGGCCGCGACGGGGTGTTCGACGGTGTCACCGACTTCGCCTATGTCCCGCGCGACGCCCGTGCGACGGTTTCCTCGGCGGGCGGCGGACGGTTCGCGCTCACCGGCGCCCGCTGCACCCGCCGGCTGCCCGCCCGTTACGGGCCGGCCTCCGGCGTACCGGTGGAGCTGCGCGGCACCGGGAACTGCTCACGGCAGGTCAACAACTTCGGCGCGGCGGGCGTGTTCGAGTGCGACAAACTCATCGCGGTCGAGGTGCTCACCCCCGGCGGCAACTGGTCGTCCTTCCCGCCGCACAAGCACGACGAGCACCGGCCGGGCGAGGAGTCCGTGCTGGAAGAGGTCTACTACTTCGAGTTCGCCGGCCACGAGGGCACCCCCGGCCTCGGCTACCAGCGGGTCTCCCCCTCCGGACCGGGCCGGACGGACGTACTGGCCGAGGTGCGCGACGGCGACGTCGTCCTCATCCCGGACGGCTGGCACGGGCCCTCCATGGCCGTGCCCGGCCACCACATGTACTACCTCAACGTCATGGCCGGCCCCGGGGCCGAACGCGCCTGGCTGATCTGCGACCACCCCGACCACGCCTGGATCCGGGACACCTGGCCGGACCAGCCCGTCGACCCCCGACTCCCCCTCTACACCGCACCGGAGAGGTCAGCATGAGCGCCACCACCCGCCGACTGACGACCGCCCAGGCGCTGGTGCGGTTCCTGTCCGCCCAGTACACCGAGCGGGACGGCGTGCGCCGCCGGCTGATCGCGGGCACCTGGGGCATCTTCGGCCACGGGAACGTGGCCGGCGTCGGGCAGGCGCTCGTCGAGTACGCCGATGTCATGCCGTACCACCAGGGCCGCAACGAGCAGGCGATGGTGCACGCGGCGGTCGGCCACGCCCGGCAGCTGAACCGGCTCTCGGCGCAGGCGGTGACGACCTCCATCGGCCCCGGTGCCACCAACCTGGTCACCGGGGCCGCCCTGGCCACGATCAACCGGCTGCCGGTGCTCCTGCTGCCCGGCGACTACTTCGCCTCCCGCGTCGCCGACCCGCTGCTCCAGCAGCTGGAGCACCCCGTCGAGGCCGATGTGTCGGTCAACGACACACTCCGCCCGGTGTCGCGGTACTTCGACCGCGTCACCCGCCCCGAGGCGCTGATCCCGTCCGCGCTGAACGCCGTGCGGGTGCTCGCCGACCCGGCCGAGACCGGTGCGGTGACGCTGGCCCTCCCCCAGGACGTGCAGGCGGAGGCGTACGACTGGCCGGAGGAGTTCTTCGCCGACCGCGTCTGGTCCGTGCGCCGTCCCGCCCCGGACCCGGCGGAGCTGGCGGCGGCCGTGGCGGCCGTACGGGCCGCGCGGCGGCCGCTGGTCGTCGCGGGCGGCGGGATCCACCACAGCGAGGCCGAGGAGGCGCTGCGGGCGTTCGTGGACGCCACCGGGATCCCGGTGGCCTCCACCCAGGCCGGCAAGGGCTCCCTGCGCCACGACCACCCCGCCGACCTCGGCGGCATCGGCCACACCGGCACGGCGGTGAGCGACGAACTCGCCCGCACCGCCGACCTGGTGATCGGCGTCGGTACCCGCTACTCCGACTTCACCACCGCCTCCGGCACCCTCTTCCAGAACCCTGACGTGCGGTTCCTCAACCTCAACATCACCGGCTTCGACGCGCACAAGCTGGCTGCCCGCACCCTGGTCTGCGACGCGCGGACCGGTCTGGAGCAGCTGTCCGGGGCGCTCGCCGGCCACCGCGTGGAGCCGTCCTACGAGGCGGAGTACCGGTCCGGGAAGGAACGCTGGGAACGGGTCGTCGAGGCCGCCTACCACGCCGCCGACGACACGGCCGTACCGACGCAGACACAGGTGCTCGGCGCGCTCGACGCGGTCGTCGGCGACGAGGACGTGGTGATCAACGCGGCCGGTTCGCTCCCCGGCGACCTGCACAAGCTGTGGCGGGCGCGCAGCCCCCGCCAGTACCACCTGGAGTACGGCTACTCCTGCATGGGCTACGAGATCCCCGCCGCGCTCGGCGTCCAGCAGGCCGCTCCCGGCACCCCGGTCTGGGCGCTGGTGGGCGACGGCACCTATCTGATGAACCCGACGGAGATCGTCACCGCCGTCCAGGAGAACCTCCCGGTCAACCTGGTCCTGGTGCAGAACCACGGGTACGCCTCGATCGGCGGCCTGTCGGAGTCGGTGGGCGCCGAGCGGTTCGGCACCGCCTACCGTCACCGGGCCGCCGACGGCACCTTCACCGGCGCCCCGCTGCCCGTGGACCTCGCCGCGAACGCGGCCAGCCTCGGCATGGACGTACTGCGCGCCGGGACCGTGCGGGAGCTGCGCGGCGCGCTGGCCGAGGCCCGCGCCTCCGGCCGGCCGACGTGCGTGTACGTGGAGACCGACCCCGCTCCCACCGCTCCCCCGGCCGAGGCCTGGTGGGACGTGCCGGTGGCCGAGGTGTCCGCGCGCGAGGCCGCCGTCGAGGCGCGCGCACGGTACGACTCCGAGGTCGCCGGCCGCCGCCGCCACCTCTGATCCCCGCCCGCGCTGCTACAGGAAGGCACGTCCATGGCGAAGACCGGCGACCCCGAACACGCCGCGACCGGACCCGCGCTGAGCACCCTGGACTTCGCCCTGGACCGGGGCAGTCCGGTGCCGCTGTACCACCAGCTCGCGCAGCAGCTGGAGGCGGCGATACAGCAGGGCGTCCTCGCCCCCGGCAACCTGCTGGGCAACGAGGTCGACCTGTCCGTGCGGCTCGGGCTGTCCCGCCCCACCGTCCGCCAGGCCATCCAGTCCCTCGTCGACAAGGGGCTGCTGGTCCGGCGGCGCGGGGTGGGCACGCAGGTGGTGCACAGCCAGGTCAGGCGCCCCCTGGAGCTGAGCAGTCTCTACGACGACCTGGAGGCGGCCGGGCAGGGCCCGACCACGGAGGTGGTGCGCAACGAGACGGTCCCGGCGCCCGCGGAGGCGGCGGCGGCCCTCGGTCTGGCCGAGGGCGCCGAGGTCGTCCTGCTGGAACGCCTGCGCCGCACCCACGGCCGGCCGGTCGCCCTGCTGTGCAACTACCTTCCGTCGGGACTGCTCGGCCTCGACAGCGCCCGCCTCGAGGCGACCGGCCTGTACCGGATGATGCGCTCGGCCGGCATCACCCTGCACAGCGCCCGCCAGACCGTCGGCGCCCGCGCGGCCACCGCGGCGGAGGGCTCCCGGCTGGAGGAGAAGGAGGGCGCCGCCCTGCTCACCATGCAGCGCACGGCCTACGACGACACCGGGCGGCAGGTGGAGTACGGCACCCACATCTACCGTGCGTCCCGGTACTCGTTCGAGTTCCAGCTGCTGGTCAGACCCTGAGGCCCGCGGTGCTCAGTGCGCGGCGTCCAGCCGGGCCCGCTGCTCCGCCGACAGCTCCAGGTCCACCGCGGCCAGGTTCTCCTCCAGCTGCGCCAGGGACGACACCCCGGCCAGCGGGAGGACCGGCAGCTCGTGGCCGATCTGCCAGGCCAGCACGACCTGGTTGAGGGTCGCCCCGGTCTCCCGCGCCACGTCGCGCAGCACGGCGAGGCGGGCCGGGGTGCCCGGGTGATCGTAGTCGCCGGGCAGGCGTTCGGGGCGGGTGTAGGCGCCCTTGAGCAGCGGCGAGTACGCGACCAGGGTCAGGGTGGGCTCGGCGCGCAGGTAGCCGGCCAGCTCCGCGCCCGCGTGACCGAGGCTGCCGTCGGGGAAGAGGTCGCCGGGGACGTCGGTGCGCGACCGCAGGTAGCTGTGCTGGTACTGCAGGACCTCGTAGCCGGGCAGTCCGGCCGCCGCCGCGAGGGCGCGGGCCCGTTCCACCCGCCACACGGCCTGGTTGCTCACGCCGAGCAGTCCCACCGCGCCCTCGGCGACCAGGGCGCCGAAGCCCTCGACCGTCTCGCGCTGGGGGACGGTGTGGTCGTCGATGTGCGCGTACAGCAGGTCCAGCCGCTCCAGCCCGAGCCGCTCGCGGCTGCGTTCGGACGCCTCCCGGATCACCTTCGCGGACAGTCCCTCGGGGTTGTCGGTGTAGCTCGTGCCGGGGGCGAGGGGGCGGGCGCCGAGCTTGGTGGCGAAGACGATCTCGTCCCCGGCCCCGCGGCTGCGGCGCCAGCGGCCGAGCAGTTCCTCGCTCTGGCCGCCCTGGCCGCCGTCGGTCCAGAAGGCGTAGTTGTCGGACGTGTCGACGAAGTTCCCGCCGGCCTCGGCATAGCGGTCGAGCAGGGCGAAGGAGGTCTTCTCGTCGGTCACCGATCCGAACAGCATCGCGCCGAGCGCGAGCACGCTCACCCGGCGGCTGTGCGGACCGGTGCCGATGGTGCGGTACTTCATGGGGATACCTTCCGGTTCCAGCCCCGTTGTCGGGGCACGGCACGGGAGTCTTCCGCTTGAAGCGCACTTCAAGTCAAGGGTGCCGAGGGCGACTTGGGGCGCCGGAAACCGATCGACCGCGCGCCGCGTCCTGATCAGCGAGCCGAACGGACGGGAATGCCAGGTGGAACAGCGGGACAGCGGCGCGGCGGTGGCGGGAGGGACGGCGGCCGCACGGCCGGTACGGCGCGGGTGGGACCGCACCCGGGGCCGGGTGCTCGCCGGGTGCGCGGTGCTGACGGCCGGACTGCTGGCCTTCCACCGGGCGGTGCCCAACTCGGTGGGGCGCGTGGGCAGTCTGCTGGAGGTGTTCCTGCCCTGGCTCGGTCTGGTGACCGTCCTGCTGCTCGGCCTGGCGCTGCTGCGCCGTTCGGTCGTCGCCCTGGTGGCCCTGCTGCTTCCCGCGGCGGTGTGGACGTACCTCTTCGGCGGGCTGCTCCTGCCCGACGCGGGGGCGGGCCCGCGGGACCTGGTCGTGGTGCAGCACAACGTCAGCGACGAGAACACCGATCCGGCGGGCACGGCCCGCGCCCTGAGCGGCGCCCGGCCCGATCTCATCGCGCTGCAGGAGCTGGTGCCCCCGGCGCTCGCGGTCTACCAGAGGACACTCGCCGCGGACTACCCGTACCACGCGGTCCGGGGCACCGTCGGGCTGTGGTCGAAGCATCCGCTCACCGGCGTCCGGCCGCTGGACATCAAGCCGCGCGGGATCACGGAGCCCTGGAACCGCGGGCTGCGGGCCGTGGCCGGCACGCCGCACGGCGAGGCCGCGGTACTCGTCGCGCACCTGCCCTCGGTCCGCGTCGGGACGGGCGGCCTCGCCTCCTCCCGGCGCGACGAGAGCGCCGGCCTGCTCGGCGAGGCGGTCGCCGCCGAGCCGCTGGAGACGGTGATCCTGCTGGGCGACCTCAACGGCACCGCGGACGACCGGGGGCTGGCCCCGCTGACCTCACGGATGGGCGTGGCGGAGCGCGGCTTCGCCCTCAGTTTCCCCGCGGCCCTGCCGGTGGCCCGGATCGACCAGGTGATGGCCCGCTCGGCCACCGTCGCCCACATCCGCACCCTGCCCGCGACGGGCAGCGACCATCTGCCGGTCGCGGCCCGGGTCACCCTGCGCTGACACCGGCGGCCCGCTGGACGTCCCGGCCCCTTAGCGCGGTCCCGCCGCCGCTGGAGCCGGGTGCCGACGTCCTTGCCGGCTCGGGCAGTTGGCCGCGGGCCGTGCGCGGGGCTGTCGGGACGGCACCGCGGGAGGCCGCCACGCTCCGTCCTTGCTCCGCAAACGGGTCGAGGGCCCTGTCCACCTGAGTGGACAGGGCCCTCGACCTGGGCTCCGGGCCCGACGTGCACCGTCGGGACGACAGGATTTGAACCTGCGACCCCTTGACCCCCAGTCAAGTGCGCTACCAAGCTGCGCCACGTCCCGGTGCGATCGCGTGCGGTGAACCGCGTGATCGCGCGACCATCACTTTACCCCACACCCCCGGGGCGCCCCGAATCGGACCGGGCGCGGGACAATCGGCGTATGGGCAGCATGGACAGCACGTCGTCGGGCCGGACGGCCGCCGCGCGGGACCGGGACAGTGAGGGGCGGGCCCGCAACGCCCGGCCGCGGGACGGGCTCGGACGGCCGCTGCCGTACGGCGCCGAGGGGGTGCCCCGGCAGCCCGAGGGGGTGGTGCGGCGGCCGGAGGAGAGTGTCGCGGAGGCGCAGCGGCTGCTGGACGAGGGGAAGCCGTTCCACGCGCACGAGGTGTTCGAGGACGCCTGGAAGTCGGGGCCGGAGGAGGAGCGCGAGCTGTGGCGGGGGCTGGCCCAGCTGGCCGTGGGGCTCACCCATGCCGCGCGCGGGAACGCCACCGGCGGGGCGCGGCTGCTGCGGCGCGGGGCCGGTGCGGCGGAGGCGTGGGCCGCGGAGGCGGGACGCCGGCCGCACGGGATCGATCTTCCCGGTGTGATCGCCTGGGCACGTGACCTGGCGGCCGAAGTGGAGGCGGGCGCCCGGGTGGACGCGGGAGTACGGGCGCCGCGGCTGCGGGAGGCGTCCTGACGCGGAGACCGGGTGCGGTGCACGCTCGGCCGGAGGCGTGCGGCAGACTCGGGGCGTGCGAGAGATTCATGTCATCGGTATCGGCGCGGGCGACCCCGACCAGCTGACCCTGCAGGCGGTCAAGGCGCTGCGGAGCACGGACGTGTTCTTCATCCTGGACAAGGGCGAGGCGAAGGCGGACCTGACCCGGCTGCGCCGGGACATGCTCGACGCGCACGTCCCGGACGGCTCCTACCGGGTCGTCGAGGCGCGGGACCCGGAGCGGGACCGCACGGCGGGCGGGCCGGCGTACTCCCCCGCCGTCGGGGACTGGCGCAGCGCCCGCGCGGACATCTACGAGCGGATGATCTCCGAGGAGCTGGACGAGGACCGGACCGGGGCGTTCCTGGTGTGGGGCGATCCCTCGCTGTACGACAGCACGATAGGCGTCCTGGAGGAGGTCCTCCGGCGCGGCCGTGTCGCCTTCGCCTACGACGTCGTGCCGGGCATCAGCAGTGTCTCGGCGCTGGTCGCCCGGCACCGCACGGGGCTCAACCGGGTCGCCCGCCCGGTGCAGATCACCACCGGCCGGCGGCTCGCGGAGGGGTTCCCGGAGGGCGTCGACGACGTGGTGGTGATGCTGGACGCCCACCAGGGCTTCCGCGCGTACGCCGACCAGGACATCGACATCTACTGGGGCGCCTACATCGGCACCCCGGACGAGATCCTCGTCTCCGGACCGATCGCCGAGGCCGCCCCCCGCATCGAGCGGCTCCGGGCGGAGGCCCGCGAACGCAAGGGCTGGATCATGGACACGTATCTGCTGCGCCGCCGGCCGGCCGAGGGCTGAGCGGCGGGTCCGGCCGGCCGGCGACCGTCCGCCGGGTCTCACGGCCGGGCGAGGGCGTCCAGTCGCTCCAGGACCGCCGGTACGTCGCCGGCCGGGGTGACTCCGTCCGGCAGGGGCGGGCGGCGTACGACGACGACCGGGAGGCCGAGGTCGCGGGCGGCGGTGAGTTTCGCGGCGGTCGCCGCGCCGCCGCTGTCCTTCGTCACCAGCACGTCGACGCGGTGCTCGCGCAGCAGGGCCGTCTCGCCCGCCACGGTGAAGGGGCCGCGGGCCAGCACCACGCGTGTGTGCGGCGGCAGGGGCGGTTCGGGGGGCTCGACCGACCGGACGACGAAGGACAGGTCCGTCAGGGAGGCGAAGGCCGCGAGGCCGAGGCGGCCGGTCGTGAGGAAGGCCCGGTGTCCGAGCCGGGGCAGCAGCTCCGCCGCCTCCGGCAGTGAGGCGACCGGGTGCCACCGGTCGCCGGGGCCCGGCCGCCAGCCGGGGCGGCGCAGCACCACCAGGGGCAGTCCGGCGGCGGCCGTGGCCCGAACCGCGTTCGCCGTGATGGCCCGGGCGAAGGGGTGGGTGGCGTCGACCACCGCGTCCACGCCCCGTTCGCGCAGCCAGTCGACGAGACCCTCCGCGCCGCCGAAGCCGCCGACGCGCACCTCCCCGGCGACCGCGCCCGGCCGGGACACCCGTCCGGCGAGGGAGGTGGTCACCCGGAGTCCGGGGCGGGCGGACAGCTCGGCGGCCAGTGCGCGCGCCTCGGCGGTGCCGCCGAGAATGAGGACGTGGGGGGCCATGGAGCCGAGGGTACGAGGCCCGGGCGCCCTGTCCGGCGGCGGGCCGCCCGCGAAGATCGCCGTCCCGCCGCACACACGTACGCACACGTCCTACGATGACGCCGGGTGACTGGAGGAGGCATGGCCGTGGACTGGAGCGGGCGGGGCTATCACGCCCAGCGGTGGGCGGCGCGGGGGGCGCTGGCCGCCGCCGTGCTGGCGGTGGCGACCCCGCTGGTCTACGGCGGGCTGACCGGCCTGCTGCTGCTGGTGTGCGGGGTCGCGGGACTGGGGCTCAGCGCGGCCGCGCTGTGGTGGACGCTGACCCTGCGGGGCCCGCTGCGGTGGGTGTCCGCCCTGGTCGCCGTGTGTGTGCCGGCGGGGCTGATCACCCTGTTCGCCGTGACGCTGTTCTGGGCGCTGCTGGTGTCCCTCGCGCTGTGGGGTCTGGCCGTGTGGAGCGGCAGGTTCGCGCTGCGCGGAACGGGCGGCGGGCACGCCCCGGCCCGGGAGCGGCGGCTGCCGCCGCCCCGGAAGCCGGTGCTGATCATGAATCCCCGGTCCGGCGGCGGCAAGGTGGGCCGGTTCCGGCTGCGGGAGAAGGCGGAGCGTCTGGGCGCCCGGGTCGTGCTGCTCGAGCCCGGCAAGCAGCACGACGTCACCGCGCTGGCCCGGGCCGCCGTCGCCGACGGGGCGGATCTGCTGGGCGCCGCCGGCGGTGACGGGACCCAGGCCCTGGTCGCGGCCGTGGCCGCCGAGCACGACATCCCGTTCCTGGTCATCAGCGCCGGGACGCGCAATCACTTCGCCCTGGACCTCGGCCTCGACCGCGGCGACCCGGCGGCCTGTCTGGACGCGCTCACGGACGGCGTCGAACTCCGTGTCGACCTGGGGTTCGCGGGCGGTCAGCCGTTCGTGAACAACGCGTCCTTCGGCGCGTACGCGGCGATCGTGCAGAGCCCCGCCTACCGCGACGACAAGATCGGCACCAGTCTGGAGATGCTGCCCGACCTGCTCACCGGCCAGCAGGGGCCCCGGCTGGTCGCCCGCGCCGGGGACACCACGCTCGTCGCCCCGCAGGCCGTGCTGGTCAGCAACAACCCCTACCGCACCGGCGACCCGTTCGGCCTCGGGCGGCGGGAGCGGCTGGACTCGGCCGCGCTGGGCGTCCTCGGGGTGCGGCTGGAGGGAGCCATCAGCGCCGCGGCGCTGCTGCTGAACCCCGAGCCGAGCGGGCTGACCATCGTGACCGCCACCGAGGTCGTCATCGAGGCGGACCGCGCCGAGATCGATGCCGGCGTCGACGGGGAGGCCATGGTCCTGCCCGCCCCCGTCCACTGCCGCATCGCGCCCGGCGCGCTGCGCGTCCGGGTGCCGCGCAAGCGGCCCGGCGTCACACCCGCCCCGCCGCGGCTGGACTGGAAGCGGCTGCGCAAGCTGGCGGCGACGGTCGGCCGTACCGCCGCGCCCAGCCGGCTGCACCGCCCGCACGGGGCGCGGGATCCGCACCGGCCGGCCGGGCGCAACGAACCGGCCGGGCCCCGCTCAGGGCACCAGTAGCTGCACGCCGCCCACGACCGTCGCCGCGATCACCAGTTGCTCGAACAGGCGCTGGTTGATCCGGTTCACCGCCCATCTGCCGAGGAGCGCGCCGGGTACCACGAACAGCACCAGCACCGCGTCGAGGAGCAGCGAGTCGGCGTCGATCAGGCCGAGGCCGGCGCTGAAGGGCAGCTTGGAGGTGTTGACGATGAGGAAGAAGAACGCCGAGGTGCCCAGGAAGCCGAGCTTCCGGAAGCCCGCGGAGAGCAGGTACATCGACATCACCGGGCCGCCCGCGTTGGCGACCATGGTGGTGAAGCCGCCGAGGACTCCGTAGGAGCGGGCCTTGGCGCGGCCGGCCCGGGTGGTGACGGCGTCGGGTTCCCCCGTCGCGTCGGCCGTCCGCCGCCGCCACACCGTCACCCCGGCCATCATCAGCAGGATCGCTCCGATGGAGGTCCGGACGATCCCGTCGTCCGCCCACACCAGGAACAGGGTCCCGGCGACGACGCCCGCCGCGACCGCCGGGAACAGCTTCCACAGCGTGGGCCAGTGGGCGTGCCTGCGGTAGGTGAGGACGGCGAGCACGTCCCCGGCGATCAGGATGGGCAGCAGGACGCCGGTGGAGGCCTTGGCCGGCAGTACGGCCGCGAAGATGGCGAGGCTGACCGTGTTGGCCCCGCTGACGGCGGTCTTGGAGAAGCCGACGAGCAGGGCCGCGAAGGCGAGCGCGGCGAATTCCCAGCCGTTGAGGTGCCACAGCGTCATCATGTCCATTTCGGGGACCGATGCTATGCGCAGGCGATCGGCGCCCGTGCGGACGGTCTCGATGGACGGCGTCCCGGGGTGGTGGTCAGTGCCTCTCGACCAGCAGCGCGCTGCCCTGTCCCACGCCCACGCACATCGTCGCCAGGCCCCGTTCGGCGCCGGTGCGGCGCATGCGGTGCAGCAGGGTGGTGAGGATGCGGGCGCCGGAGCAGCCCAGCGGATGGCCCAGCGCGATCGCGCCGCCGCCGGCGTTGACCAGGCCGGGGTCGACGCCCAGCTGGTCGACGCAGGCCAGCGCCTGCGCCGCGAACGCCTCGTTGAACTCCGCCTCCTGGAGGTCGCCGACGCTCCAGCCGGCCCGGGCGAGCACCTTGCGGGTGGCGGGGACGGGGCCGATGCCCATGACGTCCGGGTGGACGCCCGCGGAGGCGCCGGCGACATAGCGGCCGAGCGACTCCAGGCCGAGCTCGTTGAGGGCCTCCTCGCTGACGAGGATCAGGCCGGCGGCGCCGTCGTTCATCGGGGAGGCGTTGCCCGCGGTGACCGAACCGCCCGCGCGGAACGCCGGCTTCAGCCGGGCCAGCTTCTCGGCGGAGGTGTCCTCGCGGATGCACTCGTCGGCGTCGACGACCACCCCGTCCGGCCGGGTCACGGGCAGCAGTTCGTCGTCGAAGTGCCCGTTCGCCCGGGCGGCTGCGGCGCGTTGGTGGCTGCGCAGGGCGAACGCGTCCTGCCGCTCGCGCGTGACGCCGTACCGGGTGGCGACCTCCTCGGCCGTCTCACCCATGGCCAGCAGGCCGTGCAGGTCCTTCATCGCGGGGTTGACCAGCCGCCAGCCGAGTCGGGTGTCCGCGGTCTCCATGCGGTGCGGGAGGGCCTCGTCGGGACGGGGCAGGACGAAGGGGGCCCGGCTCATCGACTCGGAGCCGCCCGCGACGACGATGTCGGCCTCGCCGGACGCGATGGTGCGGGCGGCGGCGGTGACGGCCTCGAGTCCGGAGGCGCAGAGCCGGTTGACGGTGGCGCCGGGGACGGATTCGGGGAGGCCGGCGAGGAGCGCGGCCATCCGGGCGACGTTGCGGTTGTCCTCGCCCGCCTGGTTGGCGGCGCCCCAGTAGACGTCGTCGACGCGGGCCGGGTCCAGCGCGGGCACGTCGGCGACCAGACCGCGGATCACGGCGGCGGCGAGGTCGTCGGGACGTACGGTGGAGAGGGCTCCGCGCAACTTGCCGATGGGGGTGCGGCGGGCGGCGGCGAAGTGGACGGGACGCACGACAGGACTCCTGACCGATGCCGGTGGCGGTGCGGTGACCGCGGCATTTTAATTATCACCGCTAGTTTTTGACTATAGACCGCGGGACTGCCGCCTGGGAAGATCCCCGGCTGGCCCCGTCGCCCTCCGCGGGCCGTGTTTGTGCGGGAGGGGCGGGGGCACCCGCGCGCTCAGGGAGTGGTCGCGGAGCGCCGCCCGCCAGGGAGAGAGCGCACGCGGGGCACCGCTCCGCGGGACCACGGACGTCACGAGAAGGAGGAACAGCACCCCATGACCGTCGTGAGGAGCACCCTGCCCGACGAGGCCCGCCGGGTTTCCTGCGAGGCCCTCCAGGACACCCTGGTGGACCTGCTCGGGCTGTCACTGATCGGGAAGCAGGCGCACTGGAACGTCGTGGGTCCCCGGTTCCGCTCCGTCCACCTCCAGCTGGACGAGGTGGTCTCGGCCGCGCGCACCCACGCCGACACGGTGGCGGAGCGCGCCGCGACGCTGGGCGTGCCGCCGGACGGCCGCCCGGAGACCATCGCCAAGGTCTTCTCGCTGCCGGCCCCGAAGGAGGGCTGGCTGCGCGACTCGGAGGCCATCGAGGTGATGACGGAGGCGCTCGGCTCGGCGGTCCTGCGCCTGCGCGAGCGTATAGACGCCACCGAGAAGGCGGACCCGGTCACCCAGGACCTGCTGATCTCGGTCACCGCGGACCTGGAGAAGCAGCGCTGGATGTTCGAGGCGGAGAACTCCCCCGGCGGGTCCTGACCGCCCCGGCACCGGAGAACACACGCACGTAAGGGGCACAACATGAGCGACGCCCTCGAAATGGACGCGCTGTGGGAGGACTTCCATCGCGTGGTGAACATGACCTCGGCGGAACTCGCGGCCTGGCTGCGGGTGAGCGACGCCGGTGAGACCACCGAGCCGCTGCCGGACCGGGCGGGCAGCGAGACCGGGCAGCACGTCCTCGCCATCCTGCAGAAGCGCCGCACCGATCTCACCGACGACGACCTCCGGGTGATGGAGGAGGTCGTGGACGCCGTCACCGCGCAGACGGACCCGGAGAACGAGCCCGCGGCCGAGGACACACCCCGTCGGCACCGTCTGATGACCCTCGGCCACGACCCGCTCAAGGCCTGACCGTGACCGGCCGGGACGAGCGGGTGGTCGGCGCCCTGGTCGGCGCGCACGGCCGGACGTACGCAGAGGAGGCCGGCATCACGCTGCGGGACACCCCGCAGCCGCTGTACCGGCTGCTGGTGCTGGCCCATCTGCTCAGCGCCCGGATCAGGGGATCGATCGCCGTGGCCGCCGCCCGTGCCCTGCACGAGGCGGGGCTGCGCGATCCCCGCCGCATGGCCGGCGCCGATTGGCAGGAACGGGTGGACGCGCTGGGGCGGGGCGGCTACCGGCGCTACGACGAGCGCACCGCCACCCAACTCGGTGAGGCGGCGGAGCTGCTGAACGAACGCTGGGGCGGGGACCTGCGCAGGCTGCGCAGGGAGGCGGACGGTGACACCGGTGAACTGCGCCGGCTGCTCCAGGAGTTCCCCGGCATGGGCCCGGCCGGCGCCGACATCTTCCTGCGCGAGGTCCAGCGCGTCTGGCCCGATACCTCCCCGCGGCTGGACGCCAAGGCCCTGCAGGGCGCCGAGCGGCTGGGGCTGCCGAGGGACCCGGAGCGGCTCCTCGGGCTCGCCGGGCGCACCGAACCGGCCGTGCTCGCCGCGGCGTTGGTCCGCTCGGCGATCGACAAGGACGTGGCCGAGGACTCGCTGGAGCGCGCCGGCGCCCGGTGACCCGGCCGTCCCGGCCTCCGCCTCCCCCCGTTCGCGGGACAACGTGATCACCGCGCGGCACAATGGCCGCGACGGCCCGGCACGGGCCGCGCGGGCAAGGGAGAGGGAGAGACCGTGAGTGAGAGCCACACCCCGCCGAGCGGCTCGGCGAGGCTGAACACCGGTGTGGCGCACAACGCGCGCGTGTGGAACTACTGGATCGGCGGCAAGGACAACTACGAGGTCGACCAGCGGGTCGGCGACCACGTCGCCTCGATCAACCCGGTCGTCCGGGACATCGCCCGCGCCGACCGGGACTTCCTGGGCCGCGCGGTGGCGTATCTGACCGGCGAGCGCCGTGTGCGGCAGTTCCTCGACATAGGCACCGGGCTGCCAACGGCCGACAACACCCATGAGATCGCGCAGCGGATCGCGCCGGACTCGCGGATCGTCTACGTCGACAACGACCCGATCGTGCTGGTGCACGCCCGCACCCTGCTGACCGGCGCGAGCCAGGGCGCGACCGACTACATCGACGCCGATGTGCACGACCCGGACGCCATACTGGAGCGCGCCGCCGGGACCCTGGACCTCACGCGGCCCGTCGCGGTGATGATGCTGGGGATCCTCAACTTCGTGCTGGACACCGACAAGGCGCGGGACATCGTCCGCCGGATCATGGCGTCGGTGCCCTCCGGCAGTTTCCTGGTCCTCACGCACCCCACGTTCGACCCCGAGGTCGGCGGCGAACTGCAGGTCCCGGCCATGGAGTTCTGGAACGAGAACGCCACTCCCCCGATCACTGCCCGGAGCGCCGCGGACATCGGCTCGTTCCTCGAGGGGCTGGAACTCGTCGGGCCCGGGCTGGTGTCCTGCTCCCAGTGGCGTGCCGCGCCCGGATCCGATCTCGTGGTGCCCCAGTACGGCGCGGTAGCCGTGAAGCCTTGACCGCTGAAAGTATGATCAAGCAATGTCTGACATGACCGAAACCACGCCGGGCTGGCTGTCCTCCGACGAGCTGGAGATGGCACGCGCCCAGATGCCGATCCTGTACGTCGAGGCCGTGCCCGTGCGCGTCGACGACAGCGGTGAAGTCACCAGCGTCGGTCTGCTGCTGCGCATCGGGCCCGACGGCACGGTCAGCCGGACGCTGGTCTCCGGCCGGGTGCTGCACCACGAACGCGTCCGTGACGCCCTGCTGCGCCATCTGGAGAAGGACCTCGGACCGGTGGCGCTGCCGCGGGTGCCGGCGTCGCTGCAGCCGTTCACGGTCGCCGAGTACTTCCCGACCCACGGCGTCACTCCGTTCCACGACCCCCGGCAGCACGCGGTGTCGCTGGCGTACATCGTGCCGGTGACGGGTGACTGCCGGCCCCGGCAGGACGCGCTCGACCTGGTCTGGTTCAGCCCGCGGGACGCCGTGTCCGAGGCGGTCCAGAGCGAGATGCCGGGCGGCCACGGGGTGCTCCTGAAGCAGGCGCTGGCGCACGCGGGCTGCGTGATCTGACACGCGGGACGCGGGGCCGCCGCCTAGCGCTCCGGGTGCTCCGGGTGGGTGAGGTTGCTTCCCGTCGACGGGTCGAAGACATGGGCCTTGCCCATGTCGATCCGGAGTTCGACGGGTGCGCCCTCCCGGGCGCGGGTGGCGGCGTCCAGCCGGGCCACGATCTGCTGGGCTCCCCCGGCCCCGGTGTCGCGCATGCCGGAGTCGGTGGCCAGCTCCTCCAGTTCGGCGGTGGTCACCGGCCCGCCCTCGGCGCCGAAGTGGACGTAGGCGTCGGAACCCAGCGACTCCAGTACGTCCACGGTGACGGTGACGACGGGGCCGCCCGTCCCGCGGGCCAAGCTCGCGTCCTCGAAGGCCTCGGGACGCAGCCCGACGATGACCTCGCGCGGCGCGTCGCGGCGTTCCAGCTCCTGGCGCGTGCGGTCGTCGAGCGGCAGGTCGCCCAGCGGGGTGCGCAGCGCGCCGCCGGACAGGGAGGCGCCCAGGAAGTTCATCGCCGGGGAGCCGATGAAGCCGGCGACGAACAGGTTGCGCGGCATGTCGTACAGCCGGGCGGGGGTGCCGACCTGCTGGACGAGGCCCTGCCGCATCACCACGACGCGGTCCCCGAGCGTCATCGCCTCGGTCTGGTCGTGGGTGACGTACACGGTGGTGGTGCCCAGGCGGCGCTGCAGCCGGGAGATCTGGGTGCGCATCTGCACCCGCAGCTTGGCGTCGAGGTTGGACAGCGGCTCGTCCATGAGGAACGCCTTGGGGTCGCGGACGATCGCCCGGCCCATGGCCACCCGCTGGCGCTGGCCGCCCGAGAGGTTGGCGGGCTTGCGGTCGAGGTACTCGCTCAGGTCGAGCACCCGCGCGGCCTCCTCGACCTTGCTGTCGATGGTGGCCCGGTCGACCTTCGCCAGCCGCAGCGGGAACCCCATGTTCTCCCGCACGCTCATGTGCGGGTACAGGGCGTAGCTCTGGAACACCATGGCGACGTCCCGCTCCTTGGGGGCGAGGTCGTTGACGACCCGGCCGTCGATGCGCAGGGTGCCGTCGGTGATGTCCTCCAGGCCGGCGATCATGTTGAGGGTGGTCGACTTGCCGCAGCCGGAGGGACCGACCAGGATCACGAACTCGCCGTCGGCGATCTCGAGGTCGACGTCCCGCACGGCGACGGAGCCGTCGGGAAAGCGCTTGGTGACTCCCTCGAGGACGATCTCGGCCATGGGTGGCTCCTCCTTGCCTTGATGCTCAACCCTTGACCGCGCCGGAGGTGAGTCCGGCGACGATCCGCCGCTGGAAGAGCAGGACGAAGACGATGATCGGGATGGTGATCACCACGGCGGCGGCGGCGATCGACCCGGTGGGCTGCGCGAACTGCGAGCTGCCGGTGAAGAACGCGATCGCGGCGGGCACCGTGCGCGCGGACTCGGTGGAGGTCAGCGAGATCGCGAACAGGAAGTCGTTCCAGCAGAAGATGAAGACGAGGATGGCCGTGGTGAACACGCCGGGCGCGGCCAGCGGCACGATGACCAGCCGGAAGGCCTGCGCGGGGGTGGCGCCGTCCACCTTGGCAGCCTTCTCCAGGTCCCAGGGGATCTCCCGGAAGAACGCCGACAGGGTGTAGATCGCCAGCGGCAGCGAGAAGGTCATGTACGGGATGATCAGCCCGAGCCAGGTGTCGAAGATCCCGATGGTCCGCTCGATGTCGAACAGCGGGGAGACCAGGGAGATCGGCGGGAACATGGCGATCAGCAGCGACATGCCGATGAGGAGCCGCTTGCCGGGGAACCGCAGCCGGGCCACCGCGTAGGCGGCCATGGTGCCGAGGGCCACCGCGATCACGGTGGCGATCAGCGCGATGCCGATCGAGTTGACCAGCGCCCGGGTGAACTCGGAGGTCGCGAAGATGCCCCGGTAGTTCTCCAGGGTCCATTCCCGGGGGATGTAGTCCCCGTCGGTGAGGGTGGCGGGGTCCTTGAACGACAGTGCGGCGATCCACCACACCGGGAACAGGGCGTACAGCACCACGACGACGTTGACGACGACCCACCGGGTCGCGTGCGTCCTGCCCGCGGCGGTCATCAGCGCTTCACCTCCGCGCCGGGTGCGGCGGCGCCGAAGAGCTTGACGAAGGTGAAGGCGATGATCCCGACGCAGAGGAAGATCAGGACCGAGATCGCCGACCCGATGCCCAGGTTCAGCGCGGTGAACAGGTTGTCGTAGCCGAGGATGGACAGGGAGCCGGTGCCGTGGGCGCCCGAGGTCAGGACGTAGATGTTGTCGAAGATCCGGAAGGCGTCCAGGGTGCGGAAGAGCAGGGCGACCAGGATGGCCGGTTTCATCAGGGGCAGCATGACCCGTAGGAACCGCTGCCAGGAGGTGGCGCCGTCGACCATGGCGGCCTTGAGGGTCTCCTCCGGGACGAGGGCGAGGCCCGCCAGCAGGAGCAGCGCCATGAACGGGGTGGTCTTCCACACCTCGGCGAGGACGATCAGCCACAGCGCGGGCCACTGCTCGGTGAGCGGCGCGTCGCCGCTGGGCAACAGTTCGGCGAGGTAACCGAGTTCGGGGGTCCAGGCGTACTGCCAGGAGAAGGCGGCGACGACGGTGACGATGCCGTACGGGATGAGGACGGCGGTGCGCACCGTGCCGCGGGAGAAGAGCGTGCGGTGCATCACCAGGGCGAGGCCCATGCCGAGGACGAGTTCGATGGTCACGGACACAGCGGTGAGGAACACCGTGACCCAGAAGGCGTCCCACCAGAACGGCGAGGACAGCACCGACCCGTAGTTGCCGAGCCCCACGAACTCGGCCCGGTCGGGGAAGCGCAGGTCGTAGCGCTGCAGGGAGAGGTAGACGGCGTAGCCGATGGGGTAGGCGGTCACGGCGGTCATGACGAGGACGGCCGGGGCGCACAGCAGCCAGCCCAGCCGGCGCTCCTGCCTGGCGCCGGCGGAGGGGGTCCTCCCGCCCTTCGTCCTGTCCTTCGCCGGCTCTGCCATGGTGCTCACGGGATCACACCCTCGGATCGCAGGGCCTGGTCGATCTGGTCGCCGATGGTGCGGACCGCGCTCTCGGGTCTGATGGCGGAGGGCGGGGACAGGGTGTGGGAGACGACGATCGACACGTTCTGGTAGGCGGGGGTGAGCGGGCGTACGCCCGCCGACTCCAGGGAGGACAGCACCTCCTGGGAGAAGGGGTACTCCTTCCTGAACGCGGGCTCGTCGTAGAGGGCCCGCAGGGTGGGCGGCAGTCCGCCCTCGAGTGCGGCGGTGAGCTGGTTCTCCCGGTCGCGCAGGCACAGGGCGGCCTCGAAGGCCAGGTCGGGGTGGCGGGAGTAGGCGCTGACGGCGAGGTCGATGCCGCCGATGGTGGGGTGGGCGGGGCGGCCGGCGTCGACGCGGGGGTAGGGCGCCCAGCGGAAGTTCTTGAAGAGCTTCGGGTTGTTCGCCTTCATCGAGGGATAGACGAACGGGTAGTTGATCTCGAAGGCCGCCACGCCCGACTCCATGGCCAGGCGATTCTGGTCCTCCATCTGGTTGGGCAGGGAGGGGTCCGCGGCCGGGGAGTTCGCGAGGTCGCGCATGATCGAGGCGGCCCGTACGGCGGGCGGTCCGAGCGAGGGCGCGGTGGCGCTCGGGTTGAGGATGGTGCCGCCGGCGCTGTTGAGCAGGGAGTTGAACCAGACGGTGAGGCCCTCGTACTGGGCGCCCTGGATCTCCGCGTAGTGCGGTTTGCCCTGCCGGGCCAGGGCGCGGGACATGTCCAGCATCTCGGCCCAGGTCTTGGGCGGGTGCGGCACCAGGTCCTTGCGGTACCACAGGAGCTGGACGTTGGTGTTGTACGGGACGGCGTACAGCTTGCCCTTCCAGGTGGCCGTCCGCAGGGGGACCCGGAGCGTGCCCTCGGTGGCCCGGCGCTTGTCGCCGCCCGTCCACTCGCGGATCCAGCGGGCCTCGGCGAACTCGGCGGCCCAGGTGACGTCCAGGCCGAGGATGTCGAGGGAGTCGTCCTCGGCGGCGAGTCTGCGCACCAGCTGCTGGCGCTGGCCGTCGGCCGCCCGGGGCAGTTTGTTGTAGCTGATCCGGTAGCGCCCGCCGGACTCCTTGCCGCAGCGGTCGGCGGCCTTCTGCAGGGCTCCGGAGTCGTCGGGGAAGTTGTACCAGTTGAGCGTGGGCCGGGAGGTGTCCCCGTCACCGCCGCAGGCGGCGAGCGCCGATGCCAGCAGGGTCAGCGCGACCAGCGCCCGCGTCCGTCGCACCACGCGCTCCACACCTCGCTTCCGGGATCGCGGCGCGGGTGTGCGTACCCCGCGGCAGTGCCTACCCGGAGTACGCTAAACAGGACATACGGTTACATCAAGGATATTCGCCGACGATTTGCTCGCGGCAGTGCGGGGGAACGACGAAGAGGCCGTCCCGGGTTTCCCCGATACGGCCTCCGACCTGCTTCACGGCAAGTCGGGACGACAGGATTTGAACCTGCGACCCCTTGACCCCCAGTCAAGTGCGCTACCAAGCTGCGCCACGTCCCGGTGCCCGTCTGACCTGGGGATTCCCCGGGCCGAACGCGCACGGAAACCATACCGCACTCGGGGCGGTGATCGCGCATCCATTCAGCGGGGCCGGAGACCAGGGGACGCACTTGACCTGAAGTTTGGTCGAGGTTGCAGGATCCCCGTATGACGATCACCGAGGAACGCGCACACGGCTATGGATTCAGCGATCTGCCGGCCCTGATGGGACTGATGACCGGCGACGAGAAGCACGGCCCGGCCGCGACGTCGACGCTGGACGTGCTGTGGGTGCTCTACGACCGGGTGCTGCGGGTCGGGCCGGAGCGGACGGACGATCCCGGGCGGGACCGGTTCCTGCTGTCGAAGGGGCACGGGCCGATGGCGTACTACGCGGTCCTGGCCGCCAAGGGGTTCCTGCCGGTGGAGTGGCTGCCGGGTTTCGGTTCGTACGACTCCCCGCTCGGCCATCACCCGGACCGCGTGCTGGTGCCGGGGGCGGAGATCGGCAGCGGGTCGCTGGGGCACGGGCTGCCGCTGGCGGTCGGCACGGCGCTGGGGCTGCGTGCCCAGGGGCGGGACGAGCCGGTGGTGTGGACGCTGATCGGGGACGCCGAGCTGGACGAGGGCAGCAACCACGAGGCGATCGCCTTCGCCGGGCCCGCCGGTCTGGAACGGCTGCACACCGTCGTCGTCGACAACTCCTCCGCCTCCCACGCCCGGCCGGGCGGGATCGCCGCACGCTTCGAGGCGGCGGGCTGGTCCGCGCTCACCGTCGACGGCCGTGACCACGAGGCGCTGTACGCCGCGTTCACCGCGCCGCATCCGGGCAGGCCGCACGTGGTGGTGGCCCGCGTCGAGCCGAAGCACTCCTGAACCCGCCGCGTCCGCGGCCGCGTTGTCTCCCCTGCCTCTCATCGCACCTCCCTCTCATCGCACCGCACTCTCATCGAAAGGACCGATTCCGTGGACACCATGCGTGATCGTTTCGCCCCTCTCGTCACCCGGCTGCTCGACGAGGACCCCCGGGTCGTGGCGGTGCTCGCCGAGATCGGCGCGGACGGCTTCGCCGAGGCGCGGCGCCGGCATCCGGACCGGGTCGTCAACGTGGGCATCCGGGAGCAACTGCTGGTCGGAGCGGCGGCCGGGATGGCGCTCACGGGACTGCGTCCCGTGGTGCACACCTTCGCGAGTTTCCTGGTCGAGCGGCCGTTCGAGCAGGTGAAGCTGGATCTCGGCCACCAGGACGCGGGCGCGGTACTGGTGAGCGCCGCCGCCTCCTTCGACTGGCCGGCCGGCGGGTACACGCACATGGCGCCGGGCGACGTGGCGCTGCTGGACACCCTGGACGGCTGGACCGTGCATGTGCCGGGACATCCGGACGAGGCCGAGACGCTGTTGCGGCACGCGGTGGCCGCCGGTGACGACAAGGTGTACGTGCGGCTGTCCCTGCAGTCCAACGCACGGGGGCTGCCCGTGGACGGGGAGCGGTTGCGCACCGTGCGGGAGGGACGCGCCGGGGTCGTCGTCGCCGTCGGGCCGATGCTGGACGCCGTGCTCGACGCCACGGAGGGACTGGACCTCACGGTGCTGTACGCCGCCACCGTCCGGCCCTTCGACGCGGCCGGCCTGCGCCGTGCCACCGAATCCGCGGGGACGGACGTCGTGCTCGTGGAGCCGTATCTGGCCGGTACGTCGACGGCGGCGGCGAACGACGCGCTCGCCGACGTGCCCCACCGGGTGCTGGGCCTCGGTGTGGGCCGGGCCGAACTGCGGCGCTACGGGCGGATCGACGAGCACGTCAGGGCGCACAGCCTCGACGCCCGTTCGCTGCGGGAGCGGATCGGCGCGTTCGTCGGGGCGGTGCCGGCGGGGGTCTGACGGGGGTCAGCCCGGCAGGCCCAGCCGGGGGTGCTCCTCCAGGAGGCGGGTCGGGGCGGCCTGGCGCCAGGAGTCGGCGAGGATGTCACGCAGCTCGCCCTCGTCCTCCAGTGCGGCGAGGCGGACCCTGACCCAGGCGAACTGCGCCTCGTGGCCGGCGATCCAGAACTTCTCCGGTTCGGCTAGGGCCAGTTCGTCGCGCTCCTCCTTGGGGCAGCGCACGGCGAGGGAGGTCTCGTCCTCGGGCAGGGTGGCGAACATCTTCCCCGCGACCCGGAACGTGGGCATGCTCCAGGCGACCTTCTCCGTGGTGTCCGGCAGGGACAGGGCGATCCGTCGTACGTCTTCGGCATCCGGCATGGCAGGCACCGTAGCGGCCGGCACTGACACTCAGCCGGTGGCGGGGGTGCGGCGGCCGCTCCCGGACGCTTGTACATTCGGGATGTGTTCGCGTCGTGCCGCCGTCGTGACCGGCGCCGCGGTCAGTGGTCCCGCAGGGCGGGGAAGACGGTGGGCACCAGGTGGAACACGGTGCGGGTCGGCATCACGTGCATGTCGGCCCGGCCGGGTGGGCGAACTGCTGGGCGTTGCGACGCAGCAGTGCGGTGATCGTCTCTCCGTCGACGGACTTGTGCAGCTGCTCCGCTGTGGCCACGGCGGGCTCCCTCCTTCGTGATCCGGGCGCCGGTTCCCGGGCGGTTCCCCACAGTGGGGCCCCTCCTGGCGGGGAGTCAATAGCCGGTGCGGCAGTAGGCACATGGGCTCCCGACCGGCCGCAGGGTCGCATCAACCAGGCCGTGCAGTGAGGCAGTTGCTTGTCGCGGGGCCTATTGACGCAGGGCCAACACCAGGTGTCACCCGCCTCCGCCGGAGAGCATGGGCACGAGGAAGCGCCGGGCCACCGCACGCATCTGCTCGTCGTCGTCGAAGTCGATCACATGGCTGGGGAAGACCAGGAAGGACGCGGAGACGCGGACCATCATCTCGGCCACCAGGTCCACTTGCACGTCGGCCGCGATGGTGCCCGCGCCCTGCTCCTGACGCAGCCGTGAGGCGACGAACTGCTGGACCACCGCCAGCGTGCGCCCTCCGTCGCCGGTCATGGACGGCACGACGGCGTCCGGTTCGGCGGCCATCAGACCGCCGATGAGACTGTTGCGGCGGATGGCCCTGAGGGAACTCACGAAGCCCAGGACCACCCGGTCGGCGACGGTCTCGGCCGCCTGGATGTCCACGATGAAACGGCCGAAGTACCGCCGGAACTCGCGCCGTACGACCTGCTCGACCAGTTCGTCCTTGGTGGCGAAGCGGCGGTAGACGGTGATCCGGGAGACACCGGCGAGCCGGGCGACGTCCGTCATGGTCGAGCGCTTGACTCCCATGCGACGGAACTGCTCGTAGGCGGCGTCGAGCAGGCGCGCCGACATCTCGTCGCCCTGGTCCGCGCCCTCGACCGCATCGGCGAACGCGCTCTCCAGGACCGACGGGGCACCGTACGGCCCCGTGAGTGCCGACAGGAAAGGTTCCATGATCGCCTCCCCGATTCTGTGAAGCCTCTGGCGTTCACGGCGCGTATGTGCTCCCCTGATGAAACAACGAAGCACGATGTGTTTCATTGTAGCTACCCCTTTGGCGGTACCGGAGAACTCGAGGAGGAGTCGCGGCGATGGAAGGACCGAGCAGACGCACGTTGTTGTCGGCGAGCGGGGCCCTCGGCGCCTTCGGGGCGCTCAGCCTGGCGTCACCGGCCCGTGCCCGGACCCTCTGGACATGGGCGCCGAGCGGCTCGGTGGCGGGCGAGGGCGCGGGGATCGACCCCGACTGGGTCTGGGACGAGGAGGCCGATCCCGTACTCGCCGCCGTGATCGAGCGCGGCGACGTGCCGTCGGTCAACGAGGCCCTGCGCCGGTGGACCCGGAACGACCAGGCACCGCCGGCCGGACTCCCCTCGGACCTGCGCGACTTCATCGAGGAGGCACGACGGCTGCCGTCCTGGGCGGACCGGGACAAGCTGGAGAGGGCGGCCGCCTTCAACGAGTCGAGGGGCCTCTACCTCAACCTGCTCAACGGTGTGGGGGGCGGCATGCTGAGCACCGCCATCCCCCGGGAGGCGCGTGCCGTCTACTACTCCAAGGGCGGCGCCGACATGGAGGACCGGGTCGCCAAGACGAGCCTGCTGGGGTTCGCCGTCGGTGACCTCGACGCGTTCCGCCCCGGCGGCGACGTCGTCGTGCAGGCCGTGAAGACCCGGCTGGTGCACGCGGCCGTGCGGCACCTGCTGCCGCGGTCCCCCGGCTGGTCCCGCACCAGCGGCGGCCAGACGATCCCCATCAGCCAGCAGGACATGCTGGTCACCTGGCACAGTCTGCCCACCTACGCCATGCGGAAGATGCTCGAGTGGAAGGTGCCGATGCCCTCCGCCGACGCGGCGGCCTATCTGCATCTGTGGCAGGTCACCGCGCATCTGCTCGGCATCCGGGACGAGTACATCCCCGCCACCTGGGACTCTGCCGACGCCCAGTCCCGGCAGGTCCTCGATCCCGTCCTGGCACCCACCCGCGAGGGTGTCGAGCTGACCGACATCCTGCTGCGCCAACTCGCCGAGCAGACCAGCCCGGGCGGCGTCGACCGCCCCCTCGTCAACGCGCTCGCCCGCTATCTGGTCGGCGACCAGGTGGCCGACTGGGACGGGATCCCGCGTGAGCCGTTCTGGGAGAAGGCGATCGCGACCGCCTGGCCGAAGCTGGTCGCCTTCCGCGAGAAGCTGCTTCCGCTGCCCCTGGTGCCGCCCCTGGCCTGGACGATCGAGGAGGCGGCCCGTCAGTACATCCTGTTCTACCTCACCAAGGGACAGGGGACCCGCATCGAGATCCCCGAAACCAACCGGCCCGCCTGAGGCGGCGCGGGCACCCGCACGGGCGCCCGCCGGCCCCGGTGGAACTCAAGGAGGACTTCTCACTCATGGACGACCTGAGCAGGCGCAGGATGCTGATCGCGGGAGGGGCGCTCGGAGCGCTCGGGACGCTGGGAGCGGCGTCGCCGGCCCGGGCGAGGTCCCTGTGGACGTGGGCGCCGAGCGGCTCGGTGGCGGGCAAGGGAGCGGGTGTCGACCCCGACTGGGTCTGGGACGAGGAGGCCGATCCCGTACTCGCCGCCGTGATCGAGCGCGGCGACGTCGCCAAGGCCAACGCCGCGCTCCGCACCTGGACCCGCAACGACCAGCCCTTACCGGCCGGACTCCCCGCGGATCTGCGCGACTTCATGGAGAAGGCACGCCGGCTGCCGTCCTGGGCGGACCGGGACAAGCTCGCGGCCGCGGCCAGGTTCACCACCAAGAAGGGCATCTACACCGGCGCCCTGTACGGCCTGGGCAGTGGCCTGATGAGCACCGCCATCCCGCGGGAGGCGCGCGCCGTCTACTACTCCAAGGGCGGCGCGGACATGAAGGACCGCATCGCCAAGACGGCCCAACTCGGTTACGACGTCGGGGACCTGGACGCCTACCAGCCGCAGGGCGGGATGATCGTCACCGCGGTGAAGACCCGCCTGGTGCACGCGGCCGTGCGGCACCTGCTGCCGCAGTCCCCCGGCTGGTCCCGCACCAGCGGCGGCCAGACGATCCCCATCAGCCAGGCCGACATCATGGTGACCTGGCACAGCCTGGCCACGTTTGTCATGAGCAAGCTAAAGGACTGGCGGGTCCCGGTCACGACGGCCGAGTCGGACGGCTATCTGCACGTGTGGCAGGTCACCGCGCACATGCTCGGCGTCCTGGACGAGTACATCCCCGCCACCTGGGACGCGGCCAACGCCCAGTCCCGGCAGGTACTGGACCCGATCCTGGCGTCCACACCCGAGGGCAATGAGCTGACCGACGTACTCCTCGACATCGTCGCGGACCTCGACGCCGGCCTCACCCGGCCGCTGATCAACGGCTTCGCCCGGTACACGCTCGGCGACCGGACCGGCGACCTCATCGGGCTGGACAGGGAGCCGTTCTGGCAGCCGCTGATCAGCGCCGCCTGGCCGCTGCTGGTGGCCTTCCGCGAAGGGCTCATCCCGCTGCCGCTGATCCCCCAGGCCGCCTGGACGGTGGAGGAGGCCCTCCGCAAGTTCGTCCTGCTCTTCCTCTCCGAGGGCAGGGGGATCCACCTCGAGATCCCGGACGCCAACCGCCCCTCCTGAGCCATGCCCCACGTCACCGGAGCGGGGAGCGCGTCCTCACCGACGCGCTTCCCGCCGCCGGTGCCGCGCCAGTCCCCTCCGAGCTCACCGCGGCCGGCAAGTGCCAACCGGCGCCGGCGGGTGAGTTCTCCGACCCTGGACCCCGGGTGAGACGATGACGACTTCACGCAGCGACGGAACGACACGCCCGCCGGCGGCACGGGCGGGAGGCCGGCGGTGACCGACGCCGACCGCACGTCGCGGCAGGACGCCGTCGCCCGGCCCTTCGCCAGACGCCGGTTCCTCGGTTACGTGCTGGCCGCTCCCACCCTGACGACGGCGGCCCAGCTCGTCCCCGCGTCCGGTGCGCGGGCCGCGGAGATCCCCTCGCCGGAGATCACCGAACTGGTCGACCTCAACGACGTGATGACAGCGGCGGCCCTGCCGACGTCCGGCCTGATCACGGTCGAGGTGAACACCGACGGCACCGTGTCCTTCGCGCTCCCGCGGACCGAGGTGGGACAGGGCATCACCACGTCGACGGCCATGCTGATCGCGGAGGAACTCGGCATCCCCCTGAAGCGGGTGCACATCACCCTGGCCGACGCGCGGCCCGAGCTGCTGTTCAATCAGCTCACCGGCGGATCGAACACCACGTTCTCCACCTACACCCCGATCCGCGTCGCCGCCGCCCTCGCCCGGACCCGGCTGCTCCGCGCGGCGGCGGCCGCATGGGACACCCCCGTCGCCGAACTGGCCATGGAGGCAGGGGTCGTGACCGGCCCCGGCGGCCGGAGCGCCGACATCGGGGCGCTGTCCCGGAGGGCCGCGGGCGCACGGACCGAGCAGGTGTCCGTCTCCCTCAAGCCTCGCGACATGTTCACCGTCATCGGCAGACCGCACGGCCGTGTGGACGCCCGCGCGGCGGTCACCGGACGCAAGAAGTTCACGCTGGACCTCGACGTGCCGGACGCCATGCCGACCATGGTGTGCCGGCCGCCGACCATCAACGGCAAGGTCCAGTCGGTGTCCAACCTGGCCGAGGTCCGTGCCATGCCCGGCGTCACCGACGTGGTCGTGATCACGACGGGAGTGGCGGTACGGGCCGCCACCTTCGGGCGGTGCATCGACGCGGTACGCGCCCTGCGGGTGTCCTGGAAGCCCGGGACCGCCGAGGGAAAGTCGGACGCGTCCGTGCTCAGGGAGCTGCGGTCGGCCGAACTGCCCATGGGACTGCCGCCGCTGACCCCGAGCGTGGAGGAGAGGTTCACCTTCCACTTCCGCAGCAACAGCGCGCTGGAGCCCAACTGCGCGATAGCGGACGTGCGCGCCGACCGCGCCGAGGTCTGGTCGAGCCTGAAGGCCCCGATCGTCGCGAAGGAGGCGATCGCCGCCCGGCTCGGCCTGCCGCTCGCCTCGGTGACCGTGCATGTCACCGAGGGCGGCGGCTCCTTCGGGCGCAAGCTCTTCTTCGACGCCGCGCTGGAGGCCGTCGAGGTGTCCCAGCGGATCCGCAAACCGGTGAAGCTGATGTGGCACCGGGCGGACGACGCCCGGCAGGGCCGCACCCACCCCATGGCCACCTCCCGCGTGCGCATCGACTACCTGGGCGACACCGTCCTCGGCTACCGGCAGCGGCACACCAGTGTGTCCACCGACCTCGGCCACGGCCTCGGGGAGATCTTCACCGCGCTGGCCGCGCGGCTGCCCGTGGGCGACATCGGATTCTCGGAGACCTTCTTCCAGCTCTCGCAGTCGATGCCCTACGACTTCGGCGCCAACAGCCGGCTGCTGAGCGAGACCGACAAGGGCTTCAACACCGGCAGCATGCGCAACGTCTACTCCCCCGACGTCACCTGCGCCCGTGAGCTCCTCGTCGACCGGCTCGCCGCCATCCGGGGCAAGGACCCCTACCGGTTCCGGCGCGGCTTCCTGCGGGACGACCGTTCACGCGCCGTGCTGGACAGGGTCGCCGAGGCCGGGAACTGGGGCAGGAGCATGCCTGCCGGCACCGCGCAGGGCATCGCCCTCCACACCGAGTACCACTCCGCCAGCGCGGTCCTGGTGGAGATCGACTGCCGCCCCGAGACGGTCGGCCGGCCCGTCCGCGACGGCGTCGCCGGCCCCCGCGTCACCAAGGCGGTCATCGCCGTGGACGTCGGACTCGCCGTCAACCCGCTGGGCGTGGAAGCGCAGATGACGGGCTGCCTCATGGACGGCATCGCCCTGGCCCTGACGTCCAGCCTGCACCTGCACGACGGCCACTTCCTCGAGGCCAGCTGGGACAACTACTTCTACACCCGGCAGTGGAACACACCACCCGAGCTGGAGGTCATCGTCATGCCGGCCACCACCGGCAGACCCGGCGGCGCCGGGGAACTCGGCGTCGCCGCGTCGATGGCCGCGGTCGCCTGCGCCTACGGCCGTGCCACCGGCTCGCTCCCCACGGTGTTCCCCATCAACCACGGCACCCTGTCCTTCGACCCGAAGCCCACCGTCCCGCCCGTTCCCGCGTCCCCCACCGACGGCCTGGACCACGTCCGCTGAAACCGGCTCCGACTGCAGGGAGTTCTCGTGCCTGTGCACACGTTCCGCCTCAACGGCGAACAAGTCACCGTCGACGCCCCGGACGACGAGCGGCTGCTCTGGGTCCTCCGCGACATCCTCGGCGTCACCGGGCCGAAGTACGGCTGCGGCATCAACGTCTGCAAGGCCTGCACCAGCCACCTCAACGGCAGGGCGGCCAATCCCTGCGCCATCCCCGTGAAGGACCTGCGGCCGTCCGACGAGGTCACCACCATCGAGGGGCTCCCGGCCACCGTGGGCGCGGAGCTGCACCCGATGCAGCAGGCGTGGCTGGACCAGGACGTGGCCCAGTGCGGCTACTGCCAGCCCGGCCAGATCATGGCCGCCGTCGCCCTGGTCCGCCGGGTCGCGGAGGAAGGCCGCACGATCACCGAGGCCGACCTGGACGGCATCCGCAACATCTGCCGCTGCGGCACCTATCCCCGTATCCGCGAGGCGATCCGGGCGGGCGCCGCGCACCTGGGACCGGAACAGTGAGGGTCGCCCCGTACGCGACGCGGTCGCGCCTCTCGTGCCGGCCGTCGTCGCCGCCCTGCTCCTGGTGATCGTCCTCCTGCGCGGGCGGCGCGGCCGGTCGGGATCCGCGCCGGCGTGAGCGGCGCCGCCTCCGTCAGCCCCGCCCGGCGTGCAGCACCCCGAGCAGGTGGGCCACCCCGTCCGCGACGGCGTCGCGGGCCGGGCCGAGGTACTTGCGGGGGTCGACGGTCTCCGGATGGGCGTCCAGGTGGGCGCGGGCGGCCCGGGTGAACTCCTTGTTCAGACGGGTGGAGACGTTGACCTTCGTCATGCCCGCCCCGACCGCGCGCGCGAGACCCGCGTCGGCCACCCCGGACGAGCCGTGCAGGACCAGCGGGACGCGTACCGAGGCGCGCAGGGCGGCGATGAGCGCGAAGTCCAGGACGGCGTCCCGGGTGGTCATGGCGTGGGAGCTGCCCACCGCCACCGCCAGGGCGTCGACCCCGGTGGCCGCGACGAAGACCCGGGCCTCGTCCGGATCGGTGCGCGCCCCCGGGGCGTGCGCACCGTCCTTGCCCCCGACCTCGCCGAGTTCCGCCTCGACCCACACGCCATGGGCGTGGCAGTGGTCCGTGATCTCCCGCGTCGCCGCGAGGTTCTTGTCATACGGGAGCCTGGAGGCGTCGAACATGACCGAGGTGAAGCCGAGCCGTACCGCCTCGTGCACCAGGTCCGCCGACTCCGCGTGATCGAGGTGGACGGCGACGGGCGTGAGCGCCGCGCGTGCGACGGCGAGGGCCGCGAGCCCGATCGGTGCGAGGGAGCCGTGGTAGCGGGCGGTGTTCTCGCTGATCTGCAGGATCACGGGCAGCCCCGCGGCCTCGGCACCGCTCACGATGGCCTCGGCGTGTTCGAGCTGCACCACGTTGAACGCCCCGACGCCCACGCCGGCGCGGGAGGCGGGGCCGACGATGTCGTCAGTGCGGGTGAGCGGCATGGATGTCCTCCACGGTGACGGCGGTACGGAAGCGGCGGTAGAGGTCGGCGTCGACGTCGCCGGCCACGGGACGGGGGACGGCGGCGGCCGACAGCGCCACGGCCTCGCGCAGCACGCCCGGCGGGCGCCGGCCGTCGGCGAGGCCCGCCGCGAGCGCGGCGACGCACGCGTCGCCCGCCCCGGTGGGGTTGCCCGCCAGCCGCTCGGGGGGAGCGGCGCGCCAGGCGCCGTCCGGGGTGACGGCGTACAGGCCGTCGGGTCCCGACGACACCACGACGGTGCCGGCCCCGAGCGCGCGCAGCCGCGCCGCGGCCCCGGCGACGTCGTCGCATCCGGTGGCGGCGGCGAGTTCGGCGGCGTTGGGCTTGACGACGTCGGGACCCGCCCCCAGCGCGTCGAGCAGCGGAGGACCGCTGGTGTCCAGCACGGTGACCGCTCCGGCCTCCCGGGCGGTGCGCACCAGGTGGGCGTACGCGTCGGACGGCAGTCCCGGCGGCAGGCTGCCGCAGAGCGTGACGACGCGGGCGTGCCGCGCCAGCGAGGCGAACCGGTCGGTGAAGGCCCGCCATTCGTCCGGGGTGACGTGGGGACCGCCCTCGTTGAACACGGTGGCGTCGCCGTCGTGGTGGGAGACCACGGTGACGGTCTGCCGTGAGTCGCCGCGGACGGGGACGAGTTCGTCGCGGATGCCGGGGACGGTGCGCAGGTCGTCGCGGATCAGGGTGCCGGTGGGCCCGCCCACGAGCCCGGTGACGACGGACCCGCGGCCGAGGGCGGAGAGGACGCGGGCCACGTTGACGCCCTTGCCGCCGGCGCGCCGGTGGGCGGTGCCGACGCGGTGCGAGGTGCGTGGGCACAGACGGTCGACACCGTAGGTGACGTCGAGGGCGGCGTTCAGGGTCACGGTGAGGATCACGGGTGCCGGGCCTCCGTCCGGCGGGGTGCGCCGTCGGCGCCCACGTCCAGCGCTGTGACGCAGCCGGGTTCGTGGGGTTCCTCAGGCATGACTGTCCTGGAGGACGACGGACCGGGTGAGGTTGCGCGGCCGGTCGGGGTCGTAGCCGCGGGCCTCGGCGAGCGCCACGGCGAGGCGCTGGGCGCGGACGAGGTCGGCGAGGGGGTCCAGTCCCGCGGGCGCGGTCGTGGAGCCGGCGACCAGGGTGCCGCCCACCCGGGCGACGTCGCCGGCGAGGCCCTCCGGCAGGTCGCCGAAGGCCCAGGCCACCCGGCCCGGTCCGGTGATGCTGATGGGACCGTGCCGGTACTCCATCGCCGGGTACGCCTCGGTCCACGCCCCGGCGGCCTCCCGCATCTTCAGGGCCGCCTCCAGCGCCAGGCCGCAGGTCCAGCCGGTGCCCAGGAAGGTGAACTGCTCGGCTGCGCCCAGGGCGGAGTCGAGGGGTTCGGTGACGGCCCGTTCGGCGTCACGGATCGCCGAGTCCAGGGACCGTACGCCGGCGGGCAGGGCGCCCTCGGACTCCAGGTGGGCGCGGAGCAGCGCGAGGTTGGCGGTGGCGAAGCGGGTCTGGACGACCGACTCCTCGTCGGCGAAGTCGAGTACGGCGACGTCGTCGGCCGCCTCCATCACCGGCGTGGCGGGGTCGGCGGTGACGGCGCCGGTGGCCACGGTGCCCTTGACCCGGCCGAGCAGGCCGAGGACCTCGGTGGTGGTGCCGGAGCGGGTGATGGCGAGGATCCGGTCGTAGCGCCGGCCGAGGGGGAACTCGGAGGCGGCGTAGGCGTCGGTCTCGCCGTGACCGCCGGTCTCCCGCAGCACGGCGTACGACTGGGCCATGAACCAGGAGGTTCCGCAGCCGACGACGGCGACGCGCTCTCCGCGCCGGGGCAGGGCCGCGGCCTGGTCCGGCAGCGATTCCGCGGCCCGGCGCCACACGGCGGGCTGGGAGGCTATCTCGGCCGAAGTGCGGGAGGAACGGTTGTCGGACAAGGTGACGTACTCCTTCACAGAGGGGGGCGGAGGCGGCGGGCGGGCCGGTCTACTTCACCGAGCCGGCGGTGAGCCCGGACACCACGTGGCGTTCGATGAAGGCGAAGAGCACCACGACGGGCACGATCGCGATCACGGACGCGGCGAACAGGTAGTTCCACTGGACGGTGTAGTTGCCGATGAAGCTGTTGATGCCGACCGTCAGGGGCTGGCTCTCCGGAACGGTGGACAGGGTCAGGCCCATGACGAACTCGTTCCACGCGGCGATGAAGGTGAAGATCACCGCGGTGACGACGCCCGGCATGGCGAGCGGCAGCGTCACCCGGAGCAGCGCGCGGCCGCGGCTCAGTCCGTCGATCATGGCCGCCTCCTCCAACTCCTCGGGTATGGCCGAGAAGTAGGCGGTGAGGATCCAGATCGCGAACGCCAGGTTGAACGCGGCGTTGCACAGCACGAGGGTCCACACCGAGTTGAGCATGCCCAATTGGTAGAACTCGCGGTAGAGGCCGACCAGCAGGGAGGTGGGCTGGAACATCTGGGTGACCAGGACGAGCAGCAGGAACAGCTTGCGGCCGCGGAATCTGACGCGGGCCGTGTAGTAGGCGGCGGGGATGGCGACGAGCAGGACCAGCAGAGTGGAGCCGCCGGCCACCAGCAGGGTGACCCGCAGGTTGTCGCCGAGGTGCGACTCCCGCCAGACGTCGATGAAGTTGGACCAGGCGAACTCCCCCGGGAGGTAGGTGGCGTCGCGCAGTTCACCGGCCGGGCGGAGCGCGGTGATCACCATCTGCGCGTACGGCAGCAGGAAGACCGCGGCGATCAGCCAGGCGACGGCGGTGACGAGGACCGTGCGGGGGCGCGGCGCGCGCCGGGGCCGGGGACCGTTCCGCCGGCCGCCGCCGGGGGCCGGCGGCGTCTTCGGGGCGCCGGGGGCGGGACGGATCGTCTGCTGGGCCATCACGCCTCCTCCTTGTTCCAGCCGCTGACTTTGAGGAAGGCGGCGACCATCACCACGACCAGGGCGAAGTTGACGACGGACATGGCCGCGGACTCGCCGATGTCGGAGTTCTTGAGCTGGTACATGAACACCGTGGTGGTCGCGGTGTCGCTGTCCGGGCCGCCCCGGGTCATGCCCCAGATGACGGGGAACGAGTTGAAGACGTTGATCAGGTTGATGACGACGCCGACGAGGAAGGCCGGCCGCAGCAGCGGCAGCGTGATGCGGCGGTAGGTCTGCCAGGCGCCGGCGCCGTCGACCCGCGCCGCCTCGTACACCTCGCCGGGAACGGTCTGCAGGCCGGCGAGCAGGGTGTACGTGGTGAAGGGCAGGGAGACGAAGACCGCGACGAACATCATCCAGGGCCAGGCGGTCGCGGGGTCGCCGAGCCAGTCCTGGGGCTGATCGATCACGCCGAGGTCGGTCATCAGGGTGTTGAGCACGCCGGCGGTCCGGTCGAGCATCCATTTGAAGCCGATGGCGGTCATCAGCACGGACGCCGCCCAGGGCGCGATGAGTGCCCACCGGGTCACCCGGCGGCCGGGGAAGCGCTGGTTGAAGAGCTGGGCCAGGGCCAGCGAGAGCACCATGGTCAGCGCGACCACGCCGACGGTCCACACGACGGTGGCGGTGATCACCGAGCCGAGGCCCGGTTCGTCGAACAGCTTGCGGTACTTGTCGGGGCCCGCCCAGCCCCGGACGAAGCCGCTGACGCTGATCTTCAGGAACGAGGTGCGGACCATCTCGTAGACGGGCCAGAGCACGACGAACACGATGAGCAGGACGGCGGGGCCGATCCAGGGCAGGGGTCCGAGCCGGCCGAGGCCGCGGCGGTGGGCGCCGCTCCGGCCCGTGCGGGGCGGCCGTCGGCCGCCGGGCGTGACGTTGGTGGACACGGGGGTGCCTTCCGTGTGTCGGTTCCTCGGGTGCCTTCTACCGGTCGGCGACGGCCTGTTCGGCCTTCCTCTGCAGGTCGCCGAGCACCTTGGCCGGGTCGTCGCCGACGGCGGTTCCGCCGCTCTTCTTGATCTCGGCGGAGACCGCGTCCCAGGTCGTGTCGCCGAGCGGGTAGAAGGCCGCCTTGGGCAGCAGCTCGAAGAACGGCTCGAGGTCCTTGTGCCTGCCGCTGGAGGTCATCTCCTGCAGCGTGTCCTCGGTGACGGGCATCAGGTTGTACAGCTCGTCGAACTTCAGCGTGTTCTCCTTGGCGTACGCGAAGTCGAGGAACTTCCTGATCTCCTCCTGGTTGCCCCGGTCCTTGAAGGCCATCATCCAGTCGGCCACGCCGAGGGTGGAGTCGAGTGCGCCGTCCTTGCCGGGGATGGGCGCGATGCCGTAGTCGACCTTGCCGTCCTTGGACATCTGGATCAGCGACGGGTGTCCGTTGAGCATCCCGGCCTTGCCCGCGGCGAAGTCGGCGAAGGCCGTCCTGCGGTCGGTGGCGGCGGGGTTGCCGTAGGTGAGACCGGGCTCGACCAGGTTGTCCCGCAGCCAGGTGAAGGTCTCGATGTTGGCCTTGCTGTCGAGGGTGTACCGCCCCTTGGCGTCGGTGTAGCCGCCGCCGTTGCCGAGTTCCCAGATCAGGCTCTCGCCCTGGGCCTCCTCGGGGCCGAGCGGCAGCGCGTAGGGCGCGATGCCGGGGGTCTTCGCCTTGATGCGCTCGGCGGCCGACCTGACGTCGTCCCAGGTCTTCGGCGGCTCGGTGATTCCGGCGTCGGCGAAGACCTTCTTGTTGTAGAACAGGGCGCGCGCGGAGGAGACGAAGGGGATGCCGTACTGGACGCCGTCCACCTCGCCGGCCTTGGCGAAGGAGTCGACGAGGTTGTCGCGGGTCGCCGGGGACAGCACCTCCTCGGCCTTGTAGAGGAGGTCGTCGGCGACCTTGTCGGCGTAGCCGCCGGTCTGCAGGACGTCCGGCATGTTGCCGCTCTGGACCATCGTCTTGACCTGCGAGTCGATGTCGTTCCAGTTGATGACCTGGACGTCGACCTTGATCTTCGGGTTGGCGGCCTCGAAGCGCCCGGCCACGTCCTTCCAGTAGAGGGTGGAGCTGTTGGACGCCTTGTCCCCGTAGTCGGCGGCCACGAGCTTCAGCGTCACGGTGCCGTCCGCGGACTCACCGGTGCCGCCGCCACCGCACGCCGTGAGCACCAGGGCACCGGCCGCGCAGGCCGCCGAGAGGACGAGCATTCTCTTCTTCACTGCCGTCTACCGCCTTGTCTCCGCATGAAATGCATGAACTTGCTCAAACTTTGCGCTTTTCAAGCAGCTACGAGCATCAGTCGTGTCGCGCAGTATTCAGCAGAAGCGAAGCCCAGGTCCAGAGGCCGTTACCCGAACGTTGCGGGACGGAGCCGCCCGACCTCGTGTCCCTTACGGTGGCGTCGGGAACGCCGTACCGAGGTCCGAGGGAGTCCGACGACATGTCCAAGCACGAGCGGTGGAACAAGCTGCTGGAACTGCTGGCCGGCGAGGGCAGGGTCGACGTCGACGACGCGGCCGTCGCGCTCGACGTGTCGCCGGCGACCATCCGCCGCGACCTGGACGAACTCGCCGAACAGCAGATGCTCGTCCGCACCCGCGGCGGAGCGGTCGCGCACGGGGTCTCCTACGAGCTTCCGCTGCGCTACAAGACCTCCCGCCACGCCTCCGAGAAGCAGCGCATCGCGACGGCCGTGGCGGAGATGATCGCCGACGGCGACGTGGTGGGCCTCAACGGCGGCACCACGACGACCGAGGTGGCCCGGGCCCTGGGACTGCGGGCGGGAGGCGGTTCCACCGGCCGGGGAAGGCGGGAGGCGGCAGAGGCGTCGGCGCCCATGTTCACGGTGGTCACCAACGCGCTCAACATCGCCGGTGAGCTGGCGGTACGCCCCCAGGTGAAGATCGTGGTCACCGGCGGGGTGGCCCGTCCCCAGACGTACGAACTCGTGGGCCCGCTCACCGTGGGGGTGCTGAACGAGGTCGTGCTCGACGTCGCCGTGCTCGGGGTCGACGGCGTCGACCCGCGGTTGGGCCTGATGACCCACCAGGAGGACGAGGCCAGCATCAGCCGTCTGTTCGCCGAGCGGGCGCGCCGCGTGATCGTGGTCACCGACGCGTCGAAGATGGGCCGGCGCGCCTTCGCGAGGATCTGCGGACTGGACCGCGTCGACGTCCTGGTGACCGACTCCGCGCTGCCGTCCGAGATGGCGGCCAGGCTCACGGAAGCGGGGATCAAGGTCCACGCCGTGTGACCCGCCCCGTTCACCGGCCGGACGGACACGCCGACGGCCCGCCGCGAGGTGCGGCGGGCCGTCGGCGTGCGCGCGGCCCCGTGCGGTCAGGGGGCGATGGCCATGTCGAAGATGTGGACGTTGCCGTTGGAGGGGAGCACCACGAACTCGACCTGCTTCGCCGGGTCCAGCGGGACGGAGTGGGCGAAGATCCGGTAGGCGATGCCCGCGTTCCCGTACCCGTCCTGCCGGTTGCGGCCGTCGGCGGAGGCCACCAGCGTCGCGCCGTGGGCGTCGGCCGGATCGAAGGACCAGTTGGGGAAGCCGAACGAGCCCCGGGTGCTGGTGCCGTCGGTGTAGTGGACGGTGGCCGTGCCGGTGGCTCCGCTGGTGACGCCGGAGCCGAGGAGGACCAGCTTGCCGCCCTTGCCGCTCAGGGCGATCGCCTGGCCCGCGCTGGAGACGTTGCCCTTGGTGCCGGGGGCCGCCGCCGGCCAGGTCAGCTCGGCGCCCAACGCCTCGACCCGGCCGCCCGGCTTCAGCCCGGCGGCGGCCAGCTTCTGCGCGGAGAAGCTGTTGCCCCCTCCGTCGTAGTCGCCCGGCTTGGTGTTGTTCTCGTCGGTGACACCCACGTTGTTGTAGGCGGCCGCGAGGTCCGGGAGCGGGTCGCCGGACGTCTGGGTACGGGTGGCGGTCGCCGTACCCGCGCCGTCACCGCCGGCGTAGGTGGCCGTGGCGGTGAAGGTGCGCAGCGTGAAACCGCTCCGCCTCTCGGGGACCTGGATGCGGAACTCCGCGGTGGCCGACGCTCCTTGGGCGAAGGCTCCGGAGACTCCGGCGACGGACGGCTGGACCGCCCAGCCGGCCGGCCCCGCGAACGACACCTTCACCGACCGCATCTTCCGGGGTCCGGCGTTCTTCACGGTCACCTTCACCGTGGAGATGGCCGGGCCGTCCAGGTCGACGGAGGAGATCGACACCTCGGTCCGTGCGGCCGCGGGCCCGGGCGGGGGCTCGGCGGCGGTGGCGGTGGCGGCGGGCACGGCGGCGAGCGCCATGGCCGCCGCGACCGCCATGGCTCTGAGGGGGTTGATCAGGCGGATCGTCTTCACCTGCTGCTCCTTGTGTCGGTCGTGCGGAACGCGCTCAGGCGACGGGCGGCATGCTCGACTCGCGGGAGTCCAGGCCCATGCGCAGGTTCACCCAGGAGCCGCGGGTGAAGTCCGGGACCGCCACCGGACGGCCGCCCGCCGCCAGGGACTTGACGCTCAGCGGGACGGGCGAGCACCAGGCCGCGGAGTCGTAGACGTCGATGTCGGGGACGAGACCGGCCCGCATCAGCTGGACGGTGCGCCACTGCAGCACGTAGTCCATGCCGCCGTGGCCGCCGTTGTTCGCCGCGTCGTCGCCGATCTTCTTCCACAGCCAGTGGTCGAACTCCTTGCGGTAGGCGTCGAAGTCGCGCCAGGAGTGCCCGCCGTGGTCGGGCTCGACGTAGATCCGTCCGCCGGTCGACGAGGTTCCCGCGTAGTCCTCGAAGATGCCGCGGCTGCCGGCCAGGCTGTTGATCCTGCTGTACGGCCGGGGCGAACTGACGTCGTGCTCGGCCCTGATGACGCGGCCCTTCGCGGTGTCGATCAGACAGGTGACCAGGT